>ONYZ01000071.1 GCA_900322175.1 uncultured Prevotella sp.
TTCAATTGACGATATCAAGAAGCTTCGCGCAATGACTGGCGCTGGTCTGGCTGACGTAAAGAAGGCTCTGACCGAGGCTGAGGGCGACTTCGACAAGGCCAAGGAGCTTCTCCGTGAGCGTGGCCTCGCTATCGCTGCTAAGCGTAGCGACCGTGAGACATCTAATGGTTGTGTACTCGTAAAGAGCGTTGATGGCTTCGCTGCTATGATCGCCCTGAAGTGTGAGACCGACTTCGTAGCCAACGGTGCCGACTTCATTGCTCTTACTCAGAGCATCCTCGACGCTGCCATCGCTGCCAAGGCTAAGGATATTGAGGCTGTTAAGGCTCTCGATATCAACGGTCAGACCGCTCAGGAGGCTGTTACACAGCGTTCAGGTATCACTGGTGAGAAGATGGAGCTGGATGGCTACCTGACTCTCGAGGGTGAGAACATCGAGGTTTACAACCACATGGGCAAGAACACTCTGTGCACAATGGTTCAGACCAACAAGCCCGCTGCTGAGCAGGGCCACCTTGTTGCTATGCAGGTAGCTGCCATGAAGCCAGTAGCTCTCGACGCTCAGAGCATCGACCAGAAGATTCTGGACGAGGAGTACAAGACCGCTATCGAGAAGTCTAAGCTCGAGCAGGTTCAGAAGTTCGTTGATATGAAACTCAAGAAGGCTGGCTTGAACCCCAACCTCGTTGATTCTGAGGATCACATCGAGAGCAACATGTCAAAGGGCTGGCTCACACAGGAGCAGGCTGACGAGGCTCGCAAGATCATTGCTGATGCAAAGGTTGAGGGCGAGGCTAACCTGAAGATGCCTATGATTGAGGGTATCGCTAAGGGGCGTGTTGAGAAGTTCAAGAAGGAGAACTGCTTGGTTGACCAGGAGTTCCAGTTCGGCGATGGCGACAAGGCTACTGTTGCTCAGTGGCTCGCTAAGCAGGACAAGGATCTTAAGATCGTTGCCTTCCAGCGCTTTACACTCGTTGCTGACTAATTTTTAGCAATTTAGATAGGATCGGCATTGCGAGAGCAGTGCCGATTTTTTAGATTATGAGAAAGGTAATAGGAATAGGAGAGACAATACTCGATATCATCTTCAGAGATGAACAGCCTATCGGCGCTGTGCCTGGAGGTTCGATGTTCAACGGGCTTATTTCGCTTGGACGTGCTGGACTAGACTGCGCATTTATCAGTGAGACGGGTAACGATCGTGTGGGGCGTCGCATCATCAGTTTCCTTGAGGAGAACAATGTAGATGCATCGAATATCAGCGTCTATCCAGAGGCTAAATCGCCAGTATCGCTGGCTTTCCTCAACGAGAACAACGATGCTGAATATATATTCTATAAAGATCATCCTCACGACCGTCTGGAGTTCATAACTCCTGACATACAACCTAACGATGTAGTGATGTTCGGCTCGTTCTATGCCATCAATCCAGTAATCCGTCCACAGATGCATGCTTTTCTGGAATATGCACATGAGAAAGGAGCTATCTTGTATTACGACGTGAACTACAGAGCATCGCATCTGAACGACTTGGTAAAAGTTACTGCAAACATCCTTGAGAATTTTGAACTCGCTGATATCATAAAAGGCAGTTCAGAGGACTTTGAGATAATGTATAAAAAGAAGGATGCAGATAGCGTGTATCGTGCTCAGATAGACTTCTACTGCAAGAACTTTGTATATACTCAGGGTGCCAATCCTATCGAGTTCAGAGCTAAGGGTGGCATATCCAAGCAATATCCAGTAGCTGTCACCAAGACGGTAAGCACTATCGGTGCAGGCGATAACTTCAATGCAGGTTTTGTATATGGACTGCTTAAGTATGGTGTGACTCGAGAAATGCTATATGAAGGTGTTGACGAGACCATCTGGGACTATGTGATAAACGAGGCTCAGCAGTTTGCTGTCAATGTATGTGGCAGCATAAACAACTGCGTAGATATCGATTTTGGCGATAACAAAAAGGCCGAATATCTTTCAGCACTCAAAGGAATGGAGTAGTTCTTTTGGCACGGATTAACACGGCTTTAATAAAAATTCAAGACACGGCTATTACTAATTGGTAGTAAGCCGTGTCTTTTTTATAAAAACCTGCGTAATCCGCGCCAATAAAAACTATTTCTTCTTTTTGCGAGGCTTGCGCATAGCCCATCCTTCTTCTGAGAAATCTGGCTCTTCGCCCTTGAAACCACGAGGAGCCTTATTTATCAACTCGCGCCAATTATCTTTCTTCTGACGCTTGGGTTTTGACTGCGACTTGCCTGATTTGCCTTCTGGGTAACCCTCGTCAGCATCATTGCAACGTACTGTTCTGCCCTTATATCTGATACCTGACAATTGAATCATCACCTTCTTGGCATCCTTCTCTGGAACCTCGAAATATGAAATTGTGTCAAGCAGGTCGATGTGTCCGACTTCTTGACGACCACCTACAAATCTATTTAGCGTCTGCATCAGTTCGCCTGGATAGAATCCATCACGCTTGCCAAGATTGATAAACAGTCGGCGATAACCCTTCTGAGCCTTATTTTGTAGCTTCTGTTTGTCGCTCTGAGGCTTCTTTTCCTTTCTATCTGGCACAACAGCCTCAATCTCTGGAGCATCTGCATAATAAGCCAAGAACTTGCCAAATTCAAGAGATACAATCTTCTTTATCAACTCCTCCTTATCGATATACTCAAAGTAGCGATTAATATCCTGCATGAATGGAGCTATCTCTTCATCGTCTACGTCAGTCTTGACGATCTGATCCATTACCTTATAGAGTTGCTTCTTACAAATCTCCTCAGCCGAAGGAATCTCTGCCTTGACAAACTCCTTGCCTATCTCCTTCTCAATATTACGAATCTTGAACTTCTCACGACTGTGTACAATCGAGATAGATGTTCCCTTCTTACCCGCACGACCCGTACGACCAGAACGGTGAGTATAGTTCTCGATGTCGTCTGGCAATCCAAAGTTGATTACGTGGGTAAGATCGTCAACATCCAGTCCTCGCGCAGCAACATCTGTTGCTACCAATAGTTGAGTAAGGTGATTGCGGAACTTCTGCATAGTTAGGTCTCGCTGCTGCTGACTCAGGTCGCCATGCAGCGACTCAGCATTATAACCATCTTTGATGAGTTTATCGGCAATCTCCTGAGTTTCAATCTTAGTGCGACAGAAGATAATCGCAAAGATGCGTGGATAAAAGTCAACAATGCGCTTCAGGGCGAGATATTTGTCCTTGGCATTCACCATATAATAAATGTGGTTAACGCTCTCTGCGCCCTCATTACGGCTTCCTACAACGATTTCCTTATAGTCGTGCAGGTACTTCTTAGCCACACGTTCTACATCCTTGCTCATGGTGGCTGAGAACATCAGAGTGTGATGTTCTTCTGACAGCGATTCGAATATCTCGTTGATGCTATCAGAGAATCCCATATTAAGCATTTCGTCTGCCTCGTCGAGTACGATATTGCCAACCTTGCTCAAGTCGGCTTTGCCACGATGCATCAGGTCAACCAGTCGTCCTGGTGTGGCGACGATAATCTCGACACCTTTTTTCAGGGCACGCATCTGTGGCTCGATGGCAGCGCCGCCATAAACAGCCTCTACATGCACACCATCCATATATTTGGCAAAGTCGCGCAAGTCGTCGGCTATCTGCAAACAGAGCTCTCTGGTTGGCGAAAGCACCAAAGCTTGTGTATAACGCTGCGATGTATCGATGCGCTCCAACAATGGAATGCCAAATGCTGCCGTTTTACCAGTACCAGTCTGGGCCAAGGCTATTACATCATTCTCGTTGCCCAACAGATAAGGAATCACAGCCTCCTGTACTGGCATAGGATGCACAAACCCCAACTCCTCGATAGCTTTGCGTATCTGTTCGCAAACGCCCAATTCTTCAAATGTCTTCATCCGCTATTATCTTACTACTTCTGTAAATTCAGGCTTGCCACCCTTTTCTACAGTAACGTAGATAGTAGAAGTGGCTTCTTCGCCATTCATGCCACGACTCTTAACGCTGAACTTATAGTCGGTGCCATCAGGAGTTTCGCGCTTACCCACTGTCTGAGGTGTGCCAAGAGGGAACTGGTAGCTAGAGCAAGCAGCATCAAAGAGTGCTTTCTCTGCATCAGTAACAGGCTTCTGGGCAGAATAAGCTGGCAGAGACTTTACTTTGCCAGGCTTGTAACCGTTCTCTTTCAAGAAACGATCCAACTCCTTGGCAGCCTTTGTTACACGGGCTGTTCGTACGCCGTAGCCCTGTACAATCTTAGCCTTAGGCAGCGCTTTCTTTAGATTTTCTGATGATGTATTAAGACCACCACTACCGAATGTGCAGAATGGTACGATAGTCTTGCCTGCAAAATCCTGCTGTTTAACGAGCGTCACCATCGGGTTGGCATAGGTGCCAAACCAAATGGGATATCCAAGGAATATTACATCATAGTCTTTGATATTCTTCTTAATAGCCTTGATAGCTGGCCACTGGCCGCTTTCTCTTTCCTTATTTCCACGCTGGATAGTGGCCTGAAAATCACCAGAATAGGGCTCTACAGCCTCAATTGCCTCGATGTCGGCTCCGGTCTGCTTCTGAATCTCTTCAGCTACAGCCTTGGTAGAACCTACTTCTGAGTAGTAAAGCACTAGTTTTTTCTGTGCAAAAGCACTTGCAACACATGTCATCATTGCCATTGATAATAATAGTTTCTTCATTTTGATAATGTATTGATGTGTAATAGTTTGCAAAGATAATCATTTTTATTGAGAAAAGCAAATACTTATTGAAAAAGATTTGTTTTACGATAGTTTGTTATTTTATGTTCCGTGACTTGGAATATATGTTTCACGACTTGAAACATGTGTTCTACGCTTTGGAATACATGTTTCAGGATCTGAAACATAAATTTGCAGCTATTGCAGAATATTTTTCAGACTGCATACGGAAATCTCACAATAACGATAGGTTTTTGTGTGGCGGGTTTTCAGCAGATCAGTGTGGAAGGTCTTATGTTTCTGCTGAGCGATAATCTGCTGCCAGGTAGCCCGATGATTGCCGTTATAGGCTGTAGCCAGGAAACGAACTTGTTGTTCGACTGAAAACGATTGGAGTTTTGGATGACGCAGATACATCAAACGGATGAAAATGGCCAAATATCGGCATTGGCCCTCGATGGTGCCTAGCCGTTTTACACGACTGCTACGGGCATCAGAATTATTACGCACATCGAATTTGAAACCAAACTCGCTAGCCAATGTAGACTGGTTCCACTCTTGGTCGATCTCTTCGGCAAATGAAGGTTTCATCTGGAATCGCCCAATGGAAAAGTTGGCCTTTTCGCTCCCTCCTGATACGTAAACACCTTTGACGGTTGCCGTCTCAATGGCATCTTGCCAATGGCTGTAGCGAATAAGTTCAGGGAAAACGATAGCTTCGGCTATGCTGGCGTCTACTCCGAATTCGTCGAATATCGGTTTCCAATCAGCATGATGCTCGCGAACGAATGTTTCTGCCTGCGTCCAGTCGTCGCCAAATTCATGCTGGTAATTGGCTGAGAAAACTATGCTGCTGCCCAGTGTGAGCAGCAGCGATAGTAGGGTTATAATCTTGCGTATAATCATTTAGAGTTTATAGGTGCAAAGCAGCAACTTATTGTCCTTCATTTCTACCCATTGCAGTTTATCTGCCGATGCTGTAAATGAGATGGGGAAGAAGTAAGTCATACCGCTGATTACAATGTCGCCAGAACCTTCGTTATACTCAACGGTTCGCTTGCCACTACGACTCTTATAGGTGCCGTAAGGTGGTTTGGCTCCCTGGGCCCAACGCTTGTTACCAGCCTTGCTGTTCTTCTGGTTTATTTCATCAAGTTCCTTCTCACTGATCTTCTGGAACTTGCCATTTACCACCTTTCCGTAGGTGCCGTCCTTGTCGTTGAAGGCCAGAAGTGGCATCACAGAACCAACGTTCTTGCCGCCATTGCCTACCATCTTTGATACATCGCCAATATACCAGAAACTCTCCCACCAGCCAAAGTTGTAGCCATTAGGTAGGGTGAAAACGGTCTCCTTCTGAACGGGCGAAGCATCTAGTTCTGGCAAATCCTTATAAGCTTCGTTCAGGTCGTTTGCTACGTTTGTCACCAGATTCAGATCGCTGCGATTAAGAGTGCATTCTGGGATAGTTCCATCAGCTACGGCTTCTTGCATAATCTTATTCCACTCGGCCACATACTCTATTTCCTTATTGATTCTGCGTTGCAGCGATGCGCGATACTCTGTGGCGGCTTTTATGCGGTATTCAAGTAGCAGAGCGTCAGCTTGCTCATAGAGAGCATCTATCTGAGCCTGATCGTTGGTGGCGAAGATCTGATTGTATATCTTCTGCAGACGGTCGTTATATTTCGCTTTCACCATATCATAGTTATGATTCAGCTCGCGCTCTTCGAATGCCAGACGGTCTTTATTCAGTTTGGCCACCTTTTCTTCCATCGTGGTTACGCCCGCAGTGAGTTGCTGCGCTTCGTTAGAGAAGGTCCTGGCTTTGGCGGCAATCTTCTGCATCTTCTGCATAAACTCAGGGTGCTTCATGATATAGTCTTCCTGTTCCTTCTCACTCATTTTCTCGAACTTAGCCATCTCTGGGTCGTTCATGTTTAAGCCCATCTTGTTTTGCAACATCTTTTCCGTCACGGCTTCTCGTTGTGCGTCCGAGGCATTGTCACTTTGCAGGATTGCCATCTCCTCAGCGGTAAGACCAAACAAATTCTGTAGTTTCTTCTCCCACTTTATTCGCTCGGCCTCTATATCGGCATCCGAACATCCGCCTTCGCTCTGACTCTTCTGAAGGATATCTACACGCAGTGTTACGGCCTGAATTTTGCTGTAGTAGGCATTACGTTCTTCTGTGGTGCTCTTCGCTATCTTTTCTGCAGAAGGCAAAGGTGGCAATTCAGCCAACAATGCTTGAGCTGATGATGCTTTGCTTGGGGTAACTACACCATCCCAGATAAGTGTGGATTGTGATTTCTTTGGAATCAGATCTGTAGTTTTAGGTACAGCAGGAGTGTTGTCTTTCTCTTTTTCATCAGCATCGATGCCATACTGAGCCATTGCTTCTTCTTGGTACTTTTGGGCTTCTTTCTCAGCCTCTTCTGCCGACTTGCCAATTACAGCCGACTTGCCAATTACAGCCTTGCCAACAGCATTCTCGGCTTTCTGCTTTAGTTTCTTCAGGAAACCCTGTGCATTGGCATTAGTGCTACTCAGCACCATCATCGCCATCATCAATAATAGAATCTTTTTCATAATCGCTTAGGTTTTAGAATCAATAGTAATTTGATGGCAAATATAGGAAAATAATCAGTAACTTCCAAGTTATTTTATAAAAAAGTTGTATCTTTGCAATCATTATGAAGATATGTGTATTTTGTTCTGCAAATGAGCAGATTGATCCAGATTTCTTCGTGATGACAGAAGAACTGGGTAAGTGGGCTGCAGATAACGGCCACAGCATAGTGTATGGTGGTGTAAACCAGGGTTTAATGGAGTGCGTGGCCAAGGCTGCGAAGACGGCTGGAGGCCGAACCATCGGCATAGTGCCTACGAAGGTAGAGGAAACCGGCCGTACCAGCGATTATGTGGAGATAGAGATTCCTTGCGATAATCTGACTGATCGCAAGCAGCTGATGATGGATCAAAGTGATGTGTTTATAGCTCTGCCTGGTGGCATCGGCACACTCGATGAGGTGTTTACTGTTGCGGCATCTGCCACAATAGGTTATCATCACAAGCCTGTAATACTTTACAATATGAAGGGATTCTGGAATAAACTAATTGAGTTCCTTGATGATCTTCAGTCCAAAGGTATGATTCGTGGCGAGTGGCGACAGTATATAAAAACGGCTGACTCCTTAGAAGAAATCAGCCAGTTGATATAATTGACAAAGCCTCGCGTTTGTGCGAGGCTTTATAGTTTACTTAGCTCCAATCTCTTTGATCAGACGATCGGCCTTACCCCACTTCTCCATCATGTAGAGTACGTAGCGGATGTCGACACCGATGCAGCGGGCCAGCTGCTTGTCGAAGAAGATGTCTGAACTCAGGCTATCCCAGTTGCCGTCGAATGCGAGACCTATCAACTCTCCCTTACCATTGAACATTGGCGAACCAGAGTTACCACCAGTGATGTCGTTGTTAGAGAGGAAGCACAGATGCATCTTACCTGTGGTCTTATCAGTATACTTGCCAAAATTCTTAGCAGAGAGCAGTTCCTTCATGATAGGTTCTGCCTCGTAGTCGATAACACCCTTTTCGCCCTTCTTCATCTTCTCTACGATACTCTCGGCTGTGGTGTAGTAACCTGAAGGTTTGCCGCCCAGCAGATATTCGCCTACCTGACCGTAGCTCAGTCGCATTGTGAAGTTGGCATCGCTATAGTTTGGCATATCCTCCTCCATGCGCAACTTGGCAGCACAGAGATAGCGCTCCTGGATGGCGATGCTGTCGTAGCAGACTACATAATCCTCAAACAACTGATTCATGACGGCCTCCAGACTCTGGCCGAACTTCACGCCAGGATCCTTCTGAAATCCACCTTTGTTGATGTAGATCTTCTTACCGTTCTTCATCAATTTCGACTTCTTGTAGAGATAGTCGATATACTTCTGATAGTCGCCACCAAATTTGCTATCTACCTCGCTATAGAAATCAGGTAGATACTTATCCTCTACCTGCTCGCGATAGAACTTCATCGCTGCTGCCTGAATCTCCTTGTCAGTAGCCTCGTCCCACTCGTCGCTGTTATCTTTAAATTCAATATACCATTTCTTTGGCTTGCCGTCCTTACCCTTTACAATCGAACCGTTGTTGGCACGATAAGCACGGCGTGTAAGCTCGTCAGAATTACGACCACCAAAGGTCTCAGAGAAATAAGTAAACGCTCTTACAGCATTGAACTGCTTAGCATAAAAACTCTCCAGTTTGTCGAAGTCGAGTTTACCCTTCAGGAATCCTGTAGAATCCTGATAATGACGAATCTTCTGCTCAAACTGAGCCTTCTGCTGGATAAGTCCGATAGAGTCGATACACTTATTCATTCCAATAGAGTTCTTCCAGTAGTTAGAGCTCTGAGCATATTTAGAATCGTACTTGATGCGTACAGCCTCGTCGGCACGCATGTGGCGAATCATGACGTTCTGCTTAACCTCACGAGTCTTGTACATAGGCTCATTCTGAGCATCGCGACGCTCCTTGATACCGTAGCTAGACAGATAGCGGCTGGTAGAACCAGGATAGCCGATGGTCATAGAGAAAGAACCAGGCACGTAGCCCTGTAGCGATACTGGAGCCCACTTCTTGGGGTGATAAGGTACATTATCCTTAGAATACTTAGCAGGAGCGCCTGTCTTTGGATCGACATAGATACGGAATACAGAGAAATCGCAAGTCTGTCGTGGCCACATCCAGTTGTCGGTCTCACCACCAAACTTACCCATCGACTTAGGCAGGGCAAATACCAAACGAACATCATTGTAATCGCGATAAGTGGTCAGAAAGTACTGGTTTCCCTCATAAAAAGGCTTGATTTCTACGCGGAGTGTAGAGTCCTGCTTACGAATATCCTTGCTCATCACATTCTCGATAGAGTCTACGAAATGCGAACGCTTGTCTTCATCTATCTTGTTCAGTCCTAATGAGTCTAGATAAGCTGTCATGTCCTTCTGCTCAATCATAAAACTTACAAAGAGTCGCTCGTTTGGCAGTTCCTCTTCGAATGAGTTGGCCACAAATCCTTTCAGCATATAGTCGTGCTCAACAGTAGAATGACTACGAATAGCCTCAAAACCACAGTGATGATTGGTAAACACAAGTCCATCGGGCGATACTACCACGCCTGAGCAGAATCCGCCAAAGTTTACCACACAGTTCTTTACGGCATCTTCGCCATAATAGAGTGCTCCGTATGGCAATGCATAGTTTTCCTGCTTCATCGTTTCGTAAACGGCGTTAGGCAGGTTGTAGAGTGTCCACATGCCCTCATCGGCTTTAGCACTAGTAAGGGTGCATGCAGCAAGTAAAGTAAAAAGAAGTTTTTTCATAAAATATAATTAGTTTTTGAATCTTTTTCCAATAACGGGCAGACTTGATAGTGGCATGTCGCACTTGATGATTCTATATACAAAGCCACAAATCAAGAAGTTGTTGATGATGAACAGTGCCCACTCAGGCCATTCGGTATTATCAGCAAACCACCTCATCATACCAAAGAGAGCCATGGAAGCGATGAAATATAATACAATATCCTTGGTTGGGTATGGGATAGGATTCTTCTTTTGGCCCACGATGTAGCTCAACACCATCGCTGTACCGTAGCCGGCAAGGCCACCCCAAGCACAAGCCCAATAGCCTATCTTAGGAATAAAGATAATGTTGACTGACAGGAGCACGATACAACCAGCCAGCGAGAACCAAGCACCATAGATGGTCTTATCTATGAGCTTGTACCAGAACGAGAGGTTGAAATATATGCCCATAAAGATTTCAGCCATCATCACTACTGGCACAACATCAAGGCCTTCACGATAATCGGCACCAATGATAAGTTTCAAAACCGGCATCCAGCCCATCACACATAGGAAAGCCAGCAGCGTGAAGATAATAAAATATTTCATGGCTGAAGCATAATATCGTGTCTTGTCGGAATCCTTGCTGCTGGCAAACACAATTGGCTCGTATGCATAGCGAAAAGCCTGAGTTATCAGTGCCATAATCATAGCTATCTTTACGCACGATCCATATACACCTAACTGTACATTTGCATCGGCTTCATCAGGATAAACCAAGGGGAAGATAATCTTATCGGCCACCTGATTCAGTATGCCCGCAATACCAAGAATCAATATGGGCCACGAGTAGCTGAACATCTCGCGCAACAACTTTCCGTCAAATTTCCACTTGATGCGGAACATATCAGGAAGGAAGAAGAATGTAAGAAGACCTGTACACAGCAGATTGATAAAGAACACATAGAATACCGACGTCTTGTCCAACAACACAAAGTAGACCACATTTAAGGCAATATTAATCAAGATGTACAACATCTTGAGCGAAGCAAAACGGATGGCACGTTTCTGATATCTCAGATAGCAGAAAGGAAGAGCCTGGATAGCATCTAGCGCCACGACCACAGCCATCATTAGCAGATAGTCGGGATGCTCGGCATATCCCAATGCACCACTGATAGGACTGATAAAGCCGAATATCAGCAGCAGGAAAACTGCCGTTAACGCTCCAACTGTAGCAAAGGCTGTTGAGAAGACAGTATCTGACTTATACCTCTCATCGTTGGCATATCGAAAGAGGGTAGTCTCCATGCCGAATGTCAAGATTACAAGAATAAGCGCTGTATAGGCATAAACATTTGTGCTGATGCCATAGTCGCCTGAATCCTTAGGCATATAGTGCGTATATAGCGGCACCAATAGATAGTTCAAGAATCTACCAACGATGCTCGAAATGCCATAGATGGCTGTGTCTTTTGCTAATGATTTTAAATTTGCCATAATTTATCCAAAGAATAAGTATGCTATTGCTATTGCAGATATGATACCAGCAAGGTCGGCAAGTAGTCCGCAGGCCACGGCGTGGCGAGTCTTTACGATACCCACACTGCCAAAGTAAACAGCCAGGATATAGAATGTAGTATCGGTAGAGCCCTGGAAGATACAACTCAGTCGACCAACGAACGAATCGGCACCATAGGTGGTCATAGCATCTACCATCATGCCTCGTGCTCCGCTACCACTCAGCGGCTTCATCAGGGCCGTTGGCAGCGCACCCACAAAGTCAGTGTTTCCACCACAAGCCTCTACACCATATTTTACGCCATCTATCAGCATATCCATTGCACCAGAAGCACGGAACACTCCAATACCCACCAATATCGCAACCAGATACGGTATGATTCTTACGGCTGTTGTAAATCCCTCTTTGGCTCCCTCGATAAAGGCGTCATAGACGTTAATCTTCTTGCGCACTCCCGATAGGATAAATGCGATGATAATCAGCATAAGCATGATGTTGGCGGCACTAGTGCTCACCTTGTTCATCAGTATCGAATCCATCTGACCGAATCCCCATATAACCGTTGCCACTACCAAGGCAGCTCCACCAAGTGTAAGCAGCATAGTACGATTAAGCAGATTTATCTTTTGAAACATGCTGGTAATGATGATACCAGCTAGGGTTGAGAAGAATGTGGCAAGCAGTATAGGGATGAATATGTCAGTAGGCTGTGCAGCTCCCATCTGAGCGCGATAGACCAATATTGAGATAGGTATAAGTGTTAGTCCGCTAGTGTTAAGCACAAGGAACATTATCATTGGATTGCTAGCAGTATCCTTTTTCTGGTTCAGGTCCTGTAGTTGTTCCATCGCCTTGAGTCCCAGTGGCGTGGCGGCATTATCAAGTCCCAGCATATTGGCTGCGATGTTCATGAATATCGAGCCTGTAACGGGATGACCCTTGGGGATGTCAGGAAATAGTTTGGTGAATATCGGACTGAGCAGTCGGGCCAACACATTTACTACTCCACCCTTTTCGCCTATTTTCATTATGCCAAGCCAAAGCGACAATACACCAGTTAGTCCCAGCGATATTTCGAAGGCTGTTTTCGACGACGAGAATGTAGAGTCCATCATGGCTGGGAACACATCAAAGTCTCCCCAGAACACTAGTTTTACCAAGGCTATTATGAATGCAATGATAAAAAATCCAATCCAAATCCAATTAAGTACCATATCAGCGTGCAAAGTTACAGTATTTTTCTGATATGTGCAAGCAATTAAGAGCCTATTATAAAAAAAAGTGAAGCGTTTACTCACGTAGACGCTCACTCCCTTAATTTAGTTCATTTAAGTTGATGCAAAGTATTTGGTAAAAACCAAATTACTCATTTTCACCGTGCAAAAATACAAAAAAATGTTTACCATTATTGATAATCATAGTTAATAATCCTTAATTTGTTCGATTTGGTCTAATCGAGTAGGAGGAAAATGAAGAAGTTTTCCTCCTACTTCATTTTCCGACCTCTCACACCACCGTACGTGCGGTTCCGCATACGGCGGTTCTTCGTT
>ONYZ01000072.1 GCA_900322175.1 uncultured Prevotella sp.
GGCTGTGAAGGTCTGGTCTGACGCAGGAATTGTTGCAGGAACTTCAGGACTCCATCCTTTGAATGTGAATCCTGTTTTCACAGGGGCTTCAGGTGCAGTTAGTCCGCTACCATAGTCTTGGGTCTTCACAACGTTCTCCTCACCATTGTCAAGCACGAAAGTCATGGAGTATTGATTGGGAGCAAAATTAGCTACAAAACTCGCATTTCCATCTGCTGTAAAAGTATAGGATGCGTCTGTAGAGACAACGGTTTCTCCTATCATCCAGCTTACGAAATGGTAACCTTCATATGCAGTAGCAGTCACAGTAACCTCAACACCGAAATTTACGGTAATGCATCCCTCTGCTATACCTTTTGTCTCATCTGACGAAATCACAGAAATTGTGCAATCACTTGACACGGAAAGCATGATGGGAGTGCTAGGCATTCCTACGACTGTTTGAGATTGGAATGTAAGAGAGTCATTCTTTACTCCATACACTCTAGAATTATTGTGATTATAAACTCTGAAGGTAAATGCCTCTCCCGAATCGTTGTTACTGTGCATGCGAAGGTAACCATACTTATTTTCGCCTTGTGTGAGGATTCGTCCTACACCACGACATTCGCCACCGACAAAGGCTGCCACTTCGTAACTGTCAAGATCTGGCACTGCCACACCGTCAACCCCTACGTTGAAGTAGACTGTCATGTCATATTGGTAGTCATATGCATTTACATACCAGTGCGAACTCTGTGCATATACTACTACTGACAGTACACTACACAAGAATGTGATTACGATTTTACCAAACATTTTCATAATCTTTCCACTTTATTTGATGAAACATTTCTGACCATTTATAATATAGACACCTTTGGGTAGTTTCTTCAATGTAGCCAAATTAGCGTCACGGCTAATCAGAATACCCTCTACACTGTAGATTGTCATTGGTCGTTTATCGTAGACAAGTGAATAGATACCTGTCATATCGCCGAGATGGAGTATAAACGGGGTCTTTCTGCTACCAACTACGTCATTGCAGAAAGTCAGAATTTCGGCTGCTGCAAATTCTTCGCCTGTTAAGATAGATTCCACGACAAAAGTTATATTCACAGGTTCTTCACCATAGACTGTTAAGTAATGATTGTTGCCAATCTTCTGGCTGGTACCGCGCAACTCTTCGCCTGCGAAGGCATGGATGCGGAAATCATCATTAGAGACATTAACATCATCTTTATAAACTTGAATTGTCATGTTCATTGTGTTAGGATAACGGTAGATATCCACACCTCCCGACTGTTCTACATCAGATGCAACATCCCAAAGCATAGCACGATTGCTAAAGCCACCAGAGGAGAAGTCGAATGACAATATCTTATCTGATTCAGACCTGTACAGATATCCCTCGCCTGGCACGAGTGTGCGCAGACTGCCCTCCCAGTAGCCATCGGCATACTCAGTAAAGCCGCGTTGCGACACGAGGTAGTCGCCCTCCTCGGCTTCGGTGATGGTCGCACTGATCAAGCGGCTCTCAGTCCACGGGTAGGCCACCCAGTTCCAACCCTTCTTCATAGTGATGGGAGTTGATAACAGATGTCCGCGGAAGCTTGTCGAGAAGCGTTCCTGAGCCTCCACCTTGTAAGCCACGCCGGCAGAGAGCTGCTCCAGACCACCTACCATGCCATATTGCGGGTCGCTAATCAACTCGTCGAACTGGCCTACGATACGCTTGGCATACGTGTTCATGTAGTCAATAGGCCAAGCCTCGCTGATGTAGCTCGACACCCAGTTCCATCCGCGGGCCAGTGTCATCGTCTGACGGAAGTACTCATGCTCGAACACGGCCTTGATCTTCATCGGCTCGTTGGCCTGTAGTGTCAGCGTCTCAGTGGTCTCGTCGGCAGGACTGCCATTGATGAGCCAGCCCTTCAGAATATAGTCCTCGTCAGGCACGGCAGTCAACGTCAGCTCGGTATTGTGCTCATAGATACCTGTGCCAAGTCCCTCGATGTGGCCGCCCTCGCTCTCCTCAACCTCGATGAGGATGGGCAGGCTGCTGAAGTTGGCCACCACGTTCATGTCGCTCAAGGCCGTAACGGTGTATGTCGGGTCGGTGCTAACTATCTCGCCGTTCAGCGTCCAGTTCAGGAACTGGTGTCCCTCTTCGGGCTGGGCTGTGAAGGTAATGATAGAACCATACTTGGCAGTGCCTTCTTCAACATCATGATTCGACTCTACACGACGGGCACCTTCGGGCTGGTCGAAGCTGAAGTTAATGTTACCAGCCCTTGCTGGCCATACCGCTGTGTTCAGCACTATTAGACCACCACGGAACATAATCCAGCTGGTCTGCTTACCCACCTTGCCCTTGAAGCCCTCAGTATCAGTGATGTCGGCGGTCTGCACGGTCATGGTGTAGTATCCGTTTGGCAGCGTGTCGTTCATCGCGCTCATATCGAGTGTGAATCGTTTGTTGTCCTCGGTGCTGATTCCTATCTGGTTAGCGTTCTTCTTCACACCCTGCACGGCAAATGTGATGTCATCGCCAGTGAATGTTGTGGCATCAATCTCCTTGTTGAAGTCCACCGTGAGCGTCTCAATAGGCTCCTCAGCAATCTCTCCCTCTGCGGGCACAGTGCGAATAGAAGCCACCTCAAGCACCTTCTCTGGTACGGGGTCGAAGGTCAGCACGTAGGTCTCTGCTGTCTGCGAAGCGAACTCATCGACGAAGTGCAGGCGGTGCTCATACAGCCAGTCCTTGCCGTCGCGCAGGGTGCGGTCGGTCTGCCAGAAGCGAGTATTACCCAATTCTTGCCCATCGCTCTGTCGCACGATGCTCTTTAGTTCGGCATAGCCGTGGGTGGGATCGAGTAAGCTGCCGTAGTTCCATCCTGTGGCCGACGGCACGATGGTCAGTACGTAGGTTGTTGGCGAAGTGCGCTCTGCTGTTGCCGTTGTGGCCATGTCCACGTTGGCCGTTTCTCCGTTGGAGAAATAGAGTTTGTCGGGCATGTCGTTGGCATCAGCAATATCGTTCACAAGGAAAGCTCTCATAGGTATTTCGTCCTGTTCTGAACCTTGCTGAATCGAGGCCATGTCGAAACCGTGTATCAGCTCATGGATGGTCACCTGGTCAAGCAGAGACAGGTTTTCGTTACCGTAGCTAGTGACATGGTTAGCCTCCACCTCGTAGTTGGTAAAATGGCCAAGCAGAGTGCTCGTCAACCACCACTGGGCATACATCTGCGAGTGGGCGGGGATAGTGCCGAAGTCGTTGGCAATGCTCTTGCCGAAAGACAGGGCGGCCTCGCCACCGTTTACCTGCGAACTGATGAGTTCGAAGTCGATGTACAGACCTTTCTTGTTCTCGATAATCTTAGGCTGCTGCGTCACCATCTTTACGTTCGTGGCATCACCATTACCTTTATTATTAATTAGGAGAGCGAACTCAGCGGGCTTCATCGGTTCCACTACGTCGAGTGTCAGGGCATCGTCGCCATAGACATCTCGTTGCATGAAGTAGGTGAGGTCAAGCTCAGGCGAAGGCTTTACAGTAAGCGTCACAGGGTACAACTCACGTGTCACCTCCAGTCCAGTGAACGGATCGACATAGCTCAGCGTACCGCCAAACGACCATTCCACTGGTTCTGTTGGGGCAGCATATTTCGTTGGGATAAATAAGATGGTTGCCGTACCTGTAGAGTTGGCAGCCAACGTCCAACCACTTCCAAGATCAAGTGCGCCAGTAAAGCCGTCAAGCGATTCGGCGTTAATCTGGAATTCGTGGCTGGTGGCCACCTCGCCAGTGTTTTGATTGACAACCTCCAGATTAAGTTTGACATCCTGCATACTTGTTCCCTCGTTGCCGTTGAACACTGTCAGCGTGCCACGGAATGCCTGGCGGGTCATCACCATGGTCTGCGAAATCTTGATAGAAACTGAGGCACAGACTGAATTGGTGCTCTCAGAGACATATTCTTTCACGTCATTATAAGATTTTGTGTACATCTCAGCTACGCCATTCCAACCAGAAGCTACAGCTTCCTCTTCGCTCTCATTGATAGCATTGAGATTATTGGTCAGTACTTCAGGATGAATATAATTTGTTATGCCCTCATAATCGTAGTTCTGGAATGTATTGTTGAGACGTTCCACAAAGTGGGCCAACAACTCATCGGACGCCAACTCTGGCTTTACGCTCTGGAAATCTTCGGCAGTGTACAGGTGTTCTTCACCTAAGGCGTCAACCACATCTAACATCTTTGCCAAATCCATATTGTCGAAGTCAAGCCACTCTTTATCACCAAAGTGTTCCTCAACGATATTCCAGAATGCTTCTTTTTCTTTCTCCAACAAAGTATAGCTTGCAAGATAATTGTTGGCGATGGCTTCACCTGTATTGACAGCACTGGATCTTGCTTTGACGGCACGACTGTTGTTATTACGAGTAGCCATGCAGTAGATGTAAGGTAACCAACAATCAGTATGTCCACCAGCAGGGGTACACGTCAGGCCTGCTTTAACACAGCCGCTTAATGATCTTCCACCAGACACACAATTGTTAAGTAAATCGTATGGACAACTAATCCAGTCGGGAATTATTGCACCCGCTGCTTCGCATGCCAAAGCTTGTGTCAGTTCCTTGCCGCATGGCAGACTGCAATACCACTGGCGCAATCGTTCGAGCACTCCAGGACCATTATCAGAAGAGCTAACGGGACAATTCGTGCAAGTGTCTTCACTTGGTCCTACAGGCCAATTTGGGCCGGTATGTGGGACTGGTACGATGCGTTTAGATGGTCTTGTTCCACCACCACCACCGTCACCGATACAGTCACCCCATCCATTTTGTGCCAGTGCTTCTTCCATGTTTTTAGCATTTCCGCACATATAGTCATATAAGGCTCCTGCAAAAATGCTGATACAGTCTGCATCTGGGTTTCCCCAAGCCCTCCTTCGGCTTGTAGCCGCTGGATTCTTTTTGAATCGTGCATAGAATGTGTACATCTGCTGTGGTGACAGAATCTCAACGGGATCTGGGTTCAGTAGTTCCAGATCGTAGCCATCGGTGCAATCGAGGTTCATAATTACATTCTGCGCGTTAATAAGGCCCTTGTTGGTGACAAGGATGGCAATGATGCTGCCATCGGCGGGACGTTCTTTAGGCAGATTAACAACAACTACAGGTTTTGGCACATTAGTCTCAAACTTTGCAATGGTCTCAATCTTGTATTCGTCTTCCACCTCTGTCTCTACTACATCCCATGAGTAGGTGATGGCTGTATAGCTGAGGAATATTTCCTGATAGTTGGTGGTACCAGGGTCAACCAGAATGTTAGCAGACGTTGAATTATGGTGTCCTTCTGATACAGAAATGTTGTAAAAGCCTTCAGGCAGTTCCACGCTGAATATGCCGTCATCTCCCGTCAACCCTTGTGCCACTACAGCACCTGTTACTGGATGTCTTACCACTACGCCGGCACCTGACACATGGGGCTTTTCTTCAGTGTAGTAGGTATATTCGTCTACAACATCAACGCTGAGAATGCCAGTTGTCTCTGAAACAACTTCGATGTTGTAACTGACGGTAGTACCATTCCCGTTTTCACAGTTCAGGGCTATTTGCCCTGTGTAAGGTAAATTAAGTGGCATATCTTCAGTAGGAGTAAAACGCAGGCAAATGGTTGCTGTCTCACCATACTCAAGTGACGGCATTTCTGCTTGTGTCCCCAAGGTCATCCAAGCCACATTGGGTATCTGCACATTAATCTTGCCCGTAGCTCCCTTTCCAGTATTCATTACATTGAGCAAATATTCTCTTGTCGCTTCCTTCGTCATGGTGGTCTTGAAACTGGTGGTATTAGTTGTCAGCACAGCATGATGGGCAGCGCAATAGTAATAGAGCGTAAACATCAGCAACGATCCTTCTATAGTAGTCAATCGAGCAGTAATGATTTCCCAATCCTTCTTTTCTGTCACAGCACTACCAGTGAGCTTGTATTTGAGTTGTGCTCTGCTATTGGCAGCTATAACAGTCGGAGCTTCCAAGAACACTTCGCAAGCTTCTGGCTTGGAAACGACCTCAAATGAGGTGATGGTCTGCGGCAGCACTCCAGGGTTCTCAATCATGATAAATCCCTCATATGGTACTCCGAGTTTTGTTTCGCAAGTAATGAAATCATTGTTCGTCCGTCTCAACCCATACACATCAAACGTGGCCATCTCTGTACTCAGACCTTCGTCGGGATAGCAAGCACCCACTGCAAAATGGCCCGACTGTAGGGAGTAGAGTTGCCACTCGTAAGTAAAGGAACCTGTATCGTCGGTCTTGACGGTCTGTACTTGACGTGCCCCCTCGTTAATGAGGTAAATTTCCACATCAGCATTGGCTGTGCCGTTGCCTGTCAGTTGGCCAGTGATGGCAATCTTCTCGCCCTGCTGGTAGATGGCCTTGTCGGTGCTTACAGTCACGCTGAAGGGTGCTGTGGTCTTGATGACGACATCCTGCGAAGTGTTGTTGTTGTAGGTCAGTTCCTGCAAACTGTTCTCCGCGTTCACCACGGCATAGTAGCTGTGGCTACCTACGGTGGCGGGCAGAGTTATGGTTTTTGTTACGGTCGTGCTGGTTCCTATGGCAATGGGCTCGGACGTAAACACCGTTCCCACAGCGTTGCTATCGCCACGGCGATACACCTTTACAGCCACTTCGGCGGGCAGTTCGGCGGCGCCGTCGTTCACTACTTCTATGGTTAGCTTCACTTTCTGGTCTACCTCTGTCTCCGTGATGTTAGAGGCGATGCTGCTAATGCGGGCATCGGGCAGCGTCTGGTCAGTCACCATCACATAACAGGTGCCAGTGGCATAACCCTCGGCCTGCACAGTGAATATGACGGTGTGGCTATCGCCCTGCACGCTGTTTGCAGCAGAAATTACCTCGACAGTGACACTCTGTTGGCCTGCAGGAATGGTTACATTATGGTCGTAGTTCAGACCATCCTCATAGTCACTATTGATGGTGACGGCCAGGGCCTTTAACGTGTCGGAGGTGTTACGACTCACAGTGAGTATGGTCTTGCCACCTTCTTTAACAGTGTTCAGCGATGAGGTGATGTTCAAAGCTGCACCGTCGTTGTCGAGCACCTGTAACTGAGCCTCGACGTAGCCAGCTGACTCACCCGATGCGTTACAACTGCACGATGACAGCCACACGGCTGCAGTGATGGTATAGGTACGGTCGCCATCAACAATGGCATTGTCAACAGGCCCGAAGTTGAAGTGCACTTCTTCCACACCCTTCTCAAGCACTAGTGAGCGGTTGCCGAAATAGAGACCACCGCCGGCATCGTCGGTCAGTTTCACAGTAATCTTGCTGTTGGTGTTCGTCATACGGCGTAGCACGCCGGCTACTGCTACTACGCCAGCGCTTTCCTGTACAGTGGTTGGCGTAAGCTGCAACTCTAGAACGGGCAAGTCGTTGTCTTTCAGCAAGACGATGAACTCTGCCTTGTTGTGCTTGGGTGCCGATGCTGTAAAGGCATTCGACAGTTCAAGACTGGGTATCTCATCATCAATGGTGGTAACATCAATCGTAGCCGATGTCTCGCCAGATGGTATAGTCATCGTCTGCGGGAACGTAAAGCGCTTAGTGTCTTCACTGGTGAGCGTCACCTCAATGGGCTGCGCTGAAACGCGGCTTGTGGTCACAGTGAGCTGGAAGGTTTCACCCTCAGTGAGTTCGCTCTTTGAGGCGGTGAGCATCAGGCTTGGATACTCGTTATCCTCGATGGTCAGTATACCGATACCGTCGGGATAGTTGTTGCCCTTGGCGGTGATGGTCACCTTATCATTGTCATCGAGCACACTATTGTCGGTAACGGTTATATAGACGATGGCACCCGACTGGTTGGCGGGAATAGTGATGCTAGTAGGAACACTGACACGGCTGTCGACAGTAGCAGCAATGGTGAATGTTTCTGCAACTGTCCACCGTCCGCTGCGATTCACCCTAAGTGCAATACGCTGAGTGCTATTCTCGTCAATACGTTCAGGAGATAGTTCAAGACTCAACAGTTTGTTGACAGTAATGTTGCTGGCAATTGTCTGTGTGTTATTGGCCTGTGCGGATGGTGATTCACCTGTGTCGCTATCTGGCACGATGCGTACTTGCAGTTTTACTTGTCCATCAATGCCTAACAAAAAAGGCAACGTGACTTCCGCCTGACGGCTCACAATGCCACTGGCATCGAGTATATCATCATAATGGGTGGTGGCGATGAGCTTGTTCTGTTTGCCGTCCTCGCTGACGAGCGACAATTGTTCACTCCATCCTCCATTGGTGGCTAACTCGCCGATGTTCTCCACCTGCCATGAACAGACAAGGCGGTCGCCAGGGCTTAACGTTTGTTTGTCAACTGAGATGTTCTTCACCGTGAGGTCGGGCAATTTAGATATTCTTATTATTCCAGCAACCGCTTCGGTGAGAACGTTCTCACCCGTTGCTTTGCCCAGTACTGCATTACTGATAGTGAGCTGATGCTGGCTGCCCTCCTCGAAGGTATCGGGGATGGTTATGGGCAGATACATCACTATGCCCGATTGGCCGCGAAGTGACCGATTGGCTCCAGAGTGGAGCAACACGCGGTAAACACCGCTACTGAGTTGGCTTACTGTGACAGTATGACCGTCGCTACGGTTGGCAAGAGTGCCAACAGGCTGGGCAGTAATGCCAGCGGGCAGCATAAGGTCGAACTGTGCACCTACAATCTCGTCTGTATTTTCGATGTTCACTGGCAGCTGGACGTTGCCAACCTGCGTTGTAACATCAGGAACTTGCAGCACGTTTCGATGCTGTGCCCCCGCGCTCATGCCAAATAAGGCAATGAGTAACGCCAGAAATAAATATCTTGTAGTTCTCATAATCGTGTATGAATATAGTTATCTCCTTATTATAATCTTATGGCCATTCTTAATATACAGCCCCTTAGAGGTTGCATTAACCTTGCGTCCTTGCAGATCGTAGATGGTCTGTCCATCGTTTGCAGACGAACTGACGTTGTCATCAATACCTGTAATCGTTCCACTGAAAGAAACTGTGATGGTATTGGCTTCGCTATCCGAAAGCATGACGTGGCTAACGCTTGCGGCATTAGAATCAACAGTGCCAAGAATAGTTGTACCTGAAGGGATACAAGCATTGATTACAGAGTAGGCAATAACATGAAGGCCATCAGCCTGTCTCTTCGTTACAAAAGTGATGCCCATACGCTCTAAATCATTTGCGACATTTAGGCTGTTTGTGCCTTTGAGCAGCAAGTCAAATGCAGCTATAGGCTTTGAGCTGTTAAGCATAAGTTTCCCGTCTTGAACATAAATGGAAGCATCGGCAGAAAAATTGACACTTGGAGCATTATTTCTTGCATTAGCAGCTTGAGGTTGTTCCTGTTCTGGGGTCATCAGTTGATTTACAAGACAGATAATGTCCTGAATGTTTATTAGCTCGTCTTTCCATAAATTGGCTGCTGTGAAATTATACGGTCTGGTGAGATATTTCTCCATGATATAAAGGATGTTGGTCTGTAGGTCAAGCACATTCACCTGTCCATCGAAATTGCCGTCTCCTTCGTCGAAGTTGAGCTTGATACGGAATGTACTCCCCTCGCGCGTACCACTATTATATAAAAAAGCAACATTGAGAGTATCACCGCTTTCTCCGTAATACGTATTCTGTTCTGATACGTATGGTATAGTCAATCGACCGTTCTGATAAGCCATTGTCATTTCCCAACTATTGTCAGCTGTAGTACAGAGCAAATTGATATTTGTCGTGTACGTCTGGTTAGCATGGTCGTACAATAAGATGCTTGGAACCTTCGTTGCAATATCTTCTACGGTCAGGTTAGCTAGATGCAAAGGAACAACACGGGCAATAGTTTGTTTGCTTAAATCAAGTTCTGTAACAGATGGAGAAATTGCTGGATAAGCATCTTCGAGGCAATTGTTCGATGCATTGAGGCTTGTCAGTGCAGGGAAGCTGTTGGCGAAGAGACTGACATTGCCCGTCAATTGATTTCCAGAAATGTTTAGCGTCTTGATATTTGTCATTTTATCTGGGTGTTGTTGGGCAAAAACGTAAATAGTTGTGCCAATGTCACCCGATAAATTGTTGTTGGCAAGATTGATATCCTGCAACTGCGGCAGTAATAAAATCGTATATGGAAATACACCTGTCAGATTTTGATTTGCAAGATTAAAACCTATGACATGACCTTTTTCTATGTTAAGTCCATGAATTGATGATACACTCTTCATGCCCTGTGATGCATCCCAAGGCTGTGACCATCCCATTTCTGTAAGTTGTGGAAGTACAGTCTGTAGAATGGCCCATTCTTCAGCATTGAACTGATAGATGGAGAATGTGCCAACTTGTGCAAGATCACGGCCATAATAAAGTGAACCATCGGCAAACTCCAAATAAATAGTATAGTCGCCAGGTTCTATAGGTTGAGTTGCTGTTCTTTCTGCATCGCCCTGTTTCTGATAGGTAATCGTTGCATCGCCAACACCTTCTGACTTTGTGACTGATGCGCCATGACTCTGCTCGTCGTATGTGATGTCTTCGTTGGGTAGTGTCAGGGTAAAGAGGTTGTCGGTGAGTTGAGCCTTGTCAATTGTGAAGCTCCCTTCGAGTGAACCAGTATAATTACCCTTTCCTGTTACAATAAGGCTTGCCGTGCCAGGAAGCATATTGTTGTTCCATGCAATTGTGTAGTCTGTGTCATACACCAACTCAGCATAGTTCGCGTTTGTGAACTGCCAGTCAGGAGTGAATGACTGACCACTATATACGAATGTACTCTCTGCAAAAGACACTTCTCCTGCAAGTGGCTGGGGATTGATAGTGAAGGTGTAAGTCTTACGTCCAATCGTATATGGGAATACACCTTCAATATTGAATGAAGCAGTACCCGCATTAACATTGTTTCGATAATTTTTTAATTCAAAATGTGCTGCATCGAGGTCGCACGTCACAGAGGTTTGATAGAGCGAATCGCCAGAGAATTCCTTTTCTTCAATACCTGTCAGCGCATGGAAACTTACGTCAACGTATTCTATGGGATGCAGTAGGGTAGTGTTGCCCACCAAGTCACGGGTTCGGAAATTAATGACGTGAGTAGATTTTGTGGCATCGAACATCGCCACGAGGCTCCCCGTGAACTCATCACCAGACTTTAGAGTGTCGGTAAGTGCTATCCACTCCTCACTGTCTTCTACAGCATAGTCGATGACACCATCAAGTCCTGCAGGACTTTCGTATGAACCATTCAAAGTAAGCCGATGTGGATAAGAAAGGTCATTCCATCCTTCTGGGTCGTCTGGCGTCACTTCGAATGTGGATTTGGGTTCTAAATTTACCTCACCAACACCGATGACGTAAGAAAATACCACCGTAGAGCCAGCGGTGATGGTTCGTTCCTTCCAGCACCAGCCCATGCCGCTGTCGTAGGAGCCGTTTTCTATCATCCAGTTCCCTGCTTTGTAGTAGTTGCCTACCATATAGTAAGGGTCGCTGTTATCACTCCAATGTCCAAACCAGAAATCACTTACTGCTAATACTCCGGCAAGACCTGAGCCGAATAACACGCAAAGCTGCGCACCATTGCCATCTTTCATTGTGAGTCCGTAAGTTTGGCCGAATGTGTCAATTCTACGCTCAATAGGGGCTGCATCATTATTTCCTATCATCACATCTGCATGTACTCCCATAGAAATAATGACATCAGTCTCGTTTGTGTTCGTAACGGAATAGCAGATACGAGCCAATTCTCCTTGCTGTTCCACGGAGGGCTTTATCTTAACGCCTTCGATTGTTGTTTCATTCAAGCAGTCAACACGTGTAGCACTATTACTCCCAACTTGAACCGACAATTTGTATCCGTAATCAGAATAAGTAGATGAATAATAATAACCGTTGAAATAGCCTATCATGTCAATGGCATCCGAATACTGCTTGTAGTACAACCGTGTACTACCTACTTGATTGTAGCCACTTGGCAGAGAAGAATACCTGCTGGCTCTACGATCAGAAGTCTTCTTAAGCCCATTCTGGGCGCAAACATTTTGCACAACGCCTAATAGCAATAGTGCCATCCAAGGAATAATCATTCGTTGGAGTGTGCATCTGAAATGCTCTTTAATTTTTGAAGTCATAAGGTTAGTATTTTAAATGTTAATTGTCAAAGTGTTATTTATAACACAGAAAGTCCAACAACGTCAGCCTTTCAGTTGAACGTTGAGGACTTTCTTTAATTTCCCTTTAATCCTGTTAGGATTCCTATGTCAGTGAGTGCAAGCGGAACATCCATATTTGTTCTTTGCTTTAGTTTGAAAAATAGTCTATCCAGTTTAAAGCCAGCTGTATCTCCTAAACATATAGAAGCGCAGGCTCTCAACTTATTTCTTTCAGGCTTAGTACAGCCCCTGTTAACCTATGTCTTAAAGTCTGCAGTAAAGCGCAACTCCAATGGTAATACTTGTTGCTCGTCTTTCTCATGTGAGGTGCTATTTCAGAAGAGAATTTGAGCGTAACTGTTTTTGTGTACTATCCCTGTAAATCCATACCAAATGGCTTAATCGGCAATTATACGCCCCAAATATAGTAATAAATCGTCAAAGTACAAAATTTTTCGACACATTTCTTCAAATATTAACTCTTTTTTTATTTTTCGTGCATAGCATCATTAAAATTGCACTAAAAGATATCAGAACTCTTTATTGCTACGATATTATATAACACAAAAAAATGTGCCTATAATGACACACTATCTAATTGAAAATAAAAAGTAGTCGATAGGGGAATCGAACCCCTGAAAACAAAAGAAAATATTGAAAAGGTATATTATTGAATATCAACTAAATACAAACATTATTATTTTTCCTTTGTTTTACTAAAATGCCTATTTTTGCCGTTAGGGTGTTAAAATTAACACCTTATTAACACCCCAAATCAAATAATTGTTGTACCTTTGCAGCCGAAAAGGAAAACAAAAGAAAATTAATCATGGCAG
>ONYZ01000055.1 GCA_900322175.1 uncultured Prevotella sp.
CAGGAGAGGAGATTAAGTAATGGCAAATACAGCACAGTTAAAGAAAGAGTACAAGGAGAAGATTGCTCCTGCTCTTCAGAAGCAGTTCAACTACACTTCTGCAATGCAGATTCCTGTCCTGAAGAAGATCGTAGTAAACCAGGGTCTTGGTGATGCTACTCAGGATAAGAAGATTATCGAGGTTGCTATCAATGAGATTACTGCTATCTGTGGTCAGAAGGCAGTTGCTACATATTCTAAGAAGGATATCGCTAACTTCAAACTTCGTAAGAAGATGCCTATCGGCGTTATGGTAACTCTTCGTCGTGAGCGTATGTATGAGTTCCTCGAGAAGCTCGTTCGTATTGCTCTTCCTCGTATCCGTGACTTCAAGGGTATCGAGAGCAAGTTCGACGGTCGTGGTAACTACACACTGGGTATCCAGGAGCAGATTATCTTCCCAGAGATCAATATCGATTCAGTACTGAAGGCTTTCGGTCTTCCATTCAAGAACGCTAAAAACGATTAAGAGATATGGCAAAAGAATCAATGAAAGCCCGCGAGGTAAAGCGCGCTAAGCTCGTTGCTCGCTACGCTGAGAAACGTGCAGCTCTGAAGAAGGTGATCGCTACATCTGAGGATCCCGCAGAGGCTTATGAGGCTGCTCGCAAACTGCAGAGCATTCCTAAGAACGCTAACCCAATCCGTCTGCACAACCGTTGCAAGATTACGGGTCGTCCAAAGGGATATATGCGTCAGTTCGGTCTTTCTCGTATTCAGTTCCGTGAGATGGCATCAAACGGTCTGATTCCTGGAGTAAAGAAGGCTAGCTGGTAATACCCGGTTTAAGCAAAAGAGATTTATTAATTTAATATTGTCGGGGTAGTCCCGATTAATTAAAACTTTATTTTTATGACAGATCCAATAGCAGATTATCTGACAAGACTCAGAAACGCCATCATGGCACATCATCGTGTCGTTGAGGTTCCTGCGTCAAACTTGAAGAAAGAGATCACTAAGATCCTCTTCGAGAAGGGTTACATCCTGAACTACAAGTTCGTTGAGGATGGTCCTCAGGGTACAATCAAGGTTGCCTTGAAGTATGACCCTGCAACTCGTGAAAACGCCATCAAGTGCCTGAAGCGAGTTTCAACACCAGGTCTTCGCCAGTATACTGGTTACAAAGACATGCCGAGAGTAATTAACGGACTTGGAATAGCAATCCTTTCCACGTCTAAAGGTGTAATGACAGACAAGGAGGCTGCTGCCCTTAAGATTGGCGGTGAGGTTCTTTGCTATGTATATTAATTGGAGGATAGAATATGTCAAGAATAGGAAAATTGCCAATTAGTATCCCTGCAGGCGTTACTGTTGCTCAGGACAAGGACGGTGTTGTTACCGTTAAGGGTCCAAAGGGAGAGCTGACACAGAAGGTTGACCCCTCTATCAAGATGACCAGATTAAATTTGAGATTGATGAGAACAGCCCTGTTAATATTAAGCAGAAGCAGGCTTTCCATGGTCTTTATCGTGCGCTTGTTAATAATATGGTAGTAGGCGTAAGCGAAGGTTACAAGAAGGAGATGGAGCTCGTAGGTGTAGGTTACCGTGTTTCAAATCAGGGTAATCTTATCGAGTTCGCACTCGGTTATACTCACCCCATCTTCATCCAGCTTCCATCGGAGGTTAAGGTTGAGACAAAGTCAGAGCGTAACCAGAACCCTCAGATTATCCTCGAATCATGCGACAAGCAGCTGCTCGGTCTGATTTGTGCTAAGATTCGTTCTTTCCGTATGCCTGAGCCTTATAAAGGAAAGGGTATTTTGTTCAAGGGTGAGGTAATTTTAATTGATTTACGATTATGACAACAAAGAAAGTAGAAAGACGAATTAAGATCAAATATAGAATTCGTAAGAACGTATTCGGTACAGCCGAGCGTCCTCGTCTGAGCGTTTTCCGCAGCAACAAGCAGATCTATGCTCAGGTGATCAATGATTTGGAAGGTAAAACACTTGCTTCTGCATCTTCACTGGGTCTTGAGACTATGCCTAAGATTCAGCAGGCTGAGAAGGTTGGTGAGCTGGTAGCCCAGAAGGCTCAGGAGGCTGGCGTTACAGCCGTTGTCTTCGACCGTAACGGTTATCTGTATCACGGCCGCGTAAAGTCGCTTGCAGACGCAGCTCGTAAAGGTGGACTTAAATTCTAAACGATTATGGCAATGAACAAAGTTAAGATAAATAGTGACGTTGAGTTGAAAGACAGACTGGTTGCCATCAACCGTGTTACCAAGGTAACAAAGGGAGGTCGCACCTTTACATTCGCAGCTATTGTAGTTGTCGGTGACGGCAATGGTATCATTGGCTGGGGTCTTGGTAAGGCTGGTGAAGTAACAGCAGCTATCGCCAAGGGTGTTGAGGCAGCTAAGAAGAATCTTGTTAAAGTTCCCGTACTCAAGGGCACCATCCCTCATGAGATGGAGGCTCGTTTCGGCGGTGCTCAGGTATTCTTGAAGCCGGCTGCTGCCGGTACCGGTCTTGTTGCCGGTGGTGCTATGCGTGCCGTTTTGGAGAGTGTTGGTATTAAGGATGTGCTCGCTAAGTCAAAGGGCTCGTCTAACCCTCACAACTTGGTTAAGGCTACTATCGTAGCTCTGAGCCAGATGCGTGATGCCTACACTGTAGCTGGTACTCGTGGAATCAGTATGGATAAAGTATTTAGAGGATAAGGAGAATAACTATGGCAACAATTAAGGTAAAGCAGATTAAGAGTAAGATCGGTTATCCTGTTGATCAGAAGCGCACTCTCGAGGCTCTCGGCCTGCGTAAGATCTCTCAGGTTGTTGAGGTAGAGGATACTCCTTCTATCCGTGGTATGATCCGTAAGGTACACCACCTGGTAACCGTCGTTGAGTAATTAACAATTTAAAAGTAGATTAGATTATGAAACTGAATAATTTAAAGCCGGCTGAGGGCTCAACCCACGCAAGTCGTCGTATCGGTCGCGGACCTGGTTCAGGTCTGGGTGGTACTTCTACTCGTGGTCACAAGGGTGCCAAGGCTCGTTCTGGTTATAAGAGAAAGATTGGTTTCGAAGGTGGTCAGATGCCTCTCCAGCGTCGTGTTCCGAAGGCTGGTTTCAAGAACATCAACCACAAGGAGTACTTTGCAGTAAACCTCTCTACACTTCAGAAGCTTGCAGAGGAGAAGAACCTCACCAAGATAGGAATTGCAGAGTTGATCGCTGCCGGTCTTACTAATGGCAAGGAGCTGGTTAAAATTCTTGGCAACGGTGAGCTGAAGGCTAAGGTTGATGTAGAGGCTAACGCATTCTCAAAGACTGCTGAAGAGGCTATCAAGGCAGTTGGTGGTAACGCAACAAAAATCTAATTTTCAAAATGAAGAAGTTAATAGAGACACTGAAGAACATCTGGAAGATTGAGGATTTGCGTCAGCGCATCCTGATTACTCTTCTGTTTGTAGCGATTTATCGTTTCGGCTCGTTTGTGGTGCTTCCTGGTATCAATCCTGCCATGTTAAGCCAATTGCAGTCTCAGACTGCCGGCGGTCTTATGTCGCTGCTCGACATGTTCTCTGGTGGTGCATTCTCCAATGCGTCTATCTTCGCACTTGGAATCATGCCTTACATCTCTGCTTCTATCGTAATGCAGCTTCTTGCTGTCGCTGTGCCCTACGTTCAGAAAATGCAGCGTGAGGGTGAAAGCGGCCGCAAGAAGATCAGCATGTATACCCGTTGGCTCACTGTAGCTATCCTGATGTTCCAGGCTCCGGGTTACTTGATGAACCTGAAGATGACTTCGGGAGCTGCCTTGGCAACAGGCATCTCATGGTCATACTTCATGGTTCCTGCTGTTATCATTCTTGCTGCAGGTAGTATGTTCATCCTGTGGCTTGGTGAGCGCATTACGGATAAGGGTATAGGTAATGGTATCTCACTGATTATTATGATCGGTATTATCGCACGCTTACCTCAGGCATTCATCCAGGAGGTTAGTTCGCGTTTCACTGCTATCACTGGTGGTGGACTGGTTATGTTCTTGGTCGAGATAATCATTCTCTATGCAGTTGTTTGCGCATCTATTGTTCTGGTTCAGGGCGTTCGTAAGGTGCCCGTTCAGTACGCTAAGCGCCTTGTAGGTAATAAGCAGGTAGGTGGTGCCCGTCAGTATATCCCACTGAAGCTGTTCGCTGCCAACGTAATGCCTATCATTTTTGCTCAGGCTCTGATGTTCATTCCGTTGACTATTGTTCAGTATTCAGCTCCCGAGAATGCTAGTTGGTTTGTTCGTACGATGCTCGATCATCACAGTTGGACATACAATATCATTTTCGCTATACTGATTATCGCCTTTACTTATTTCTATACAGCTATTACTCTGAATCCTACTCAGATGGCAGAGGATATGAAGCGTAACAATGGTTTCATCCCTGGTGTTAAACCTGGTAAGGAGACCGCAGAATATATCGATACAGTAATGTCTCGTATTACTCTTCCCGGTTCATTGTTTATTGCTTTCATAGCTATTATGCCTGCTTTGGCAAGCTTGCTGAATGTTCAGGATGCGTTCTCTCAGTTCTTCGGTGGAACATCTCTGCTGATTCTTGTCGGTGTTGTACTTGATACACTGGCACAGATTGAGAGTCACCTGCTGATGCGTCACTATGACGGTCTGCTCAGTTCTGGCCGTATTCATGGACGTGGAATGGCTGCTTATTAGTCTTCTATGAAAATATACCTGAAGACTGAAGATGAAATAGAGCTGATGCGCCAGGCTAACCAACTTGTTGGACGTACGCTTGGTGAATTAGCAAAACATATAAAGCCTGGTATAACGACCCTCCAGTTGGATAAGATAGCGGATGAGTTCATTAGAGATAATGGTGCTATTCCAACATTCAAGGGCTTTCCCAATCCATATGGAGGGCCGTTTCCTGCCAGTATCTGCACATCAGTTAATGATGTAGTCGTGCATGGAGTACCCAATGCAGAAACAGTTCTGAAAGAGGGTGATATCATATCTATCGACTGCGGAACACTGTTAAATGGCTTTAATGGAGATTCTTGTTACACATTCTGTGTAGGCGAGGTTTCTGAAGAGGTCAAGAAACTGCTGAGGACTACCAAAGAGTCGCTCTACAAGGGTATTGAAAATGCTGTTGCAGGAAGGCATCTTGGCGATATCAGCAGTGCGGTGCAGGAACACTGTGAGGCGCAGAAGTATGGAATTGTACGTGAGCTTACCGGTCATGGTATCGGTCGCGAGATGCACGAAGATCCAAGAGTGCCCAATCATGGCAGTAGAGGCAATGGTATTATGCTGAAAGCTGGAATGTGCTTGGCGATTGAGCCTATGATAACAATGGGTAGCCGAGCTATTTGGATGGATGCAAATGATCGCTGGACTATTCGTACTCGTGATGGCAAACCAGCAGCCCATTTTGAACATACCGTTGCAGTCAGGAAAGGTCAGGCTGAAATCCTGTCTTCTTTCGAAGAAGTAGAGTCACTAGAAGGTAAGTTATATTAAATAATAAGTATGGCAAAACAATCCGCTATTGAGCAGGACGGAACAATTATCGAATCGCTGTCGAATGCGATGTTCCGAGTAGAACTTGAAAATGGAGTCCAGATTATTGCGCATATCTCTGGTAAGATGAGAATGCACTATATCAAGATCCTCCCCGGAGATAAGGTTAAGGTGGAAATGAGTCCATATGACCTGACAAAGGGACGAATTGTATTCAGATACAAATAAACAATTGTTAATAATATGAAGACAAGAGCATCATTGAAGAAGCGTACCCCAGACTGCAAAATCGTACGTCGTAAGGGCCGCCTGTTCGTTATCAACAAGAAGAACCCTAAGTATAAAATGCGTCAGGGTTAATGTTAAAAATGCATAAAATGGCGGAGAATTGAAAAATTCTTCGTACCTTTGCATGCTTTTTAGCGAGAAATGTATTTATTATAAGTAATTTTTTATTATCTTTTAAGTAACAATGGCAATAAGAATTGTTGGAGTAGATTTGCCCCAGAACAAGCGTGGCGAAATCGCATTGACCTATATTTATGGTATAGGTCGAAGTAGTTCAGCAAAGATATTGGACAAGGCAGGTGTCAGCCGTGACCTGAAGGTTAACGAGTGGACTGACGACCAGGCAGCCAAAATCCGTGAAATTATCGGCGCTGAATTCAAAGTAGAAGGTGATCTCCGTTCAGAGATCCAATTGAATATCAAGCGACTGATGGATATTGGTTGCTATCGTGGCGTCCGTCATCGTAACGGTCTTCCCGTTCGCGGTCAGAGCACAAAGAATAATGCTCGTACTCGTAAGGGTAAGAAGAAGACTGTTGCTAACAAGAAGAAGGCTACGAAGTAATTCTAAGTTGAACATTTAAGAAATTAGGAATTATGGCAAAGAAAACAGTCACTTCAAAGAAAAGAAACGTGAGAGTAAACGCAATTGGTCAGCTCCACGTTCACAGTTCTTTTAATAATATTATTGTGTCATTGGCTAACGACGAGGGTCAGATTATCTCTTGGTCATCAGCTGGTAAGATGGGCTTCCGTGGCTCTAAGAAGAATACTCCTTATGCTGCCCAGATGGCTGCTGAGGATTGTGCTAAGGTTGCTTACGACCTGGGTCTTCGCAAGGTTAAGGCTTATGTAAAGGGTCCTGGTAATGGTCGTGAGTCTGCTATCCGTGCTATCCACGGTGCAGGGATTGAGGTAATGGAGATTATCGATGTAACTCCACTTCCACATAACGGATGTCGTCCTCCAAAGCGTCGCCGCGTATAATTATTAGAAGGATTATTAAGTAGAAACATATTTTATTATTATGGCAAGATATTTAGGACCGAAATCAAAAATTGCGCGTCGTTTTGGTGAGCCCATTTTCGGCGCAGACAAAGTTTTGTCTAGGAGAAACTTCCCTCCTGGACAGCATGGCAACAACCGTCGTCGTAAGATGTCAGAGTATGCCGTCATGCTGGCAGAGAAGCAGAAGGCCAAGTATACTTATGGAGTACTTGAGCGTCAGTTCCGTAATATGTTTGAGAAGGCAGCTAAGGCTGAGGGTATCACTGGTGAGGTTCTGCTTCAGAATCTTGAGAGTCGTCTCGACAACGTAGTATTCCGTCTTGGTATTGCTCCTACCCGCGCCGCTGCTCGTCAGCTCGTTGGTCACAAACACATAACTGTTGATGGTCAGGTAGTTAATATCCCTTCTTATGCTGTTAAGCCTGGTCAGGTTGTAGCTGTTCGTGAGAAGTCTAAGTCTCTTGAGGTGATTGAGGCAGCTTTGGCTGGTTTCAACCACAGCAAGTATCCTTGGATTGAGTGGGATGAGAATGTAAAGGGAGGTAAGTTCCTGCACAAGCCTGAGCGCGCCGACATCCCCGAGAATATTAAGGAGCAGTTAATCGTTGAGTTGTACTCTAAGAATTAAAATCATTTAAATTAATGGCGATATTAGCATTTCAAAAACCCGATAAAGTCGTAATGTTGGAGGCCAACGACAAGTTCGGCAAGTTCGAATTTCGTCATGTTACCAACATTATCTTGAATCTGAAGCAAGTAAGATTCAGGCAAATAGTAGAAGAATTCGAGAATGAGAAAGTTAGTATTACTATCGAGAATTCTACGGAATTCAAGGCCGGTGATATTAGCTCGCATCTCTCTGGATTTGAAGTGTTAAATCCCGATTTGGTGATTTGTCATTTAGATTCCAAAGCATCGATGCAGATTGATATTACAATCAATAAAGGTCGTGGATACGTACCCGCTGATGAGAATCGCGAGTTCTGCACCGACGTTAATGTAATTGCAATCGATTCTATTTACACTCCGATACGTAACGTTAAGTACTCAGTTGAGCCATATCGTGTTGAGCAGAAGACCGACTATGACAAGCTGGTGCTTGAGGTTACAACGGACGGTTCCATTCACCCGAAGGATGCTCTGAAAGAGGCTGCTAAGATTCTTATCTATCACTTCATGCTGTTCTCTGATGAGAAGATCTCTCTTGAGACTTCTGAGACTGAGAGCAACCAAGAGTTTGATGAGGAGATTCTGCACATGCGCCAGCTGCTTAAGACTCGTCTCGTAGACATGAACCTTTCCGTTCGTGCCCTCAACTGCCTCAAGGCTGCTGATGTTGAGACACTTGGCGATTTGGTACAGTACAACAAGACAGACCTCTTGAAGTTCCGCAACTTTGGTAAGAAATCGCTCACTGAGCTTGATGATTTGCTCGAGAGTCTGAATCTATCGTTTGGAACTGATATTTCAAAATACAAACTGGACAGAGAGTAATCTCCTGCCCAATAAAAGCAAAAGAAAATTATGAGACATAATAAGAAATTCAATCATCTCGGTCGTACTGCATCTCACCGCAGTGCCATGCTTGCTAACATGGCAATCTCGCTGATCATGCACAAAAGAATCACTACGACCGTTGCTAAGGCTAAGGCCTTGAAGAAGTATGTAGAGCCCCTGATTACTAAGGCTAAGGAGGATTCTACTAACTCTCGTCGTGTAGTATTCAGCTATCTTCAGAACAAGGATGCTATCAAGGAGCTTTTCTCAACAGTAAGCGAGAAGGTAGGCGATCGTCCCGGTGGATACACTCGTATCATTAAGCTTGGTACTCGTCAGGGTGACGCTGCACAGGTTTGCTTCATCGAACTCGTTGACTTTAATCCAGAAATGGCAAAGGATACAAAGAAGAAGTCTACCCGTCGTTCACGCAAGTCAGCTTCTAAGGTAGAGGCTACTGCCGAGGCTCCTGTAGCTGAGGAGGTAAAGGCTGAAGAGACACCTGCAACTGAAGAGACAAAGGCTGAGTAATCGTTAGAATTTTAAATTCTCGTATAAAGAATAGGGATTCCCCTACCATAATTTGGGGGAATTCCTTTTCTTTTTTTATATGAAAATGCTTATCTTTGCACCGTTGGTTGATTTAATTTCTGTTAGTTATGAAAAGGTTAGTTGTTTTATCGCTTAGTGCTTTGCTGCTGTTTAGTAGCTGTGGCACATATACAGAAGCCGGAGCCACTACTGGTGGTTGGTTTGGATCGATTATTGGTTCGGCTATTGGTGGTATAGCTGGAGGCCCGCGTGGTAGTGATATTGGCACGCTTATCGGTATGGCTGGTGGCGCTGTGGTAGGTGCTGCAGTTGGTCAGGCTGCTGAAGAGGCTCAACAGAAGAAGATGGAGCAATACGAACAGCGACGTGCAGAGCGCGGCGCTATGCAGCGAAAGCCTGATTATGACTATCCCGATAATGGTGGTTATAGTGCGAACGAAACTAGAGGACTCGAGATTCGTCGTCCGATGCTGTTTGATACTAATCGTGATCAGATTCTGAGTCGAGGCGAAGAGGCTAGGATAGTGTTTGAGGTGATTAATACCTCTATTAAGCCAATTTATCACATCCAGCCTTCCGTAACTGAGATTACTGGCAACCGCCATGTTGAGGTTTCGGACAATGTGATGATTGAGAGTATTGCTCCAGGTCAAGGTATCCGCTATACGGCACTTGTAAGGGCAGACAAACGGTTAAAAGATGGCGAGGTGATATTCCATATAGGTGTTTTCCAAGGCCGTCATGAGATTGTGTCCCAGGCTAGGGAATTCAGGATTCAAACAAGTAAGCGATAGCGTCGGCTACCGCTTATTTTTATGTTCTTGCAGTTTATGTTCTTGCAGTTTTTTCTTATATTGTTCGCTTAGCTCCACCCAGATTGGTTTCGAACTTGAGCCCTCGTTAGTACCCATGTCAAGTTCGGGTTTGTCGATATAGTCTGACGGCTTATATGGAATGATACACGAATCGAGTTTCTCTACGATTACTGGAGCGATGCCTTGAGCATATATTCCGAGCTCTTTAGCGGCACGTACAGATAGGTCGATGATGCGTCCTTTGACGTATGGTCCTCGGTCGGTTACCCTTACGATAACTTTATTGCCATTAGCAGGGTTTGTTACTGTCAGCAGAGTACCGAAAGGATAAGTGCGATGGGCGCATGTAAGACTGTCGTGATGCAGTCTTTCGCCACTCGCAGTTTTGCGTCCGCTGAAACTTTTTGAATAAAACGAAGCCTTACCGCTCTGAGTCTGTGCCAGAGCGGTAAAGCTAATTACCAATGTAAGAGTCGTAAATACGACAGAAACTATTTTGTTTTTAGAAATCATACAATACCTTCATGCCGAGGCATGGCAGTATAGACCTTGGCTATCGCCTAGTTCTACACAATGCCCTGCGCCAGCATTGCCTTGGCGACCTTCATGAAGCCGGCTACGTTGGCACCCTTGACATAATTGATGTAGTTGCCTTCTTTGCCGTACTTCACGCACTGCTCGTGGATACCACTCATAATCTGGTGCAGGCGCTGGTCTACCTCTTCGGCTGTCCATGCCATGCGCATCGAGTTCTGAGTCATCTCCAGACCTGATGTAGCCACACCACCGGCGTTAACAGCCTTGCCAGGAGCAAACAACTGACCAGCAGCAATGAACTTGTTGACAGCCTCGGCTGTGCAACCCATGTTAGATACCTCTGCTACACAGAGTGGCTTGTTGGCCAGAATCATATCTGCATCGGCTCCGTTTAACTCGTTCTGGGTAGCACATGGCAGATAGATATCGGCTTTCTGCTCCCAAGGCTTCTTGCCTGCATAGAACTTTGAACCCTCGAACTCCTCCTCGTATGGCTGACATACGTCGTTGCCACTGGCGCGGAGTTCCAACATGTATTCGATCTTCTCTGCATCGAGTCCTTCTGGATCGTATATGTATCCATCAGGACCTGAGATGGTGATAACCTTGGCCCCCATCTCGGTAGCTTTCTTTGCTGCACCCCATGCTACGTTACCGAAACCTGATAGTGCTACAGTCTTGCCCTTGATGTCGAGTCCGTGAGTCTCCAGCATGTGGTGAACGAAGTAGAGTGCGCCATAACCTGTTGCTTCTGGGCGCAGGATTGAGCCGCCCCATTCTATACCCTTACCTGTAAGAGTTGCGCCGTGGAACTGGCTGGTCAACTTCTTATAATAACCGAACAGGTAACCTATTTCGCGGGCACCAACACCGATATCGCCAGCGGGCACGTCCATATCAGGACCGATTACCTTATACAACTCACACATAAAGGCTTGGCAGAAACGCATCACTTCGTTGTCGCTCTTGCCACGGATGCTGAAGTCAGAACCTCCCTTACCGCCGCCCATTGGCAGGGTGGTGAGGGCATTCTTGAATGTCTGCTCGAAACCGAGGAACTTCAGGATACTAAGGTTTACTGATGGGTGGAAACGCAGACCGCCTTTGTACGGGCCGATAGCGCTGTTAAACTGTACGCGGTAACCGATGTTAACCTGTACCTCGCCCTTGTCGTCTACCCAGGGCACACGGAATGTGATGATACGTTCGGGTTCCACAATACGCTCTATGATTTTGGCTTTCTCAAACTCGGGGTGTTGGTTGTACACATCCTTGATACTGTCCAACACCTCTCTTACTGCCTGTAAGTACTCCATTTCGCCTGGATGCTTCTGTTCCAAGGCCTGCATAATTTTCTCAACTTCCATTGTCGTTAAAATGTTTTAAGTTTACATAATGTTACTATTTGTACTGCAAAAGTAGGAAAAATATCGATACATTCCAAGAAAAATCCCGAAAATTTTTATCGCAAAGTTACATTTTGTTAATTGTGCGCGTTTCCAGGAATTTATGGAAGGCTTCTTGATAGCCATCAGGCACGTGTATAATCTCATTGCCGATGTAGATACAGTCATTGCGGTCTACTTTTCTAATTTTGTCGACCGCTATAATATAAGATCGGTGTACGCGCAGAAATTTATCTGGTGGTAGCATCTCTTCAACAGCTTTCATTGTCAGGTGGGTAATCAGCGGTTTTACCTCGCCGTCGATGTAGAACATCACGTAGTCCTTCATGCCGTTCACGTAGATGATGTCGCTGATAGTGATATTACGCAACTCGCCATCTACTTTTATAAATAATGAAAGTGGAATGTGGAAAGAGGAAGGTGGAAGGAGATTACTATCGTTCACTGATTCTGTAGCAAGAGTATCCTCTTTTCTCTTTCCACTATCCACATTCCTCTTAAACCAATCCTTTGCCTTATCTACGGCAGCGATAAACTTGTTGTAGCGGATGGGCTTAAGCAGAAAGTCGAGTGCGCTCACCTCATAACTCTCGAAGGCATATTCCTTGAAGGCTGTGGTAAAGATTACTCGTGTTTCTGTGGGAATCATGTGGGCCAGTTCCATGCCATTCAGGTCGGGCATCTGAATATCGAGAAACAGCAAGTTGGGTTTCTGTTCCTTTACGGCATTGATGGCTTCTATCGAGTCAGTGAAACTGCCTAGCAGCTCCAAATCAGGCGTCTTGGCCACAAACGATTCCATCAGCTTTACTGCCAGCGGCTCGTCGTCTACTATGATACAGGTTATGGACATCTTGTGATTTTATTATTTTACTATTTACAATTCAAGGTGATGCGAACGTGATAGATGTTGTCTTCGAGCGATTGTTCCCAGGTGTATCTACCTGCGTACATCAGTTCCAGTCGGCGACGAGTGTTCTCCAGTCCGATGCCCGATCCGCTGCGGTCAGCATCATCTTTGGGGAAGTTGGTGTTGTCGCAGGTGAAAACGAGTACGTTTTCAGACGTGATGGGTGATGGTTGATAGGTGAGAGAAATGTCGATCTTCGACGAACGGTTGCTGCTCACACCATGTTTGAAAGCATTCTCAACCAGCGAGATAAACAACAGCGGCGCGATTTCTAATTGAGAATTGAGAATTGAGAATTTAGATTTTACCTCCGTTCTGTCATTGCAGCGCAGTTTCATCAGTTCGATATAGTTGCGCATAAACTCTACTTCGCCTTCGATGGGTACCGTCTTTTTATTAGTCTCGTACATAGCGTAACGTAACAAGTCGCTTAACTGCGCGATGGCATCCTGTGCGGCGTCAGCATCTATCTGGCACAAACTCGAGATGTTGTTCAGCGTATTAAACAGAAAGTGAGGGTTAATCTGATTCTTGAGCCATGCCAGTTCGGCCTCAGTGTTCTTTGCCTTCTCGTCTTTCAGTTGCTGTTTTATCTGTCGGGTACGGATAAAGTGGCGGATACCAATTGCAATACCTGCCACCATGCAGTTGAGCACCAGGAACATCAGGAATCCTCCAAAGAAACCTATCCACATGTTTGTGCTCATGGTGGGCATAGATGGGATGTTGTTTCGGTTAAAGTAGACGTAGAAGAACTGCGAGTTCAGGCCAAGTATCAGCACCAGATTCGAAAGGAAGAACCACCAGTAGCGATGCTTGAAGAAGAGATACGGCCCCAACACATAGAAGTTAAGGAAGTAAATTACCACTGGCGATTGGAACAATCCCCATACAATCATGAACGATGTGTGTGTGGCGTGGGTGTCCTTAGTACTTAAATATGTAGCAAGCGGCATTGCAAACAATACCGCCGACCATACTGCCACTTGTGCTGCCAATAGCCATAGGTCTTTTTTCTCTATCTTCTTCATAACGCTTGCAAAGATACAATAAAATTCAACACAGAGATACAAAGATACAGAGTTTTTTTACTTTTTTCTGTAAACCCTCTGTATCTCTGTGCCTTTGTGTTATTTAGTTTCTGTTCCGATGCTGTTGATCATCTCGCCCTGCGACTGCTGCTCGATGAAGTCGTTCTGCACGCGGCTCTGATGCTGCTTCTGAGCCATCTTGGCGTTGCCGAAGGTATAGCTTACAGTGAATGTCACTCCGTAGATAGGCACCTTGATAGCGTTCCGGCTGGTGAAGTCCTTACCTCGGCTATATGTCTCGATGTTCAGGTTGCCGCCCTTGTTCAGTCCCATCAGTCCAGATATACTCAGGTTAAGCTTGTCCTTCAGTAGACTCTTCGACAGACTGGCTGTTATCAGGTTGAATCCACCGCTCCAGCCTTGCAGGGTATAGCTCTTGGTAGATGTGATTACAAATGCACTCAGTTTCAGATCCCAAGGCAGTGTCTGCTGTACTCCGCCCATCACGTTGGCAGTCCATCCGCTATTTTTCTGATCGAGAGCTGTGCTGCGCAGGTCAGTATAGTTAACGCCACCATTGAAGAAGATTCTGGTATCCTTGGTTAGCAGGTAGCTTACATATCCGCTCAGTCCTGTCTGATGACTCTTAACCACGTTGCCGTATGTAGTGTTCAGCAGATTGTTGTCGTCGTAGAAGCTGTACTGCGATATGGCATTGTCAACAAAGTTGTGATGCAGGTTCAGGTTCACCATCAGCTTCTGTGTAAATGTATTGAACACCAGCGATACGTTGTGAGCCTTCTCTACGTCCAGGTCGGGGTTACCATAGAACAGGGCGATAGGGTTGCTCTTGTCTACGTATGGGTTCAGATATGAGATACCAGGGCGAGAGATTCGCATGTTGTAGGTCAGTCCGAGGTTAGATCCCACGCCAAGGTTGTACTGCATGCTGGCTGTTGGTACCAGACTGCCGTAGCCAGTACTGAAGTCATGACCATTGCCCAGATGATATTCCACATCCTGCCAAGTGTACTCGTAGCGCAGACCAGCCTTGAGACCGAACTTTCCGTAGTTGCCCACATATTCGCCGTAGCCGGCCAGGATAGAGTTCTTGTACTCGTACTCAGAGCTAGTGCTGGGGTCGTACACATCCTGCAGATAGTACTTGGCATCCGATGTAGCATCGTGCAGCTGTAGCTTGCTACCCAAGTTCAGTGTTTGACCAGTGCCGATAGGCAGACTGTAGTCCAGCTGGAATATGTGGTTGGTGGTCTTATCCTTGTTTTCAGAGTAGCGGTTGGTCAGGTCGATTATGCTCGATGTAGTGCCAAAGTTGTTGGTCATCTCTGTTGTAGCAGGACTGTAGTTCAGTTGATATGTGAATCCTAGCGAGTGGGTGTGTTCCTTGTTGAAGAATCGCTGATAGTCTAGGCTGCCGCTGAACGATGTGCGTGAGTTCTTCATGTCGGTAGTACTGCCGTAGCTGAATCCGTTGCCGTATGCAGCTCCGCCCATTGTGGTGTATGTGGTACCAGTGGTCTTGGTGCTCATCGAGTTTACCTGAGCGGTAAGGTTAAGTGCGCTCATATCGTCTATCTGATATCCCAGCGACAGACTACCCATGGTGAATGGAGTTTTCAGGTCGTTGCTCGATGTCAGTATCTGACTTACTCCGTTGTCCTGTATCTGCTCCATCTCGGTGGTGGTGTTGCCAGGCTTGTTGTAGCTGGTCATCACGTTGGCGCTATAGCTTAGCTTGCCCTGCTGTCCGTTCAGGAATACGCTTGCGCCTAGCTGCTTGTTGCCAGCCGAAGCACGCAGTGATCCGTTATATCCGTTCATGCTCTGTGCTGCCTGTGGGTTCTGCTTGTTCATCACGATGTTCAGCACACCTGCTGCACCCTCTGCATCATACTTGGCGCCTGGGTTAGTTATTACCTCGATGCTCTTGACGGCCGATGCGGGCATGCTCTTGAACACCATTGATGGATTGCTCGAGAACATCACGTTGGGCATACCGTCAACGTAAACCTTGAATGATGACGAGCCATTTACAGAGATGTTGTCCTGTCCGTCGACGGTTACCATTGGCACCTTTCGCAGCATATCGAGCACGGTGTTCGATTTCGAGTCCTCGTCTTCGGCCACGTTATAGCTCATCTTGTCTACGTCCATCTTTACCAGCGGCTTCTGCGCTACTATCTCCACTCCTTTCAGCATGGTCTCGCTATCCTTGATGTATACGGTGCCCAGGTCTATAGGGTTCTCATTTCCCAGTTCGATAGTCTGGCGCATCTCGTCCTTACCTACGCTGCTGAACACGATGTCGAACTTACCCTTGCCCTTTACCTCCTGCTTGAATCGTCCGTTCTCGTCGGTGATAAACATGGCGATGGGCTTGTCGCTCTTGCCAGCCTTAAACACTCGTATAGTTGCGTATGGCTCGCCCTCGTTCAGGTTCTTGTCCATCAGCACACCAGTCACTGTGGTCTTCTGTGCCATTACTACTGCCGAAATCATCAGCATCATTGTTGCCAGTAAAAACTTAATCTTTTTCATACCTTTAATTTTTTATTCTTTTATTTTTTTCTGCTGCAAAGGTATGAAGAAAGGGGGCAAACGTGAAATTACTTTCGACGTTTACCCCCATGTGTTTCGACGTTTGCCGTCGGCTTATATCTTTTCGAGTGCCTGCTTGATGTCGTCCAGAATATCCTCTACGTCCTCGATACCTACCGACAGACGAATCAGGTCGGGAGCTACACCAGCTTCGCGCAGTTGTTCATCGCTCAGCTGACGGTGGGTGTGACTGGCAGGATGCAGCACACAGGTGCGGGCATCGGCTACATGGGTCACGATGTTAATCATCTCCAGCGAGTCCATCCACTTGATAGCTGTCTCGCGTGTGCCCTTCAGTCCGAATGCGATTACGCCGCAGCTGCCGTTGGGTAGATACTTCTGACCGCGTTCGTAGTTGGCATCTGTGGGCAGTCCGCAGTAGTGCACCCAAGCCACCTTGTCGTTTGCGTTCAGATATTCGGCCACCTTCTGTGCGTTCTTGCAGTGCTGGGCCATACGCAGATGCAGAGTCTGCAGTCCCATGTTCAGCAGGAACGAGTTTTGTGGGGCAGGGATAGATCCCAGGTCGCGCATCAGTTGGGCGATAAGCTTGGTGGTGTAACCCATCTTGCCGAATGCCTTAACGTATGTCAGTCCGTGATAGCTCTCATCGGGAGTGCACAGGCCTGGGAATTTCTCAGCGTGTGCCAACCAGTCGAAGTTGCCGCTATCAACTACGCATCCACCTACCTGGGCAGCCATACCATCCATATACTTGGTGGTAGAGTGGGTCACGATGTCAGCCCCCCACTCAAATGGGCGACAGTTTACTGGTGTTGCAAACGTATTGTCAACTATCAGTGGTACACCGTTCTTATGAGCGATGCGTGCAAACTTCTCGATGTCTAATACTGCGCATCCTGGGTTAGATATTGTCTCGCCAAACAGCGCCTTGGTGTTGGGGCGGAATGCAGCCTGAATCTCCTCCTCGCTAGCCTCGGGCGATACGAATGTACACTCTATACCAAGTTTCTTCAGCGTTACGCCGAACAGATTGAATGTGCCGCCATATATCTCGTTTGATGTTACGATATGGTCGCCAGCCTCGCAGATGTTGAATACTGCGTAGAAGTTGGCAGCCTGACCGCTCGATGTCAGCACAGCGCCCACACCGCCTTCGAGTGCGCATATCTTGGCTGCTACAGCATCGTTGGTGGGGTTCTGAAGGCGGGTGTAGAAGTATCCCTCCTTCTCCAGGTCAAACAACTTTGCCATCTCGTCAGAGTCATCATACTTGAATGTGGTGCTCTGAATGATGGGCAACTCAATAGGTTCTCCGTTCTTGGCCTTGTATCCGGCCTGTACACAAAGCGTACCTTGTCTCAGTTTCTTATCCATCAGTATTAATATTTTTGTCAATTTGGCCACAAAAGTACTAAAAAGCTATCAATATGCCAAATTATTTTTCACTTTCGTGTTATTATTTATTTAAAATATGTATATTTGCAACTGACATACAGACCGAATATGAACAAATTAACTATAAGCTTAATTGCCATGCTGTTGCTGGCAGTTACGGCAACGGCGCAGGAGAGCAGTGAACCGGTGGTAAGCACCAAGTGTGGAAAAGTGAGCGGCATCGTACAGGAGGGCACGATGGCGTGGCTGGGTATTCCCTATGCCAAGGTAGAGCGGTTTATGCCGCCGAAGCCTGTGGATAAGTGGAAGGGTGTACGTAAATGCGACCACTGGGGCCCGCAGGTAATGCAACAGACTTGGGGGCGGCAACTCTCTGAGGACGAAATGTCGGAGCATAACTCGTGCGTGCTCAATGTGTGGAGTACTGATTTGAATGCAAAGAAACCTGTGATGCTCTGGCTGCACGGCGGAGGCTTCGATTCTGGCACGTCGGCTTGGAATCCTGGCATGCAACTGGCCAAGAAAGATGTGGTGGTGGTAAGCATCAACCACCGTCTTAATATCCTTGGTTTCCTCGACCTCTCGGCTGTTTCTAAGAAATACGAATACTCTGGCAATGTGGGTATGCTCGATGTGATACAGGCATTGGAATGGATTCGAGATAACATCGCCAATTTTGGTGGCGACCCAAAGAATGTGACCGTTTTCGGCGAGTCGGGTGGTGGTGGCAAGGTGGGCACGCTGATGTGTATGCCCAAGGCCAAGGGACTATTTCATAAAGCTATCATCATGAGCGGCACCATACTCAACGTAAACAACCACGAGATGACCCAGACGCTGGGCAAAGCTGTGCTCAAAGAACTTGGCATAGCTGAGGCCGACGTAGACAAGATAAAGGATGTACCCTATCAGACCCTGTACGATGCAGGTCAGCGTGCGATGGCTGCCAGCATCGGAACCCGCAAGCCTGGCACTCCGATGATGTGGGGATTCGGACCTACACCTGATGGCAAGACTCTGCTGCAGCAACCGTTTCAGCCCACATTCGCTTCGATATCAGATAATATCCCTGTGATGATTGGTACCACATTCAATGAGCTTCAGCGACTGCATTACGATAAGGATATGACGCAGGATGAGGCTCGAAGCCAACTGCTTTCTACCTTTGGCGATGATACCGATGCTTATATCGCCGCCTTCGGCAAGGCACATCCTGACTACACGCCGCAGGATCTGCTTAGTATCGACTGGCTGTTCCGTCCAAAGACACTGATTACTGCCGACGCTATGACCAAGACTCGTCAGGCGCCCACCTATATGTATATGTTCACATGGCGTTCGCCAGTAAACAAGGGTTCAGTACATGGTCACGAACTCAAGTTCTGCTTCAACACCCTGCACCATTCGCCCAATGAGTTGCCCAAGCCATCGGCACTCGACTTGGAGCTAGCCGACAAGATGAGCAGTGCCTGGGCACAGTTTGCCCATACGGGTAATCCCAACGTTAAGGGCCTGCCCGGTTGGCATCCATATTCGGCTGTTAACGGCGAACTGATGGTGTTCGACCATCGTTGCTATATCCTTAACAACCCCGACCGCGCGCTTCAACAGATTATCAACCGCCATTGCTTTAAGCAGCTCGACGAGTTCAGAAAGTCACACTAACGAATAATCCCCGCGACAAACTTCGCGGGGATTGTTCATCATAGCAGCACTACGCCTGATTGCTTTTTGCCGTCCATCATTATCTTCAGCGGCTTTTCAAATCTTACGTGGCGCACGTATTGAGTCTCCTCGATGGCTGGCATGCTGTCTAGGATTTCTTTCTGGAACACGCCCTCGCCTGTGTAGGTGTTGATGGTGAAGTAGCCAACACCGAACGATGTCAGATTCTGGAAGAAGTGTGTGCCCTGCGATGGGTCTACACGATAGTTCTTCAGTCCCACCTCTACTATCACGCGCGCAGCCGAAATGTGTGGCCACTTTACGGGGATGCCCAGCCAGTAGTCGCTCGAACCCCAGCGGCCCGGACCTATCAGCACGTAGTTCTTATCTGCTTGCAGGAACTTGCGGTTTATCTCCTCTATCTCGCAGGCTATGGTAGGATTGTTCACTGCCGTAAAGTCGTCGTCGGTCTTTACGTACACCACATCCACCACATCTTCTGATATGCCGTGTCCCAGCGAGTTGTTAGAGCGCAGCAGGCAGTCGCTGTCGGGTATCTGTTGCAAGTCCTCGTCCAGCACCTGTTTTGCGTCTACGATAGGTCGTATCTGTAGCAAGTAGAACTCGCCTGTGCGGTCGTCGTTCAGGTTGCACGCAAACTCTATCTCCACTGGTCGCTTCATCTCTTCGGCACCCAGCTTCTGCGACATCTGCAGCAGCTCGGGCAGCGGGAATACATCGTGCTGCAATACTCCGCAGAACGATATCACCTTTCGTCCGCCCTCGTATATTCCGTCGCGTATTATCTGGTCCGTCGGGTCGTAGGTTGATGCCAGATAGGTCAGCGCCCCGTCTTCGGCAGCCTGCTTCACGCGTACCTTTTTTATATTAAAGCCATCGTCCACCTTGAAGTCGTCGCCCACGTGAGCCATGTCCAGCGCGTAGAATCGCGTCTGTGTCTCGCTCAGTGCTGTCTCCATTTCCGATGTCTGTAGCACCTGTTTGGGGTGATAGGGCGACACGCGCAGCGTCTGTCCGCCGTCAACGATGTATTTGCCCAGTCCTACGGCCAGCGAGGCAATACCCTCCTCGGCAGTCTCGTCGCCGATGGGGTAGTAGTTCAGTGAGCGCAGCACACCACTGAAGTTGGGGTAGTACAGGTCGCCATACTGCTTGCCCACCACCTCTTGCAGTATCACCGCCATCTTCTCTTGGTCTATCACGTTCTGCGTGGCCAGCATATATGCCTTCGAGTCTTTGTAGTACACCGATGCATACACGCCCTTGATGGCACAGGCCAGCATACGCAGCATCTCGTACTTGTCGTCAAGATATGGTATCATGTAGGTAGAGTAGATACCTGCAAACGGCTGATAGTGGCTATCCTCCAGCAGCGAGCTCGATCGCACGGCGATAGGCGATTTTACAGCGTCGAAGAACGTGAAGAAGTCGGCTATCAGCGAGTCGGGCAACTGCGCGCGCATAAAGTGTTGCAGTATCTCCTCGTCGCTGGCGTCGCTCAGTGCTATTGTCCACAGGTTGTTCTTCTCCATAAACTCGTCGAAGAAGTCGGTACACAGCACCACCGTCTTTGGTATCTGCACCTGCGCCTGCTCAAACTGGTTCAGTTCTGGGTGGCGCTTTATTACCTGGTCGAGGAATGCCAGACCGCGGCCTTTGCCTCCCAGCGAGCCCTCGCCGATACGGGCAAAGTGGGCGTAGCGGTCAAACTTCAGTCGGTCGAACACTGCTACCACGCCGATGTTCTTCATCCGTCGGTACTGCACGATGGCATCGAAGATTATCTGTCGGTGGGCATCCACGTCCTGCAACTTGTGCCACGTCACGTGTTTCAGGAATGCCGAAACGGGGAAGATGGCACGTGCGCACAGCCAGCGGCTCATGTGGTTGCGCGATACGTGATACAGCATCGAGTCATTAGGTATCTTGAATATGTTGTCCTGCAGCTCCTTCAGTGATGTCACGCGGGCTATCTCTTCCTTGGTCTTTGGGTCGCGGAAGATGAAGTCGCCGAATCCCATGTGCTCCTCCATCAGGTGGTGAAGGTCCACATTCATCTTGGTCGAGTTCTTGTCGATAAACAAGAATCCTTCGGCATCCGCTTTCGCCTTGTTGGCTATCTCGGATGAGTCGAGTATCAGCGGCACGTACTCATCGCGGCGTCGTATCTCGCGCAGCAGTTTCAGTCCAGCCTCGGGGTCACCCTCCTCCACATGGCTCAGTCGGCCTTCGCGCACTTTCAGCGGGAATCGGGTATCGCTTATCACACCCAGTGTGTTCTCGTGATACTTCTCATACAGTTGCATAGCCTCCTCGTAGGTAGTAGCCAGCACCACCTTGGGGCGTCCTCGCTTGCGCTGTGCGGCAGCGTGCGGGTTAAGCGCCTCTGTAGAAAAACGCTTGCTTTGTGCCAGTATGTAATTATATAGGTTAGGTAGCACGCTCGAGTAGAATCGGATGTTGTCCTCCACCAGCAAGATCATCTGCACGCCAGCCTCCTTGATGTCGTGCTCTATGTTCATCTTGTCCTCTATCAGCTTGATGATACTCATGATGAGGTTGGTGTTGCCTAGCCAGCAGAACACGTAGTCGAACACGCTCATGTCCTCGTCCTGTATTCGCTTGGTGATACCGTGCGAGAATGGGGTAAGCACCACGCAGGGGATGTTGGGATGCTCCACCTTTATCTCGCGCGCCACTGTGAATGCGTCGTTATCCGCATTACCAGGCATACATATCACCAGGTCGATGTCGGTGGTGTGTAGCACCTTGTTGGCCTCTTCGGTGGTCGATACCTGGGTAAACGTGGGTGGGTATCGCATCCCCAACTCCATATACTCGTCGAAGATTTTCTCGTCTACACGGCCGTCGTCCTCCAGCATGAATGCGTCGTAGGGATTGGCCACTATCAGCACGTTGAAGATGCGGCGTGTCATCAGGTTTACAAACGACACGTCCTTCAAGTAGAATTTGTTCCACTCCTGTGGTATCTTGGTTACTGCTTCCATAATTGCGGGCAAAGTTACGAATAAACGAGCGAAAAACCAAATTTATTTGGATTTTTCCGAGTGAAAGTAACTTCGACGAAGTCAATGATATAAAAATTCCTTAAAACGGTGATGTCTTTCATAATTATTTTGTAATTTTGCACCCAGTAACATCAATCATGACTATAAAAGTATGAAACTAAGAGTAATTAAACTATTTGTGCTGCTTGCCTGTTCATTACTTACGGCAAGCGCTGCCGACGTGAACATGAAGTTTGGTAAACCTACCAGCGAGGAGATGCAGATGACCACATACGAGGCCGACCCACTGGCCGACGCTGTGGTGCTGTGCCGACTCACCGATGTGGAGTACACTGTGCAGACCAGCAGTTTTCTGGCCGACTATCGCGATAGGGTTCGCATCAAGGTGCTTAAGCCCAGCGGCACCCGATATGCTAAGGTGGTGGTACCTTATATGGTGAACATGTCTGTGGGCGGCGATATGGCTGGCCTGCGCTCATCGTTTATGACTATCCCGATGGACCGCATCAGCGGCAGTTCGGCATTCCAGGATCAGGATGGCCCTATGTCGGATGCTGTAGTGGGTGCCGAGGGCGACGAGTCGATAGAGGATATCAAGGCCACTGCCTTCAATCTGGTAGGTGGCAAGGTGGTAAAGACTTCGATGAAGAAGAGCGCCATCGTAAAGACCAAGATCGACGACAACAACTATCAGATAGAGTTCACCGTGCCCGAGGTTAAGCAGGGCACTGTGATAGAGTACGAGTATCGCGTGCACAGCCAGGTGTTCTGGATATTGCACGACTGGTATGCACAGCGCGAGATACCCGTGGTGTATGCCAAACTGGATATGAACATCCCCAACTACCTCATCTTCAACATCGAGGATCAGGGCATACAGCGACTTACCTACACTGTAACCAAGGGTAGCATGAAGTACAAGATAGAGAGCGACCCGCTGGCTAATCCTATGTACGTCAACACCAACCACTACGTCTACGTAGGTCGCGACCTCAAGGCCGTAACCAACGAGGGCTACGAGTGGAACGTGCTCGACCTCTGTGCTGGTATCACTGCTGAACTCAAGTCGTACCGCCTGCCAGGCATGAACCAGATGGACTATGCCAACTCGTGGGATAAGGTAGACCAGATGATACTGGATAGCGAGGAACTGGGCAAGCGACTGAAGGACCATAGTCCGCTGGCCGACGAACTCAAGGCTGCTGGCATACAGAACATTGCCGACCAGCGCGAGCGCGTGTCAGCTGTATTCCAGTTGGTTTCCAGCCGTGTAAAGTGGAACGGCAAGTACGACCTGTGCCCTGCGTCCACGTCCGAGACGCTGAAGAAGGGCGAGGGCAGCAATGCCGACATCAACCTGCTGCTCATCCAGTCGCTCAACGATGTGGGTTTGATAGCCGCCCCAGTGGTGCTGCGCACACGCGACCTGGGTATGCTGCCATACAACTTCCCCTCGCTCCGCAAGATTTCTACCTTTATGATCTGTGTGGTGATGCCTGGCGGCAAAAAGGGATTCATCGATGCTTCGTCGAGCCCCAGTGGTGTGATTGGCGACCTGCCTAGAATCATGCTGGTAGAGCGTGCCCGTGTGCTCTACAATGGTCGCAAAGGCGAGTGGGTGAACCTGCAGAATATTTACGGAAAGTAATTACAAAAACAACTATAACATTATGACAAATTCCATTAAACCCTATTATCGCGTGCTGATCTACGGCATCAGTGCTTTTGTGTTGGTAATTATTCTGTTTGCTACCTGTTGCACCGTGGTCGACTCGGGCGAGGTTGGCATACGTTTCCACAAGTGGTCGCTCAACGAGCAAGACTACGGTGGAGTAGAGGGCACCTGCAAGGGATGGGTGTTCTACAATCCCATCACCACCAACGTGTTTACCTATCCCACCTTCACCCAGCGTAAGCAGTACGAGACGTTCTCTGTCAACGCCAAGGACGCTTCGCTCTTCGAGATGGACCCCACCATCGCCTATCGCATCAATCCCGATAAGGCCTGCGATATCTTCACTAAGTATCGTGTAGGCGTGAAGGATCTGGAGGAGGGCTACATCCGCACCTGTATCTACGAGGCTTACCGCACCTGTGCCAACCAGTACACTAGCGACTCGCTGATGTCGAACCGTGCCAACTTTGAGCGTGATGTGCGTGCCCGCTTGGAGAAGTCGCTGATGAGCGAGGGATTCCTGGTTGAGGAGTTCACCAGTAAGATCACCCCTCCATCGTCGCTGCTGTCGATGATCGACGCCAAGAACACCGCCATCCAGAGCGCCCTGAAGGCCGAGAACGAGGTTAAGGAGGCTGAGGCTAACGCCAAGATTGCTGTAGCCAAGGCCGAGGGTAACGCCAAGGCGATGAAGATTAAGGCCGATGCTGAGGCTTACTACAACCGCACCATCGCAGCATCGCTCTCGCCGATGATCGTACAGGAGGATATGATCGAGAAGTGGGACGGCAAGATGCCGCAGATTATGGCTGGCAACGGTGGCATGATGATGGACATCTCGAAAGTAATAGGCGGCGCTGCTGCTGCTAAGAAATAAAAAAACGAGGTTCGCAGTAGTTTTGCGAACCTCATTTTTTTTTACGCTCCTACACAACTGGTAGCGCCTAGAGCTGTCAGTATCGCCGATGCTATCGATGCGATGAGCTGAACTACGAACTTAATGGTTTCCTTTTTACTCATGGTCGTTCTTTCGTTTTAATGGTTAATAAATCAAGCGGGTGGGGGCTGGGTGCCCCCGTTCGCTTAGTCCGTGCTGATGGGGTTGCCGCCGCCTGGGTTATTGCCACCGCCGTTTGCAGGCTGGTCGTTCTCAGGGTCCTCCACGTTCCCCTCGTCGGTGCTGGTTACTCGCTTCACCTCCTTGCCGTTGCGGTCGTAGCAGGTAATTTGCACGGCAGTCTTGGCCAACTCATCCTTCATGTCGCTGTTGGGCGTAAAGATGATGCGGCGACTGGTAATCAGTCCTGTCTTCACATCGTTCACATTCTCCACGCTCTTGGCGCGCAATCCGAATCGCATGGTTCCCAGTCCAGGCAGTGCCACGCTGTGGCCCTCTGTAGCCCATGCCTTAATCACCTCGCCGGCAGCATCCCAGCATGCCTGCATCACTCCTTTGCTCACTCCGCTGCGCAGAGCCGCCTCCTTAATCACCTTGTCCTGACTCAGTGATGTGTACAGTTCAGGCATCATCACGTAGCGATAGGTGTCTGCATACTTGCCGATGTTCTGATACTGCTCC
>ONYZ01000082.1 GCA_900322175.1 uncultured Prevotella sp.
GCCGATTCCTTGACCTCCTCATGATAGAAATAGTTCACCACGATGAGCGGTGCATCAAAGGGACGCCTGATGCTGTCATCATCGCGGAGCGTGAAGCTGCCGAATACAACCCTGTGGCCATAGCGAATCAGATCCCCAGGTCAATCACGTCATGAAATTGGGCATTAAATCAAGGCGCATCGCCAGCCGTGGCTGACGTTGCGCCTTGTCATGAGCGAAAAATTAGAATTTATCCGATTGATGGCTTCGCCTCGGCATAACTCAAGCAAGCTTGGCTCTGCTCTCGGGTCGCACATAAATTGGTATTTACTGTTCGATAAGGTTTTTTACTGTCTGGCGAAAATCTGTATCAATTATCGTAATTCTCTCACCACTTTGAGTAAAAGCATCAATGTAGTTGTGATTGTCGAGCTTCAGAGATTCTATTGTACAGCCTGTGTCGTGCAACCTCGTTTCGATAGAAGAGGCATGATTCCTTATCTCATCGATATGAGCTTCAATGTAAGCATCCGACATTGCAAGGCAAATAAACCTTATTGACTGCAAATATTTCTCACTGAAATCGTTGCGCCAATCAGCAGGGATGTAACAGCCCTCTACTATAAGGTTCTGCCGATTCTCTATTGCTGTCTTCACCATTTCACGCACAATAGGCCAAAGCTCTTCGGTGAGGGCATCATCGTCTTCAGGTGTGAGGGTAGTCTTGCCGCTTCGTATCATGCCCATTTTCAAATGGTCTATAGACAGATAAGGATACTTGTATTTTTCAAGCATCTGCTGGGCCAGTAGCGTTTTACCCGTGTGTGATGCACCTGTTATCAGTATAACCATGGATGAGAAACTATTGATTAATCTTCCTTATTAACGACAAATCCCCACTCGACAAGGCTTCAAAATTTGCCTCAATCTTCTCGATGTCCCAATCCCACCATTTCAGTTGCAGCAGATAGGCGATGAATTCGTCGTCAAAACGCATCCTGGTTACTCGGCAGGGATTCCCTACCGCGACAGCATAAGGTGGAATATCTGAGGCCACCACCGAATTGGCTCCGATAATGGCTCCGTCGCCTATATGAACGCCTGGCATGATGGTTACATGCTGACCAATCCAGACATCATTGCCCACAACGGTATCACCCTTCAGAGGCAATTCATCTTTCACAGGAGCAATGGCACTTCCCCAGTCACCGCCAATAACGTAAAACGGATAGGTTGTCACGCAGTCCATCCTATGATTGGCACCATTCATGACAAACTCCACACCCTTGGCAATAGCGCAGAATTTGCCAATAATCAGCCGGTCACCAATGAAGTCGTAGAAATGAGTGACATGCTTCTCGAACTGGTCTGCCCCATCCACATCATCGTAGTAGGTGTAGTCACCAATGATGATACGCGGGTTCTTCACCACGTTCTTGATGAAGCAAAGGCTTGGAATCTTCGGATTCGGGAAAGCCTCATTGGGATTGGGTCTGTCTTTTATCTCCATGATTTCAGATTTATCTTAATGTACTTCCATTTTTGAGAACAGGTTGATTACGATAACGCCTGCCATAATCAGCGCGATGCCGATATAGGCTGGCAGGTCGGGCACCTGCTTGAACACGAAAATGCCGATTAGCGTTATAAGCACGATGCCAAGGGCACTCCAAATGGCGTAGGCGATGCCGATGGGCAGCGTGCGCAGTGCATGGCTCAAGCAATAGAACGAAAGCAGATAGCCAACTGCCATTGCGATGGTAGGCAGAATCCTAGTAAACTGCTCAGAGTATTTTAGCATAGTGGTGGCGAACGTCTCCAGGACGATAGCACCAATCAGGAACAGCCATTCTTTCATCGTTTACTTTTTTGCAGATTTCTTGACCTCCTCATGATAGAAATAGTTCACCACGATGGGCGGTGCATCGAAGGGACGCTTGATGCTGTCGTCATCGCGGACATACGGCAGACCAAGTTCTTCAGCGTATGCTTTCAGCTCCACGTTCAGCCGCTCCCAATAGTCACGCTTCCCCTTGACATAGATTTCCTCATACAAAGGAACTAATTCAGGTCTTTTCTCTCGTATATAATCCATGATCAAAGGCTTGAAAGTACCACGTAGGTTTAGATTCTCCAGCCAAATGAGGTTACATTGATTTTTGGCCCGGTCGATGATGGCCTTTACGTCGGTTATTCCGGGAAAGATGGGTGAGATGAAGCAGGTGGTTCTCACGCCCGCATCATGGAACGCCTTCATGGCTACCAGCCTTCGCTCTATGCTAACGGCTTTGTCCATATCATTCTTGAAGGCTTCGTCCAAGGTATTCACCGACCAGCTTACGCGCGCCTCGGGGAAGGTCTTGATGAGGTCCAGGTCACGGAGCACCAAGTCGCTCTTCGTGGCTATGGAAAGTTTGATTCCACTCCCCCGCAGTTGTTCCAACAACGTGCGGGTCCGGCGATACTTCTCCTCTTCGGGCAGATAGGGGTCGGTGACGGAACCGAAAAACAGTTCCTTGCCGCGCAATCGCTCGGGATTCTTGATATCAGGCCAATGCTTGATGTCAAGAAACTCGCCCCAGGGCTCGGTGTGCCCCGTAAAACGCTTCATGAACGAGGCATAACAATACTTGCATCCATGCGTACAGCCTACGTATGGATTCACCGAGTAGTCACTGACAGGCAGATTTGATTTAGTCAAGACTGTCTTGACTTCCTTCTCACTTATTTTCATAAATTCCGATTTGTCTTTCAGTTATTGCTGCAAAGATAGTGATTTCTCGCGATATACGCTGAATCTACAATTGACATTGTGATTGATATGCCGTTAATTGATGGCGAGCAGCTCGATGTCGAAGATGAGGGTGGAGCCGCCGGGGCGAAGTCGCTCAGCGGCATGAGGCTGTAGTGGAACAGCTCAATCCAGCCAGCGCTGCCGGCTGGTTGATGTGCGGAACGTATAGCAGCCGAATACAACCCCGTGACCAGAGCAAGTGAATTTCCCATGCAACGATGGAATGGTAGAGCTCTTATCAAGTGTATGTTGTCTCGGGGGATTGGTGTTTGTCCCATTGACAAAAAATGTGGGGAGTCTTGATAGCGCCCCACACCATTGTACTCATATCGTTAGTTTTTCGGTTAATCGTGGTCTCATTCACCCAGCCTGATGACACTGCGGTCCTCTTCCTGCTTCTTCTGACCTCCTGCGGGCTTGAAGGAGTGGAAATTCCAACTGATGCCGAGCCACAGCATGCGGCTGCGATTCTTGCTATTGTTTACGAGCGTATAGACTGGATTGTCTGACGAGATGTCCCATCGACGCGTGTTGAACACATCGGTCAGCAGTGCCGAGAGCGTCAGCGACTTTTTAAGCAGCTGCTGTTTCACACCCAGATTGCAGTAGTGAACGGTCTTGGTGGTGAACTGCGGGAAGTATTGGGGTGAAGTGACGAAATACTGGGCCTGGATGGTCATCCCCTTAAGCGGTATGATGTTCAGTGTCGCACTGCTGTTGCTGGTCCAGCCGTGGTTGCTGAAGGTGACTCCATGGCTGGTGCCACGCGCCCTGGTGTAGAATATGTTGGTGCCCAAGTCCACACCCAGCCATTGCAGGGCGTTCCATCTGACATTCTGTTCATAACCCGTATTCAGGTACTGGTCGCCGTTAATGTAGGTTGTCACAAGGATATCCCGGTCAAGGTAGGCGATCTGGCTGATGTAGTCCTGCGTATAATTGAAGTAGGCGGTGCCGTTCAACTTCACGGCCCGTCCAGCATAGGAGTAGCCGAGGTCAATTTTGTTGGCCTTCTCGGGTTTCAGACGGACGTTGCCTGTCTCATAGGTCTGGTTGTCGATGAGATTGACATAGGGGTTGAGCTGCGGATAGGTCGGACGCGATATGCGGCGCGACAAGCCGAATGAAAACTGCAGCGGCTGGCTTACGCGATAGCTCAACACGACATTGGGCGACAGGAAATAGCAGTTGCTGCTCTCGTCCAGGCGGTCTTTATCGTTCTGCAGTGTCACATGGCTGTATTCAAAGCGCAGTCCAGCCTTATAGGTGAGTTTGTCATTCCACTTCGACGAATACATGACGTAGGCGGCAGGGATGAATTCACGGTGGCGCAGGTCGTTGCTCAGTGGAATCGACAACTGCCAGTCGCCAGTCGCCTCGTCATACGCGTACATCTTGTGGTCAATGTTGTTGTGGCGATAGGTCATCTTCACTCCAGTCTCCAGCTTGCCCTTGCCCAGCTGTGTCATGTAGTCGAGTTGCCAAGCCGCAATTCGCGGATGACCGCCAGACCTGGAACGCTGCACCATCTGGCCCGCTTCATAGTAATAGGATGGGCGGTGGCCGTTGATGGCCGACAGCGATGCCGAGGTACTGATCTCGCGCTTTCCAGGCACGTAGATGTGCCTGTAGGTAAGTGAGCCCTCTACCATTTCACGGTTGAAGGTGATGTCGGTCTCACGAGCCTTGTCGCTTGGCACGCCGTCGGTGATGTAGTGATTATGGAAGGTCTGATAGTTGCTCATGCGAGGGAAGCCTGCCTTGACATCCAGCACGACAACATCTTTTTTCGTCGCTTTATAGTTGACGTTCAAGCCGATGTTGTGTCCGGTGGTCTTCTTTGAAGCGTCAATGATTTGGTCGATGCTGTTGCCTGTCTGCAGGAACTGGCGGTGCAGCTCGCTCTCGATGCGGTCTTTCTCATATCTGCCGTTGTAGTTCAGGCGAACGCCCCATTTGCTCGCGTTATAACTCATGGCCAGGTTCCCGTTCATGAAGTTATTGAAGCCGTAGTTTGCCGAGGCCATCAGGGCGAAGGCATCTTGCGCCTGTTTCTTGGAAACGATGTTGATAATGCCGCCTGTTCCCTCCGAGTCATATTTCACGTCGGGGCTGGTCACGATGTCAATACTCTGCACGTTGGCAGCGGGAATACCCCCCAACCCGTCAAGTGCAGTGGGGACGCCATCCACCAGGATGAGCACGTTGCTGTTGCCGCGTATGGAGACTTGACCTGCTCCATCCACCGAGACTGCCGATGAGCCGCGGAGCATGTCGAGCACCGATCCCGTTGCTGCGCTCATCGATGCGGCAGCATTGATGCTGGTCTTTTCCAGAGTCACCGACTTGTCGGCAGAACGTCCTGTCACCACAACACCATCCAGTAGCGTGGCCCGTTCCGTCATCACGATTTGTCCGAGGTCGTGTGACTTGCCGTCGGATAACATGAGGTCCTTCAGAACGTCCTCATGGCCTATCGAAGTGATCTTGAGTTGATAACTGCCCTTGAAAGTGCCTTTCATGACAAAGAGGCCCGTCGTGTCGGTCAATGCACCAGCCGCGGCCTTTCCGTTCTGAATCATCGCCACCGAAGCATACATCACGGGCGTGCCGTCTTCCTCAACGACAATTCCCCTGATTCCATTTGCATTCTGTTGTGCAAATAAGGCTAAACTGGCCAATGCCAAGAATAATATGAGAAAAAAGCGTTTTATCATGCTGTGTCCGATACTTATTAATTGATGGCGAGTAGTTCGATGTCGAAGATGAGGGTGGAGCCGCCGGGGATACCTGGCTGGGAGATTTTGCCGTAGCCCATTTCGGCGGGGATGTAGATCTCCCATCGGTCGCCGATGTGCATCTGCTGCATGGCGATGATCCAGCCCTCGATGAGGTCGCGCAGCCGGCATGCCAGGGGCACGTCGCCACGGCTGCTGTCGAATGTCGCCCCGTCGATGGTCTTGCCCGTGTAATGGGCGGTGATCACGCTGCTGGGCGTTGGAGTCGCACTCGTTGCGTCTCCCTCGGCCAGCACCTTGTAATAAACGCCCTTAGGCAACGACTTCACGTCATCTTCCTGTGACTTCGTCACCAGCCAATCCCTGTTGGCCTGCAAGTATAGTTGATTCTTGTTCTTCTTCATATCCGTTGCAGTATTATAACTTATCGGATTCGATGATTTATGCGGGTATTTCTACTCTAACTTATCGAATCGTTGTATTTATCTATCTCTGGTTTTTGCTATATACCTGTTCAAAAATTTCCATTTCACGTTTGGCAATACCTAGTCGTGTGGCGATTGCTTTCCATTGGCTAACCCCTGCTTTTACTTCATCGATGATGCGTTTGGCCTCATCCTTACTAATCATATATTCCTCTGATGACTCAAGCAGCACATCAAGATCGGCATAATTGGTAGTCGAGTTGATGAGCAGTGCCTGGTATTCATTCAGTGTCGGGTTCATATCATATGCAGGTGACAGCGTCCAACCACGAGGAGAGAGCAAGAAACCATGATTGCGGAAATGGTCGTCACTGTTGCCAATGGCGATATTAAATGCCACTCTTCGATATAGCTGACGCAGGTTGTTGTTCACGTCACAACAATTAAGCAAGATGAAGTCCACGATGTCGAGGTAGCCGTTGCCGGACTTTGCATCGCAGCCATCAGTCAGGCCCAAAAGGGTTAAGGCCGAAGCAAAATGCTTCCGGCGTTTACTTTGAAGCCTGTCAAATCGTTTTGACAAGAGGGTATGGTACTTCTGGCCTGTTTGAATCGTACTCGTGCTAGCGGCGTTTACTCCAGCTGCTTTTGCTAAGAGATGGCTGTGATGTTCCCACAGGGCCACATCGTAATCATCGTTCCTCGAAGGAAATTTAGCTACGTAAAGGTTTCCTTCACTGTCGATTACACTGGCTTTAGGACGCGCACCGCCAAGCGAGGTGCCTGGATGAACCAGCTGCTGGATCCAACGTGTTTCGGGCAATTGGTTCAGTTCTTCGCTTTTTTCAATTTCCATACTTGCCACTGCCAATGAACGGACATCGGCCAATGGCGGGATGCGCAGGCTTGTCTGAGTGTTAATGAAGTCTCCGTCGAGATCTTCCTTAAATCGAAGGCCGCCCATGCGAGAAAAATCATCGATACCCATGAGATAGTCGAATGAGGACAGCTTGCGAATTGGGCGTTTTTCTTCCCTGGCAAGAATCTGTTCACGTCTGTTGAGCAGTAAGCGCCCCCAACGATCGGGCAAAGCATCACTGAAACAGCCGAAGATGTCTCGGTCTGGTTGAGTGTACTGCGGGCCGGGATAGTTGTTGATGTCGGCGCTCAGGAACAGGTTGCCAAATCTGTTCAGCCACTCATTGTCGAACTTGAAAGAGTACGAGTCAGAGCCACGCAGCGATTCGTAGCCAAGTTCACCAACCAGCTTGGGCTCATCCAGCCAGTCAAAATCCGCAAAGACAAATAGCGTTCTCATGGCTTATGACTTTTTTGATGCTCGTTCACGACGTTTTAGGGCGAGATCCTGTAAGGCATGGCCCATCTCATCCTTTTGCGCCAACAACAGGATATCATCATCAAGTTGCAAAGCGTAGAGTACCCTCAGATAGATTCCGATGGCCACCGTGGGGGTACCTTTCTCAATACGTGTTATCGTCACGGGAGAACACGTTGCACGCTCGGCTACTTGCGCAATGCTTAGGTTGCGACGCAGCCGTGCGAGTTTGATCTGTTCACCCACAGTCTGCATTTTCTGCTCCAGTTTTTTGGGCAACTTTGTACCCATTGTAGTCTTACTCATAATAATGACAACATTTAATTACAGGTGCAAATATAATACTTTTTCTATATTTTATGATATGTTGAGCAAAAAATCATTTTCTAATCAAGAGAGAGAATGTGACCTATGACTCGATATTTTTTGGACTTATAGCTCATCCGCGGGTAGTGCCAATTGTTCATTTTCGCTTACTCCAATAAGCGAAAAATGGCAAAAATCGCTTACCAAGATAAGCGAAAATCACAAAAATCGCTTATTGCGATAAGCATTTTTTGCCTTTTTCCTTGTCTCAGCTGATACTTCCGTTCCCTTGGGTTGTTGCCTGCCAAAAGCTTTAATTAAAGCAGCTACCCTGGAATATAGCTCATCGAACTTGGTCGGTACTTGTTCGGTGTGGTTTCTTCGGCACCAATGGGCAAAGAAAAAGCCACCTTGTGGTGGCTCCTTCTCGCTGGGTGCGCTAAGACTTAGCAGGTGCGGAACACGTGACCGCCATCGCCCATGTCATAGTCAGACATGAACAGCTCGCGGGCAAAAGCCTTGAAGTCAAAAAAGCGGGTGATGCTCTCGGGAACATTGTCGAACATGCAAAGCTCATCGGCGAGGTGCTGGGCAAACTCTTCCTCGCTGTCCCATCGGCCGCAGTAACGCTCGCGGAAATCCGACAAATCCGCATCGCTGTCGCTCGTGACATCCAGAAACGCCCTGAAGGCCTCCTGCTCGTCATCATCGAGGTCAGCGTACTCGAGAATGCGCTCGAATGTGTCCTCATCGAGGCAGCTTTCTGAATAGAGCTGATCGGGATAATTCTCATAATCGAGGTAGGCAAACTCGGGATCCTGCTCATCACGGTGCAGCCATCGGCAGGCGGCCACAAAATCCTCGTAGCAGCTGAA
>ONYZ01000009.1 GCA_900322175.1 uncultured Prevotella sp.
CACATGGTACGGTGGTGAGATGAAGAAGGGTATGTTCTCTATGCAGAACTACTATCTGCCTCTGCAGGGTATCGCATCTATGCACTGCTCTGCTAACACTGACATGGAGGGTAAGAACACTGCTATATTCTTCGGTCTGTCTGGTACAGGTAAGACCACTCTGTCAACTGATCCAAAGCGTCTGCTGATTGGTGACGACGAGCACGGATGGGACGACGAGGGTGTATTCAACCTCGAGGGTGGCTGCTACGCTAAGGTAATCAACCTCGACAAGGAGAGCGAGCCTGATATCTACAACGCTATCCGTCGCGACGCTCTGCTTGAGAACGTAACTGTTGACGAGGCTGGTAAGATCGACTTCGCTGATAAGAGCGTAACCGAGAACACTCGTGTATCATATCCTATCGACCACATCGAGAAGATTGCCCAGAAGGTAAATGGTAAGAGTGCTGGTCCTGACGCTAAGAACGTAATCTTCCTGAGCGCTGACGCATTCGGTGTACTGCCTCCAGTATCTATCTTGACTCCAGAGCAGACTAAGTACTACTTCCTGAGCGGTTTCACAGCTAAGCTGGCTGGTACAGAGCGTGGTATCACTGAGCCTACTCCTACATTCTCTGCTTGCTTCGGCCAGGCTTTCCTGGAACTACACCCAACAAAGTATGCTGAGGAGCTAGTTAAGAAGATGGAAAAGAGCGGTGCTAAGGCATACCTCGTAAACACTGGTTGGAACGGTACCGGCAAGCGTATCTCTATCAAGGATACACGTGGTATCATCGACGCTATCCTGGGTGGCGACATCCTGAACGCTCCTACCAAGAAGATCCCATACTTCGACTTCGAGGTTCCAACTCAGCTGAACGGTGTAGCTTGGGGCATTCTCGATCCTCGCGACACCTATCAGAACCGCGACGAGTGGGAGGAGAAGGCTAAGGATCTGGCTGGCCGCTTCATCAAGAACTTCAAGAAGTATGAGGGCAACGAGGCTGGTAAGGCTCTGGTAGCTGCTGGTCCAAAGCTCTAATTCGAATTAAGAACTAAGAGGTTTAATTCTAAAAATACAGGAATTGGCTGTGTCGAAAGGCGCAGCCAATTATTTTGATGTAAGTCAATAAGCAACGAAACACCCCCAAATTATCAATTGTCAATTATCAATTGTCAATTAATATTTGTACCTTTGCACATGTAATCGCGAGATTGCTTTGTTTTTCATTAGGTTTTAGTAGTTCTTGGCCGAGCCAAGCGGCAAAGCCGAGCGTAATTTTTAAGGGCAAAGAATTATGTTATTAGATTTTCAAACAACGGCTATGTTAGCATTAGTTGTTATCTCAACAGGTCTGAGTATATTTACATTAATGCACACAGAAATACGTTGAAAGAGCGCGGAGTGAGTGAGTCATTCCGCACTCTTTTTTGCATTAAAACCCTAAACTAACTTAAAAACGGTCAAATTATGCCATATTTTCATTAATTATAAACAGAAAAGTGCTCATTTTTGCAGAAATGTGCGTAAATTTGCAGCCAAATTGAGATAAAAGTGATATTAAGATCAATGAAAAGATATATTTCCACACTCTGCACAATACTGGCTTGTGCGATACTCGTCACCTCATGCCTGAAGGATGACGACTCTAGCAACACCCAGTATTATAACGAGACAGCCATTGTCACATTCAAGCTGGCAACGGTTAACCGCTATGTTCATACGACATCGTCAACTGGTGCCGACTCTGTTTACAAAGTAACATTGTCAGACCCTGTAGTATTCACTATTGATCAGACTCAGCGCAAGATTTACAACACTGACTCTCTTAATTCGGATGTTGACTTGAACCACGTACTTGCTACCGTAAGCAGCAAAAACAGCGGTACAGTTGTAATAAACTACCCTGACGCAGAGGGTAATGACTCGCTGTTATACTACAACAGCACTGATTCCATCGACTTCGAGAAACTACGAGATCTGCGTGTGTATGCACAGGATGGTTCAGCTTATCGCAGCTATCAGGTTACGATAAACATACATCAGGCAAAGACCGGCGTATTGCTCTGGGAGCAGAAATCGGCTGAAGACATGCCTGTAGACACACAAAAGTCTATGTGGGAACAGATGGCAGAGACTGCTGGCATGAAGCAGTTGATTGGCTACGGAACTACCGAAGGATACGCCTTTGCTAACGACGGAATACTGATGGTAAGCAAAGACAACGGTGAGACATGGACTGCCGACAATTTGGATGAGGATGCTGCATGGCTACCTACAAGCAACTTTGCATTTACATCTTGGCCATTTGCAGCTAACGACTCTACCGACTATCAGTTGCTGGTTGGATCCAACGACAACCAGATCGAAGGTTGCGTGGTATGGCGCAAGATAGCAGAATACTCTAAGCGCAGCCTACCATCCAAGTGGGTGCTCGTACCTATCGAGGACCACAACCACTACTATCTGCCCAAGATGGAGAACCTGAATCTGGTTTACTTCAACGGACAGGTACTGGCAATCGGTAATGACAAGAAGATATATGTAAGTCGCGACCAAGGCATAACCTGGAAAACGAATTCAAAATATATCCTACCCGACGAATTGGGAACAAGTAACGTAACAGCCACAACCGACAAGGACGGATATCTCTGGTTGGTAGGCAAAGATACAGGCGAAGTTTGGCGCGGCCTCATAATTGAATAGAGTGAAAAGACTGTTGGCAGTAATCCTAGCTATGGTCACCACGGTGGCTGTCAGTGCCCAGGACGAGCCTGAGTACAAGCTAGAAATAGGCGCCGGAACAGGACTTCTGAGCTATGTAGGCGACTACAACAGCAACCTAACAAGAGGTTTGCAGCCATGGATGATGCTGATAGCTAAATATAGGTTGGATCCGAGAGTGGCTGCCAGTCTGAACATCGGAACTGGAAAGATAAAAGGGTCGACTGACAATGTCACCACTTGGTACCCCAACGGTGCATACGAATTTAAGCATCAATTAACAGAAGTCGATGTAAGATTAGAATACAACTTCTGGCCATACGGTACAGGAAATGAATATAGAGGCGCAAGGAGATTTACTCCATATATAGCAGTCGGACTGGGAGCAACAATCTATGGCGGGCCTGAGAAAGGAGCAACGATGAACCTGCCTATAGGCACAGGCGTAAAATACAAGATAGGGAAACGACTGAACCTGACAGCAGAATGGGCTATGCGAATAACGCTGAGCGACAAGCTGGACGGCAGTAAAGATCCATACGGAATAAAGAGTAGCGGAATGTTTAAGAATACTGACTGCTACAGCGTGCTCCAGATAGGTATAAGTTACGACCTCTGGGAAAAATGCAAGACGTGTAACCAAGAGTAAAAAAACGAAATAGTTAATATTTAGATATATGAAGGAACTTTTAGACATGAACAGGATTCCCCAGCACATTGCCATCATTATGGACGGCAACGGACGTTGGGCCATAGAGCGTGGTAAAGACCGTAGTTTTGGCCATCAGGCTGGTGTTGACGCAGTACGCCGAATCACTTCTGAGTGTACCCGACTGGGAGTCAAGTTCTTAACCTTATACACCTTCTCTACCGAGAACTGGAATCGTCCTGCTGACGAAGTGGCAGCCCTTATGGGACTGGTACTGACATCGCTTGAAGATGAAATCTTCATGAAGAACAACGTGCGTTTCCGCGTTGTTGGCGACCGTTCGCGAATACCTGAGGTAGTAAACAAGAAACTGGCCGAAACCGAGGAGCATACAGCCAAAAACGACACCATGACAATGGTTGTTGCACTGAGCTATTCATCGAAGTTGGAACTTACTACAGCCACAAAGCAGATAGCACAAGAGGTAAAAGAGGGCAAACTGGATATAAACGACATTACCGAAGATACAATCAACGAACGCCTGTGGACAACCTTTATGCCCGACCCAGAGTTGCTGATACGTACTGGCGGCGAATTGCGAATCTCCAACTATCTACTCTGGCAGATAGCATACTCAGAGCTGTATTTCTGCGACACATACTGGCCCGACTTTATGGAGGAAGACCTTTATAAGGCCATCTATAGCTATCAGAGTCGTCAGCGCAGATTCGGAAAGACCGAGGCTCAGATAGAGGCTGAAGAGGTAAAATAGTAAAAAGTGAAAAGAGTAATATTACAATATAATGATTATATATAATATAATAAGGTGTAAGGCAAAGGAGGGGATGATGAAAGCATTAGTACTTTCGCTTTTCAACCTTTTCACCGTATCACCTTTACTCGCTCAGGACAAGATCGTAAATCCCGACATATCATACGCAGGTACACCACGTACTTGCGAAATCGGTGGTATCGCCGTCGAAGGAGTTGAAGGATACGAGGACTACGTATTGGCAGGACTCTCTGGACTGACTGTGGGACAAGAGGTAGAATTGCCAGGAACACAGATAACTGAAGCAGTAAAACGCTATTGGCGTAACGGATTGTTCTCAAAGGTACAGATTACAGCCGACTCAATCGTAGGCAACAAGGTATACCTGTGTATCCATCTAGGTATGCGTCCGCGTATCAAGAACATCAACTACAACGGAATCAAGAAATCCGAACGCGAGGATATGGAGGCCAAGTTGGGTATGGTTAAGGGCATGAGCCTAACACGTAACATCATCGACCGTGCAAAGATTCTGGCCAAGAAATACTTCGACGATAAGGGCTACAAGAATGCCGAGATCGAGATTGTACAACACGAGGACGCCTCAGGCCAGGTAACACTCGATGTGAACATCGACAAAAAGGACAAGATGAAGGTTCACGAACTGATATTCCAAGGCAACGAGAAACTGACCGATTCGAAAATCAAAGGTTCAATGTTTGGCAAGGGTGCCTTCGGAAAGATTCACGAGGCAGGCAAATTCACCAACATGTTCAAGGCAAAGAAGTTTACCGACGAACGCTATAAGGAGGCTAAGCAGACGCTGATAGAGAAGTATAACGAGCTGGGATTCCGCGATGCCACCATCATCGAGGACTCTGTATACAGCTTCGACGATAAGCATGTTAATATTCTGGTTAAGATAGACGAAGGCGAGAAGTACTACATTCGCAATATCACATGGGTAGGTAACACTGTAGTTACTACCGACTATCTTAATGCCGTGCTGGGCATGAAGAAGGGTGATGTGTACAACCAGAAACACATAGACAAGCGACTGAAGGAAGACGAGGATGCCGCTGGCAACTATTACTACAACAATGGTTACGTATTCTCAGGCATCGATCCTGTAGAGGTAAACATCGACGGCGACTCTATCGATATTGAGATGCGCGTGACCGAGGGTCCACAGGCCCATCTTAACCATGTACGTATCTATGGTAACGATCGACTGTACGAGGAGGTTGTACGTCGTGAGTTGCGCACCAAGCCCGGCGACCTGTTTAACAAGGAGGCTCTGACTCGTTCGGTACGTGATATCGCATCAATGGGATTCTTTGACCCAGAAAAGGTTGTACCCGATATCAAGCCTAATCCAGAAGACGGTTCGGTTGACGTAAACTGGCGACTGGAACAGAAGAGTAACGACCAGCTGGAGTTCTCGCTGGGTTGGGGACAGACCGGTGTCATCGGTAAGATTGGTATCAAGTTCAACAACTTCTCTATCCGCAACCTGTTCGGCAAAAACAAGCTGCATCGTGGCATTCTGCCTTACGGAGATGGTGAGCAATTGGGATTCAGTTTCCAGACCAACGGTAGCTACTATAGTTCGCTGAGCGCCAACTATGGTACAAACTGGTTTGGCGGTAAACGTCCTAACAGCTTGAATGTCGGTGTGTTCTACTCTAAGCAGAGTGACATCTCGAGCTACTATCGTAACAATGCATTCTACAGCAACTATTCTATGTACGCCTACGGATACGGTGGCTACAACCCATATTACTACAACTACGAGTCGATGCTTGATGACGACAAGACAATGACTGTATTCGGAGCATCACTGGGTTGGGGTAAACGCCTGCGCTGGCCAGACGACTACTTCCAGTTCTCGGCCACACTCGGATTCTCTCGCTACATGCTGCGCGACTGGAGCTACTTCTATATCCACAACGGTAACTGTAACAACATCAACCTAGGATTCACTCTGAGTCGTACATCTACCGACAACCAGCTGTTCCCACGTCGCGGTTCAGAGTTCATGGCTTCAGTAACTGTCACTCCACCATGGTCGCTGTTCGACAATAAGGACTATGCTAATCTTGCCAAGAATTCTAGCTCGGCCACATACGAGGACGAGTTGCAGGATGTTTACCGCTGGATTGAGTACCACAAGTGGAAATTTAAGAGCCGTACATTCACAGCTCTCACTAGCGGTCAGAAGTGCTTTGTGCTGATGACACGTGTAGAAATGGGACTGTTGGGAAGCTATAACAAAGACAAGCGTTCACCATTCGAGACATTCTACGTGGGAGGTGACGGTATGAGCGGATACTCTTACGGATACTCTGAGGAGACCATCGGTCTGCGTGGTTACGACAACGGAGCACTCTCATACTCATCAGCTTACGAGACAATGATGAAGGGTGGTACCATCTCATCATACAACTCATACGCATACGACCGATTCACACTCGAGCTGCGCTATCCACTTATGCTAGGCAATACCACTATCTACGGACTCGGATTCCTTGAGGGTGGTAACGCATGGGCAAACGCCAAGGACTTCAACCCATTCAAGATGAAACGTTCGGCTGGTATCGGAGTACGTATCTATCTGCCAATGGTAGGACTGATGGGTATCGACTGGGCATACGGTTTCGACAATGTATATACCAGCCAGAGTGGGGCACAGAAGAAGGGCGGAAGCAACTTCCACTTCATTCTCGGTCAGGAGTTCTAATTTCAAAACTTTTAAACCTACAGATAGTTTTCACGTCAAAGGGGTATAACACTTAAAACAGAATGGTTATGAAGAAATTGATAATCTGCGCACTATGCGCTATATTCGGATGGACAGCAGCTTCGGCTCAGAAGTATGCTGTAGTAGATATGGAGTATATCCTTAAGAACATTCCAGCCTACGAGCGTGCCAACGAACAGCTGAGTCAGGTATCTAAACAGTGGCAGGCTGAGGTTGACGCTCTGAACACAGAGGCTCAGACTCTTTATAAGAACTATCAAAACGAAGTGGTGTTTCTCTCGAAAGAGCAGAAGAAGGCCAAGCAGGATGCAATCGTAGAAAAAGAGAAGCAGGCTGCCGAGTTGAAGAAAAAGTACTTCGGTCCCGAAGGTGAACTATTCAAGAAGCGCACCGCACTTATGACACCAATACAAGACGAGGTATACAATGCCGTCAAAGACATTGCTGAACTGCGAGGCTATCAGTTGGTACTCGATCGTGCCAGTGACTCTGGTATCATCTACAGTTCTCCAAAGGTAGACATTTCTTCGGAGGTGCTCCGCAAGCTGGGATATTCAAATTAAGAATTGAGAATTAAGAGAAGAAAAAATAATTAAAACCAATAAGAAAATGAAAAAATTGATTATCTGCGCTATTTGCGCTATCTGCGGTTTCACTACCGCCAACGCACAGGCAAAGTTCGGCCATGTGAACACCCAAGAGATCATGCAGGCCATGCCTGAGTTTACTAAGGCTCAGAATGAGATCAAGGCTCTGCAAGACCAGTATGAGGCTGACCTAAAGAGCATGCAGGACGAACTGCAGAAGAAGGGTGAGGCATTTGATAAGGAGCAGGCTAACCTGCCCGAGAACATCAAGCAGCGCCGCCAGCAGGAACTGCAGGATATGTACACCAAGATTCAGCAGAGCTATCAGGACAACCAGCAGGCTCTAGGCAAGGCTTCGCAGGAAAAGATGCAGGCAATCCAGACCAAGATTCTTGATGCAATCAAGGCTGTAGGTCAGGCTGGACAGTACGTTTACATCATGGAGAACAACTCGCTACCTTACATCAGCACCACTCTCTCTACCGATGTAACAGCACAGGTTAAGGCCAAGTTGGGTCTGAAGTAATCCTAAAAGTATAACAACAAAATTATAAAATCATGAAACGATTCCTCGTACTTCTTGTGGCATTCGTATCACTTAACTCATTTGCACAGGGTGATGCCACATCATCATTCAAGTTTGGCTACCTGAGCTATCAGGCTGCCATAGAGTCAATGCCAGACTATACACTGGTACAGCAGAAACTGGCCGACCTTAAGGCACAGTATCAAGCCGAAGCCAAACGAGTAGAAGACGAATTCAACAGGAAGTACGAGGAGTTTCTTGATGGTCAGCGCGACTTTCCAAAAAGAATTCTGCAGAAGCGCCAGACAGAACTGCAGGAACTGATGGCAAAGAACGTTGAGTTTAAGAATAAGAGCATCGAGCAACTTGCTAAGGACAAGACCGAAGCCTTTGCCCCACTCTATGACAAGTTGAACGCTGCACTTGCTGCTATCGGACAGGAGAAGGGCTACGCTTTTATCCTGGATACCGATGTTAAGGCTCTGCCTTTCATCAATCCTGCCATGGGCGAAGACATCAACAAGACAGTACAGGAAGTACTCAATGCAGAAAATGCAGAATCTGCCGAGTAATCCGGGCCCAATCGGAATCTTTGATAGTGGTTACGGTGGACTTACCATTCTGCATGGAATCCGTCAACTGCTTCCCGAATACGATTATCTTTATTTGGGCGACAATGCTCGTGCACCATACGGACCACGTTCTTTCGACGTGGTCTATGAGTTTACACGTCAGGCCGTAATAAAACTCTTTGAGATGGGTTGCTACCTGGTGATACTAGGTTGTAACACAGCGTCGGCCAAGGCACTGCGTACCATCCAGCAGAACGATCTACCTCATATCGACCCTAATCGCCGTGTGCTTGGCATCATCCGTCCAACAGCCGAGGTTATTGGCGATCTAACCACATCTAAACACGTAGGCGTGTTAGCTACCGAAGGAACTATCAAGAGCGAGAGCTACGATCTTGAAATCCACAAACTTCATCCTGATATAAAAGTATCAGGAGTAGCATGTCCTTTCTGGGTTCCACTGGTAGAATACAACGAAGCCGACTCGCCTGGAGCCGATTACTTCGTAAAGAAGCGTATCGACGAGATTATGCGCAAAGACCCTGAGATAGATACCATCATCTTAGGGTGTACTCACTATCCACTGTTGATGCCTAAAATCCTCAAATATCTGCCCACAGGAGTACGCGTAGTACCCCAAGGCGAATACGTGGCCGAGAGTCTTAAACAATATTTGGAGCGTCATCCGAATATTGAAGCCAAATGCTCTAAAGACGCAGGTGTACACTATCTCACCACCGAGAACCCAAACAAATTCAAAGAACAAGCACAAATATTCCTCCACGAACCCGTAGAGGTCGATAACATCACTTTAGGATAAACTAGTTTTTATTCTTCATATTCCTCGGGTGATGCTCGAGGACTTCTTGTCTTAGGGTAGAGGTGTCGATGTGAGTATAGATTTCAGTAGTGCCTATATCTTCGTGGCCTAATAATACTTGAATGAATCTCAAGTCGGCGCCGCCTTCTAATAGGGCGGTGGCGAAGGAATGACGTAAGGTGTGGGGGGAGATAGTCTTTTGGATACCAGCATCCTTGGCTTGGGATTTGATTATAATGAGAATCATGGTACGAGTAAGGTGGGCGCCACGACGATTAAGGAACACAAAGTCTTCCTCGCCCGGTTTTATCTTCATCAGATTGCGATCGTAGAACCAATTCTGCAGTTCGTCTATTGCCTTATGCGATATTGGTACTAGACGCTCTTTTAAACCTTTGCCCATCACACGCACATATTCTTCATTGATATAAAGGTCGGATAACTTCAAGTTAACAAGCTCACTAACACGAAGTCCACACGAGAAGAGAACCTCGATGATGGCGCGATTGCGATGGCCTTCCCATTTGGAAAGGTCGATGCTGGCTTCGAGACGGTCTACCTCTTCGGTAGTGAGTACCTCGGGCAGATGATCGCCTATCTGCGGAGACTCGAGTAGTTCTGTTGGGTCGTCATCACGATAGCCATCCAGTTGCAGGAACTTGAAGAAACTACGCACACCACTAAGTATTCGACACTGCGAACGGGGATGTATACCGATATCGTGAAGACCTGCAGAAAAATGTTCGAGGTCGGCAAGTTCAACGTCACGTACGGATTTCTGCTCTCGTTCGAGGTAATCTAGCAGTTTTCGGAGGTCACGTTGATAGGCATCGAGCGTATTGCCCGACATGTTGCGCTGAAGCTTAAGATAGCGTACATAAGCCTTTACGACATCCTTTTCGCCACTCATTTGCATAATTTTGGTGCAAAGTTACTAAAAATTTTCTACAAATAGAAAAAAATTCGTACCTTTGCAGCCGTATTAATACATTTATACTGAAAATGAAGATTCTGATTATCAATGGTCCGAACCTAAATTTGTTGGGCCAGAGGGAGCCTGGCATCTATGGTTCGTCATCGTTCGACACCTATCTAGCAGACTTGCGCAAGCGCTTTGCCGATGTAGACATCGAATACTTTCAGAGCAACATCGAGGGTGCGCTGATTGACAAGATGCAGGAGGTGGGCTTCAGCTACGATGGCATCGTGCTGAATGCAGGAGCCTATACCCACACATCGATAGCCCTGCAGGACTGCATCCGTTCGCTGAAGACGCCAGTAATCGAAGTACACATTTCGAATGTGCATCAGCGTGAGGAGTTCCGACACAAGTCGATGATATCGTGCGCCTGCAAGGGGGTAATACTTGGCTTCGGTCTCGACTCATATCGTTTGGCCATTGAAGCACTTAAAGGATGACGCTCGACGAGTATATCCTGCAGCACACAGAGCCAGAGCCCAACTATCTGTACAGACTGTGGCGAGCCACCCACATACACACCATCCACGGACGTATGGCGAGTGGACATTTACAGGGCAGACTACTCAAGATGTTGGTAAAGATGATTCGTCCCAAGAACATCCTGGAGATAGGCACATTCAGCGGATACAGCGCCATATCGATGGCTGAAGGACTGGACGAAGGCGGACGACTATACACCTTCGAAATAAACGACGAGATGGAGGACTTTACTCGCCCGTGGATAGAAGGCTCGAGTGTAGCTGACAAAATAGAGTTTATCATCGGCGATGCACTACAGGAGGCACCAAAACTTGGCATCGAGTTCGACCTTGCCTTTATGGATGGCGACAAGCGCACATATCGCGACTGCTACGAGATGGTGATGAGCATACTGAAGCCAGACGGTTTTATACTTGCCGACAATACGCTCTGGGACGGGCATGTGGTAGACCACGCCTACGAAAAGGACAGACAGACACAGGGCATCGATACATTCAACGACTACATAGCTCGCGATCAGCGCGTGGAACAGGTGATTCTACCGCTTCGCGATGGATTAACATTAATAAGAAAGAAGTAAGAGATTATGCAAGAGACAAGACAGAACAAGATTGCGAGATTGCTACAAAAAGAGCTCTCGCTGATATTCCAACAGCAGACACGCGCCACTCATGGTGTGATGATATCGGTGACACGCACAAAGATATCACCCGACTTGAGTATCTGCACAGCTTATCTGAGCGTATTCCCCAGCGAAAAGGGCGAGGAGATTTTGGCAAACATCAATGCTAACAACAAGCAGATAAGATATGAGTTAGGTACACGCGTGCGCAATCAGATGCGTATTATACCAGAATTGCGATTCTTTATTGATGACTCGCTAGACTACATCGAGCATATCGATGAACTGTTGAAAAGATGAAATAGTGAAAAGGTAAAAAGGTGAATTTTCCATTTTACATAGCCCGCAGATATCTGTTCTCAAAGAAATCCACTCATGCCATCAACGTCATAAGTGGAATTTCTGTCGTTGGCGTAGCTGTAGCCACAATGGCTCTAGTAGTTACGCTATCGGTTTTTAACGGATTCCACGATCTGGTAGCTTCATTTTTTACCAGTTTCGACCCACAGCTAAAGGTAATGCCTGTAGAGGGAAAGACAGTAGCAGCCGACGACCCAATACTGAAAGAGATAAAGAAACTACCCGAAATAGAAGTAGCCACCGAGAGCGTAGAGGATATGGCACTTGCCTTATACCGCGGCAGACAAGCCATGGTAGTGATAAAAGGCGTTGACGACAACTTCGACAAACTTACTCATATAAATGAGATAGTAGTAGGAAATGGCGAATTCAGTCTGCATGCAGCCGACATGGACTATGGTACTCTGGGCATAAGACTAGCCGAGACACTTGGCACAGGATATACCTACGAAGAACCACTACGTATATATGCCCCAAAGCGTGAAGGACAGTTGGATATGACAAATCCTGAGGAGGCCTTCGAAGAAGACGAATTGTATTCGCCTGGCGTTTTGTTTAATGTAAAACAATCGCGCTATGACAAAAACTATATACTAACAAGCATATCGTTTGCACGCCGACTGTTTGACCAACAGGGGATGTTGTCGTCGCTTGAGCTTAGACTCAAGCCTGGCAGCAACTTTGACAAAGTAAAGTCGCAGATAAAGCAGCTATGTGCCGACAAATTTGTGGTAAAGGACCGCTTTGAGCAACAAGACGACACCTTCAAAATAATGAAGATAGAAAAGCTGATAGCCTATATCTTCCTGACATTCATTCTGATGGTGGCCTGCTTCAATATCATAGGTTCGCTATCGATGCTAATCATAGACAAGAAAGACGATGTGGTTACACTGCGAAACCTTGGAGCATCAGACAAGCAGATAGTACGAATATTCCTGTTCGAAGGCCGAATGATATCGGCAATAGGTGCCATCATAGGTATCGTAATAGGACTGGTGCTCTGCTGGATTCAGCAACAATATGGAATAGTAGCATTGGGATCGTCAAGTGGTACATTTGTTATCAACGCCTATCCAGTAAGCGTACACCCAGAGGATATAGTAGTGGTGTTTGTAACAGTACTGATAGTAGGTTTCCTCTCTGTCTGGTATCCAGTAAGGTACTTTGCTAAGCGATTATTGGTATGATAAGTTAACATTTAACGTAGCTTTAACGTAGTTTTTGCTGCAAATAGACAAAAAAGGTGTAACTTTGCACCCGAATACAATTATGTAGCAACCAAAACTTAAAATGAAGATGAAAAAAATTCTATCGACCATTTTGCTGACCTTGGTCGGCGCAGTAACAATGATGGCGCAAATGCAAATGCCATCTATTCCAGTGGATCCCGATGTTCGCATCGGTAAACTCGACAACGGATTGACTTATTACATCCGTCACAACAACTGGCCTGAGAACCGTGCTGAGTTCTATATCGCTCAGAAGGTAGGTTCAATTCAGGAGAACGACGACCAGCGTGGCTTGGCTCACTTTCTTGAGCACATGGCTTTCAATGGTTCGAAACACTTTAAGGGCAATGAACTTCTGCGCTGGTGCGAAAGCATCGGTGTAAAGTTTGGTACAGATCTGAATGCATATACATCAATCGACCAGACAGTTTATAATATTAGCAACGTACCTACTACACGCGAGGGTATCGTTGACTCATGTCTGCTGATTCTATATGACTGGGCCGACGGTCTGCTGCTTGAGCAGGAGGAAATTGAGAAGGAACGTGGCGTTATCCACGAGGAGTGGCGCCTGCGCACAAGTGCACAGCAGCGTATGCTAGAGCGCGACCTACCAAAACTCTATCCAGGTTCTAAGTACGGTTATCGCATGCCTATCGGACTGATGGAGATTATCGACAACTTTGAGCGTCCATTCCTGCAGGCTTACTACGAGAAGTGGTATCGTCCTGACAATCAAGCTATCATCGTAGTAGGTGATGTAGACGTAAACAAGGTAGAAGAGAAGATTAAGGGTATGTTTGCAGGCATCAAATTGCCAGAGAACCCAGAGAAGGTTGTTAAGTACCCTGTACCCGACAATGCTGAGCCAATCATCGTTATTGACAAGGATAAGGAGCAGCGTTATAACATTATGGAGGTGCTGATGAAGCACGAGGCATTCCCCGACACTCTGAAGGGCACAATGGCATATCTGATTACCGACTATATTAAGGATGCAGCCCTTTCAATGCTGAGAGACCGTTTGAAGGAGTATGCAGAGAAGCCTGAAAGCCCATTCCTGCAGGCATTTGCTAGCGACGGACAGTACTTACTCTCAAATACCGTTGATGCATTTGAGCTAGGTTTCCTGCCTAAGGACGGACAGACCGAAGCCGCACTGACAGCAGTACTCACGGAGGCTCGCAGAGCAGCCGAGTTCGGATTTACACCAACAGAATATAACCGTTTCAAGGCAGACTTCACCAGCAATCTTGACAAACAGTACTCAAACAAGGACAAGCGCTTCAACAGCCAGTTTGTTAACCAGTATGTTCAGCACTTCATCGACAACGAGCCTATCCCAAGTATCGACTATACATACGAGACAATGAAGCAGATTATACCCGTTATCCCCATCGAGGCAATCAACGAGTTAGCAAAGCAGCTGATATCTCAGAAGGACAGCAACCTAGTGGTACTGAACTTCAACAACGAGAAAGAGGGAGCTGTTTATCCCACAGAGGATGGTGTAAAGAAGGCTATCGCTGCTGCACGTGCAGCCCAGATTGAGGCTTACGTTGACAACGTGAAGGACGAGCCCCTGATGACAACCATGCCAAAGAAAGGTTCTATCAAGAAAGAAAAGAAAAACGATAAGTTCGGATATACAGAACTTGAGCTCTCCAACGGTGTAAAGGTTATTCTGAAGAAGACCGATCTGAAGAAAGACCAGGTGATCCTACGCGGTGAAGGATTCGGAGGTTCAGCTCTATATGGCGAGAAGGATTTCGCCAACATCAAGATGTTCGACGATGTAATCGAGGCCAGCGGATTGGGCAACTTCTCACACACTGAATTAGAAAAGGCTCTGGCTGGTAAGATTGCCAGTGCATCGCTCTCAATGAGCACCTATCGCCAGAACGTGAGCGGTAATTCAACTCCAAAGGACGTTGAGACTATGCTGCAGTTGGTTTACCTCAACTTCACAAACATCAATAAGGACCAGAAGTCGTTCGACAACATGATGACAACAACAGAGACCCTATTGAAGAACCGTCTGTTGCAGCCTGAGAACGTACTGAACGACTCTGTACAGGCAACATTCAGCTGCCACAACCCACGATTCAAGTCAATTGAGGCTGATGAGCTGAAGAACGTAAGCTATGATCGCGTGCTGCAGATTGCCAAGGAGCGTACAGCCAATGCAGCTGCTTACACCTTTACAATCATCGGTAACTACGACGAGGCAACTATCCGTCCGCTCATCGAGCAGTACATAGCTTCGCTGCCCTCAAAGAAGAAGATTGAGAAGGCTAAGGATGTAGACACCGACTTCAAGGGTAAAGTACTGAACCACTTTAAACACAAGGCAGAGACACCGAAGGCTATCGCAGTGATGTACTGGTACAGCAAGGACCTGCCTTATAACCTCGAGAACAGCATCAAGGCCACTATCGCTGGTCAGATTCTGAGCATGGAGTACCTGAAGAAGATCCGTGAGGATGCAAGTGCAGCCTACACTGTAGGTGCCGGTGCAGGTATCACCCGCAATGACTTCGGCACAGAAGCATACATAATGGCTCAGTGCCCAATGAAGCCAGAGAAGGCTGACATTGCAAACCAGATTCTGCGCGATGAAGTTAACGCTATGGCTAAAACCTGTGATGCCGACAAACTGCAGAAGGTTAAGGAGTATCTGCTGAAGAACCTGGGCGACCAGCGCAAGCAGAACGGCTACTGGCTGAGCCAAATCAACAACTGGCGTAAGTATGGTATTGACTTCGATACCGACTACGAGAAAGTGGTTAATGCCCAGACTGTAGAGTCCATCAGTGCATTTGTAGCCGAACTGCTGAAAGCAGGTAACGTTGCAGAAGTTATCATGATGCCCGCAGAGTAATCAAAACATTAAATATAAAGAATGAGTTATCTATTTTCGTCAGAATCAGTATCTGAGGGCCATCCCGATAAGGTGGCCGATCAGATATCTGATGCAATACTAGACCAGTTTCTGGCATACGACCCGAAGGCGCGCTGCGCCATCGAGTCGTTTGTCACTACAGGTCAGGTAGTAATTATGGGTGAGGTCCGCAGTGATGTGTACATCGACAGCGCATTGGCTATACCAAAGCGGAGTATCAATTCGATGGCGATTCGTGTGGAATCCTGAGCGCTATACACGAGCAGAGCGCCGATATCAACCGTGGTGTCGACAACGGCAACGAGGATGAGCAAGGAGCTGGTGACCAAGGTATGATGTTCGGTTACGCCACAAACGAGACCGAGAGCTACATGCCAGTTAGCCTCGACTTGGCTCACCTGATTATGAGCACTTTGGCCGACATTCGCAAAGAGGGGAAAGAAATGACCTATCTGCGCCCTGACTCAAAGAGCCAGGTAACAATACAATATTCAGATGAAGGAATACCTGAGCGTATTGACACAATCGTAGTATCAACACAGCACGACGAGTTTGACGAGGATGAGAAGATGCTGGCTAAAATAAAAGACGATGTTATCAACATCCTGATTCCACGTGTAAAGTCACAGATTCACTCTCAGAAAGTGCTCGATCTGTTTGGACTCGACATTAAGTACTACGTTAATCCAACAGGCAAGTTCGTAATCGGCGGACCTCACGGAGACACCGGTCTTACAGGTCGTAAGATTATCGTAGATACCTATGGTGGTAAGGGGGCTCACGGAGGAGGCGCCTTCTCAGGCAAGGACTCGTCGAAGGTAGACCGCAGTGCAGCTTACGCAGCCCGCCATATTGCGAAGAACATGGTGGCTGCAGGTGTAGCCGACGAGATGCTGGTACAGATAAGTTATGCCATCGGAGTAGCCAAACCTATGAACATCTATGTAAACACCTACGGCCGCAGCAATGTACAGATGACAGATGGCGAGATAGCCAAAAAGATTGAGAAGCTCTTCGACCTGCGTCCAAAAGCCATCGAACGCACACTTAAGCTTCGACAGCCAATGTACAGCGAGACAGCAGCCTACGGACACATGGGACGTAAGAGCGAAGTTGTAAAGAAGACATTTACCAGTCATTATCACGAAACAAAGACTATCGATGTAGAACTGTTTACATGGGAGAAGTTGGACCGTGTAGATGACATACGTAAAGAGTTCGGACTATAGTAAGATATGTTGCAGAACGATACCATTCTAACTACTACTATAGCTACTGCTCAAACAGACACAGTAGCAGTACACTCGGTAAAACCGCAGACACCCTATGAGGTGCTGCGGTTATTGCCTAAGGATGCTACACCCGCACAGCAAGACTCTGCCATACAAGAATGGTTCGAACCAAAAGAGATTCATTATAGCAGCCGACCTGACACTCTGCATCTGCCCGGCCAGGAAATACCTCGCGATTTAAAGGAGGTAAGTTTGCCACACTATTATCGTGAAAACTTTTTCTCAAACAATACGATGTACCATCCAGAACTGAGTATAGAACGTATTGGTGAATCTGGCGACCCTATTCCCTATACATTCCAGAACGATAGTTTTGTGACAGGTATACTGATAACATGTTTCTTGCTGATAACATTCGTTTTGTCACGCATATCAGGTTTCCTACTAAGACAGACCAAAAATATTTTTTCAACCCGTAAGAGTGAGCAGGCACTGACAGAAACAGGAAGTGAGATTAAGTTCCAATTCCTTTTTATATTTATAACTTGTTTGCTATATGCCCTACTCTACTTCATCTATACCACACATTTTATAGCAAACACATTTATATTCTCTTCAGAATATTTACTTCTGGTTATCTACGGACTAACCATCTTGGGTTATATGCTAATAAGAATGTTGCTATATACTATCGTAAACAACATCTTCTCAACTAATAAGAAAAATTTACAGTTTCAAAGATCACTACTACTTATCACCTCACTCGAGGGAGTAGCATTATTCCCACTAGTACTACTATTGGCATATTTCCAGTTTTCGCTTCAAAATGCCATTTTTTATATCGCAACCATAGTAATTTTGGCTAAAATACTAACATTTTACAAGTCTTTCACTATCTTTTTTTATCAAAAAGGCGGTTTTCTGCAAATTATTTTGTACTTTTGTGCCCTCGAAATGATACCTTTAACGATGCTTTGGAGCGGATTATTGGTAATCACTGAAAATTTGAAAATAAATATTTAGGACACATATGATCAAAAAGATTCTGGTTTCACAACCTAAGCCATCTAGTGAAAAGTCGCCTTATTTCGATATCGCGAACAAGTTTGGTGTAGAACTGATATTCCGTCCTTTTATTAAGGTAGAGGCAATCAGTTCAAAAGATTTCCGTGCACAGAAGGTGAACATTCTGGACCACACAGCTGTTGTTTTCACCTCACGTCATGCCATTGACCATTTCTTTAATATGGCCAAGGAACTCAGAATAAATATCCCTGAGGACATGAAGTATTTCTGTGTTACAGAAACCATCGCCTTGTACATTCAGAAGTATGTTCAGTACAGAAAGCGCAAGATATTCTTTGGCGAGACCGGCCGCATTGACGATCTGATTCCAACAATGGTTAAGCACAAGACCGAGAAGTACCTTGTACCACTGAGCGATGTGCATACAGACAGTCTGGCAAACCTGCTCGATTCAAAAAAATTGCAGCACACAGAATGTATCATGTATAAGACTGTTAGCAATGACTTTACAGAGGACGAGGTTAAGAACTTCGACTACGACATGCTAATCTTCTTCAGCCCTTCAGGTATCGAGTCGCTTACAAAGAACTTCCCAAACTTCAAACAGGACAAGATAGCAATCGCAACCTTCGGCCCAGCTACAGCAAAGGCCGCAAAAGAAGCCGGTTTGCGTCTTGACATCGAAGCACCTAACGAGAAGTATCCATCAATGACAGGTGCACTACAGCACTATCTTTTCGAAATACAAGATTAAGGATTGATGACGACAGCTCCTACATTCAAAAAAGAGGAGCGCATCGTCAGCAACCTGCTGATTGAAACGCTCTTTGAAAAAGGCAATAGTCAGTCGATGACTGCTTTTCCTCTTAGGGTGATATATTTGAAAACTGGGCAACGAGAAGGATGCGCCCCTGTGCAACTGCTCATCAGCGTGCCCAAAAAACGATTCAAACACGCTGTAGACAGAAACAGGATAAAGCGCCAAGTGCGTGAAGCATATCGCAAAAACAAATCTCTACTTGATGGAATTGTGGAGGAAGGTCAGATGCTACTGATTGCCATAATATGGTTGACAGACAAGCACTTTGCCACAAAGGAAATAGAGAAGAGGGTAATAAGCCTTTTGAAACAAATGGCGAAATAGGATTATGAAGAAGATTTCTTATTACCTATCCCTACTACTGGTTCTGCCAATACGCTTTTACCAGATATGTATATCTCCACTTCTCGGTCCTTCGTGCAGATTCACTCCCACTTGTAGCGAGTATGCCAAACAAGCCATAATTAAACACGGTCCAATAAAAGGCCTTGGACTTGCCATATGGCGAATACTAAGATGCAACCCTTTTGGAGGATCAGGATACGATCCTGTACCCTAATAGCAAATAGAAAATAAAGTAAATTATGAAGAAGAACTTTGTAGAAGAACTAAAATGGCGCGGTATGCTGGCACAAATGATGCCAGGAACAGAAGAACTGCTCCAGAAAGAAATGGTAACGGCCTACCTGGGTACCGATCCTACAGCCGACTCACTACATATCGGTCACCTGTGTGGTATCATGATGCTCCGCCACCTTCAGCGCTGCGGACATCGTCCTGTCATCCTCGTGGGTGGCGCTACAGGTATGATTGGCGATCCATCAGGTAAAAGTCAGGAGCGTAATCTGCTTAATAATGAGACACTATATCACAACCAAGAGTGTATCAAGAAGCAGGTGGCAAAATTCCTCGATTTCGACTCCAAGGAACCTAATGCTGCTGTGATGGTAAACAACTACGACTGGATGAAAGACTTTACCTTCTTGGATTTCGCTCGTGAGGTTGGTAAGCATATCACCGTTAACTATATGATGGCCAAGGAAAGCGTACAGCAGCGACTGAATGGAACTGCACGCGACGGTTTGTCGTTCACAGAGTTCACATATCAGTTACTACAGGGTTACGACTTCCTGTATCTATATCAGCATCTTGGCGTAAAACTCCAGTTGGGCGGTAACGATCAATGGGGTAATATGACAACGGGAACTGAACTTATACGTCGCACATTGGGCAACGAGGTTGAAACCTTTGCACTCACATGCCCACTTATTACCAAGAGCGATGGCAAGAAGTTTGGTAAAACCGAAAGCGGAAACATCTGGCTTGATCCTGTTCGCACTACTCCATATAAGTTCTATCAGTTCTGGCTCAACGTGAGCGACGACGATGCTGAACGTTACATCAAAATATTCACATCGCTCGAGAAGGATGTTATTGATGCACTCATCGAAGAGCACAAGCAGGATCCTGGTCGTCGCATTCTTCAGAAACGTTTGGCTGAGGAGGTAACTGTTTTGGTTCACTCACAGGAGGCACTCAACACAGCTATTGAGGCTTCAAACATCTTGTTTGGCAAGTCTACCAAGGAAGGACTTGAAAAGCTTGACGAGCAGACGCTGCTCGACGTATTCGATGGCGTACCACAGTTTGAGATTGCAAAGGAGCAACTTGGTCAGCCTGCTATCGAATTGTTCACAACCGTAGCGCCAGTATTCCCTTCAAAGGGTGAGATGCGCAAGATGGTTCAGGGTGGAGGTGTATCATTAAACAAAGAAAAGATAACAGATCAGAATCGCGCAATAACTGCCGAAGATTTGATTGATGGCAAGTATCTTTTGGCCCAAAAAGGCAAAAAGAACTATTACTTGCTAATAGTTAAGTAATATTTGGCTGCAAAATTTTGGTACTTCAAAAATATTTTGTATCTTTGCAGCCAGATATTCTTGGACGATGGTGTAATGGTAACACTACAGGTTTTGGTTCTGTCATTCCCGGTTCGAATCCGAGTCGTCCAACTACTAAAAAACAAATTCTAAAACAAACGTATTATGACAAATCTATTTTCATTAGAAGGTAAGAATGCGTGGATTACAGGCGCATCTTATGGTATTGGTTTCAACATTGCCAAGGCATTTGTTGCAGCAGGCATCAAAACAATCATCTTCAACGACATTAATGAAGCTGCCCTGCAGCGCGGTCTCGACAACTACAAGGAGGCTGGTATTGACAACGTAAAGGGTTATGTTTGCGACGTGACTAACGAGAACGCAGTAAAGGAGCTCGTTGAGAAAATTCACGCTGAGGTTGGACAGATTGACATCCTTGTAAACAATGCAGGTATCATTAAACGCATCCCTATGCATGAGATGAAGCGCGCTGAGTTCCAGCAGGTAATCGATATCGACCTTGTTGGTCCATTCATATGCTCATCAGCCGTTATTCCTGAGATGATGGAGCGTCGTGAGGGTAAGATTATCAATATCTGCTCTATGATGAGCGAACTGGGCCGTGAAACAGTGTCTGCCTATGCTGCAGCTAAGGGTGGCCTGAAAATGCTTACACGCAACATCTGTTCAGAGTATGGCGAGTACAACATCCAGTGTAACGGTATTGGCCCGGGTTACATTGCAACCCCACAAACAGCCCCACTACGTGAGCGTCAGCCAGATGGAAGCCGTCATCCATTCGATTCGTTCATCTGTGCTAAGACACCAGCTGGTCGTTGGCTCGATCCTTCTGAGTTGGGTGGTCCTGCTGTTTTCCTTGCTTCACACGCTTCTGATGCAGTAAACGGCCACGTATTATATGTAGATGGAGGCATCTTGGCTTATATTGGCAAGCAGCCTAAATAAGTTCATCGACATATTATAATTAATGGGGACCCTAACAAGGATCCCCATTAAAATTTTATTTACATTTGGATTACTTGATTGCGTCAGCGAGCTCAGCGCCAGCCTTGAACTTAACAACCTTCTTAGCAGCAATACTAATCTTCTCCTTAGTCAGAGGATTGATACCCTCACGAGCAGGGCGCTCGCTTATACTGAATGTACCGAAACCTACCAGAGCGATCTTGTCACCCTTAACCAAAGCGTCCTTCATAGCTGCTACTGCTGCTTCGAGAGCTTTCTTAGCGTCAACCTTAGAGATGTCAGCTCCTGCTGCAATCTTCTCTATCAAATCTGTTTTGTTCATAATCTTAAAAATTTTAATGAATTATTAATTGTAATAACTGCTGTATAGTCGAATTCTTGGGCAAATATAAAGCAAAGTATTCAAACAAACAACAAAAAAAGAGAAAAATTTCATATTTTGATAAAAAATAGTTGTATTATAGTATTTTTTATCATAAAAAAGAGATATTTTTAGTAATTTTGCCGCCAAAAGATAACAAAAGGCGCTATTGCCTTAGTGTAAACATATAAAAAGTAATAGATATGATGTTCCGCATACCAACGATTACAAAGAATCTGCTAATCATTAACCTGATTGCATTCTTGGCCACCACAGTACTTCAACTACGTGATATCGACTTGGCTGATATTGGAGGATTGCATTTCTATATGGCAAACGACTTCCATATTTATCAGCTTGTAACTTACCTATTCCTACACGCCAATTTCATGCATATCCTTAGTAATATGTTCGGACTTTGGATGTTTGGCTGCGTCATTGAAAATGTATGGGGGCCGAAAAAGTTCCTTTTTTATTACATATCATGCGGAATAGGAGCAGGACTATTACAAGAGATTGCGCAATTTGGCCAGTTTTATATGACAATTACTGCACAAGACCCAAGCGTGACCTTCAGTGAGATATTTGCAATCGGAGAACAATTAAGCGGACAACTCAACGCCTGGACCACAATTGGTGCATCAGGAGCAGTATATGCAGTAATTCTTGCTTTTGGTATGACATTCCCAAACGAACGACTATTCATCATTCCATTCCCATTTCCGATAAAGGCTAAATGGTTTGTACTTGGCTACGTGGCTATTGAATTCTTCTCGGCCCTAGGTTCAAGCGGCGATGGTGTGGCACATACAGCTCACTTAGGCGGTATGCTTTTCGGATTCCTGATGATTCGCTATTGGAACCATCATCCTAACTCAGGATTCGATCGCGGACGTGGACAGCAATTCTTCGAGAACCTTAAGCGCAATTTTGAACAGCGCAGACAAAACCAGGGAAGTGGATACACAAACCCCAACATGCACGTTAATCGTGGTAGTGGAACAAAAGAGGATGACATGGAGTATAATGCACGTAAACGCAAGAACCAAGAAGAAATAGACGCTATTCTCGACAAGATTCGCAAGAGCGGCTACGACAGTCTTACTAAAGAAGAGAAGAAAAAACTCTTCGATGCAAGCAACCAGTCATGATAAAACAGTTAAAAACTATAACGATAAATCTGATTGCTGGAGCCAATGTAGCAACTATACTACTGATGGTTCTGGCCGGATATGCCGATCGTATCAATCCAGTTGAACACCCCATGCTATCATGTGTGGGAATGGCTTTCCCTATCTTTCTAATTGGGAACTTACTATTTCTATTCTTCTGGCTTACATTCAAGTGGAAGAAAACGTGGATTCCTATCGTAGGATATATTCTTGTGTATGGCCCGATAACACTCTACATGCCTCTGCATACTACCCAGACTCCACCAGAAGGAACAATTAAGCTGATATCATATAACGTATGTGAGTATGGAGGTAACTACAAATACAAACAAGGATTTGAAAAGGTTTATGAATATCTTAAAGAGCAAGATGCAGATATAGTGTGTTTACAAGAGGATGTAGACACGTGGCGTAAATATGTGAAACAGTGGTACGAGAAAATTTACCCGTATAATGACACTACCATCTTCAACCCAAAAGATGCCAATAAAAACGGTATTGGCATCCACTCCAAATATCCAATTCTGAAAAAAGAACGTATTTACTATGAGTCCTCAGCAAACGGCTCGGTGGCATACTTCCTGAAGATAAGCAAAGACACAGTTCTGGTGATAAACAACCACTTGGAGGGCACCCATCTGAGCGATGAAGAGCGCGCCAAATACAAACAGATGATTAGCGGCAAGATGGAGAAGGATACAGCAAAGGTCGAAAGTCTCCTCCTGATAGAGAAGCTAGGTAAATACGCAGCAAAAAGAGCGCCAGAAGCCGAAGCTGTACATAAGTACATCGAGGATCATCGTCAATACCCGATTATAGTATGTGGTGATTTCAACGATAACCCTATATCCTACTCTCGACGGACTATCGCCCAAGGGTTAAAGGACTGCTATCAAGAAACAGGAATGGGCATCGGTTTGTCATATAATCAGAAAGGATTCTTTGTGCGAATTGACCATATTTTGGTGTCGGACCATTTTGAGCCCTACAACTGCTATGTCGACTCAAAAATGGACGCAAGTGACCACAATCCCATCATTTGTACCCTAAAAATGAATGATAATCCATAAAAAAAGAACGAAAATTACCAATAAATTTTTCCTTCTGTAAAAAAATGCCTATATTTGCACGCTATTTTATACGCGAACAGAATAAATAAATAAAAATAAACAATTAAAATCAAAATGCAAAACAAAGGAATTGTAAAATTTATCGCAGTGCTTTTGATTCTCGTGTGCTGCTTCTACCTTTCCTTCTCGTTCGTAACACGCCATTACGAAAGTAAGGCTGCTGCTATGGGCGAAGAGGCTGGTGCGGAGTACCTCGATTCAATCAACAACGAGAAGGTGTATATGGGCATCTACTCACTTAAGCAGTGCCGTGAGATGGAAATTGGCCTGGGTCTTGACCTGAAGGGCGGTATGAACGTAATTCTTGAGGTATCAGTACCTGATGTGGTTGATGTACTTGCTGACCACAAAACTGATGCCACCTACAAGAAGGCAATGGAACTTGCCAAGAAGGAAGAAGAGACTAGTCAGAACGACTTCATCTCTCTGTTCGTTAAGTATTGGAAACAGGAGGCCAAAGGTCGCCCACTTGCTGCAATCTTCGCTACACAGCAGATGAAAGGCAAGGTTAGTACTTCGTCAACAGACTCAGAGGTAGAGAATGCCCTGCGTGCTGAAGTACAGAGTGCCGTTGATAACTCATTCAATGTGGTTCGTAATCGTATCGATAAGTTCGGCGTTGTTCAGCCAAACATCCAGAAGCTTGAGGGCCAGAGTGGCCGTATCATGGTCGAGATGCCAGGAATCAAGGAACCAGAGCGTGTTCGTAAGTTGCTCCAGGGTTCAGCTAACCTTGAGTTCTGGGAGACATACAACTCACAGGAAGTTACACCTCTGCTGTCACAGTTGAACCAGCGTTGGGCAGCTCAGGGTGGTGTTGACGTTGCTGACACAACAGCCGTTGACAGCACTGCTACAGCAGTTGCTGATAGCGCTAAGACTGCTACAGGTGACCTGGCTGCTAAACTGGCTAAGAAAGACAATAAGGACACCAAGGCTGTTGAAATGGCCAAGAAGCAGAATCCTCTGTTCTCTATCTTCCAGCCTACACAGGGTAATACCCTCGCTGTAGTTGGTTATGCCAACGCACGCGATACTGCCGAGATTAACAAGATTATCTACTCTGACCTGGCTAGTCGCATCTTCCCTGCTGAGCTGAAGCTTCGTTGGGGTGCTAAAGCTGAGGATTTCGGTGGTCAGAATACCAAGGGCGACATCTTCGAGCTCTATGCTCTGAAGGTTACAGAGCCTTCAGGTCGTGCTCCACTGGAGGGTGATGTTATCACAAGCTCTAAGGACGACTTCGACCAGATGGGTCACCCCTCTGTATCAATGCAGATGAACTCTGACGGTGCTCGTCGTTGGAGCCAGATTACCAAGCAGAACATCGGTCTGGTAACTTTACCATCGAAGATACTAAGGACTTGGCTAACACTCTGAACTCAGGTAAGATGCCTGCTCCTACTCGTATCGTACAGGAGGAGGTTGTAGGTCCTTCACTGGGTGCTCAGTCTATCCAGCAGGGTGTCATTTCATTCATCGTTGCCTTCGTGCTGCTGATGATCTACATGATCATGCTTTACGGCTTTGTTCCAGGTATCCTATCAGATATCGCTCTGCTGTTCAACCTGTTCTTCACACTGGGTATCCTCACATCATTCCAGGCAGCTCTGACAATGCCTGGTATCGCAGGTATCGTGCTGACACTGGGTACAGCTGTGGATGCTAATGTGCTTATCTATGAGCGTATCAAGGAAGAGCTGAAGAAGGGTCTTGGTGTTAAGGAAGCTCTTAACAAGGGTTATTCAAATGCTTTCAGCGCTATCTTCGACTCTAACTTCACTTCGCTGATTACAGGTATCATCCTGCTCTACTTCGGTACAGGTCCTGTTAAGGGATTCGCTACCACATGGATCATCGGTATCGTGATTTCGTTCTTCACAGCCGTTTACCTCACTCGTGTGGTTTATGATGCAATGCTTTCTAAGGACAAGTGGACTAACCTCACCTTCGTAACAGGTTACTCTAAGAACCTGATGCAGAACGCCAAGTTCAACTTCATGGGTTCATATAAGAAGTCTTACACTATCTGGATTGTATTCGCAGTTATCTGCTGCATTTCATTCTATGTTCGTGGTTTGAGTCAGAGCATTGATTTCACTGGTGGTCGCAACTACGTTGTAACTCTCGATAAGGAGACTCCTGTTGAGGAGGTTCGTAAGGCTATGGCTGGTGCCTTCATCAACACCATCGGCGAGAAGGCAAATCAGGAGGCTAACACATCTGTTATCGCCCTGGGTACTGATGGTAAGACCGTTCGTATCTCTACCAACTGGGATATTGAGTCAAACAATCCAGAGGTTGACGACAAGGCAGAGACAATTCTGTTCAACTCACTGAAGAAGGCTGGTCTTGTTAGTCAGGAGAGCGCAGATAAGTTCAAGAATCCTGATGTTCGCGAGGGTGGTTCAATCATCAGCTCTGCTAAGGTAGGTCCTTCAGTAGCTAAGGATATCACTCGCGGTGCTTACATCAGTGTGGCAATCGCTCTGTTTGCCATCTTCTTCTACATCCTGCTCCGCTTCCGCAACATGGCATTCTCAATTGGTGCTGTTGCAGCTCTGGCTCTGGATGCTCTGCTCGTAATTGGTGTTTACTCACTGTGCTGGGGCTGGGCGCCAATGTCGCTCGAGATCGACCAGGTATTCATCGGAGCTATCCTGACCGTTGTAGGTTACTCTATCAACGATAAGGTGGTAGTATTCGACCGTATTCGTGAGAACCTTGGTCTGTATGGCAAGCGCGATCGTCAGCAGCTGTTCAACGACTCGCTGAACCAGACACTGGCTCGTACCATCAACACCTCTGTTACTACTCTGATCGTGCTGTTGGCTATCTTCATCCTTGGTGGTGATAGCATCCGCTCGTTCTCTCTGGCTATGATTCTGGGTGTTGTATTCGGTACTCTGAGTTCGCTCTTCATCGCTGCTCCTACAGCATTCCTTTGGATGGGTCGTACCATCAAGGAGGACGAAGTAGAGACTGCAGTGAAGAAGTAATATTTTCAGTTACACAATAAAAGAGCTGCATTCCGTGATGGGATGTAGCTCTTATTATATAATATAAATATGTACACACGCGCGTACCCCGACCGCGAATCGAACGCGGAACTAAGTCTTAGGAGGACCTTGTTATATCCATTTAACTATCAGGGCGCATGCTTTTCTGTGTGCAAAGGTACAAGATTTTTGTCAATCAGCCAAACTATTGGACGTATTTTTGCTCGAAATAGTCGAATTGAGCATAATTCTTCCTCTTTCTACCACTAATCTTTAAATCACCATTCGCTTCGTAACAGAACAATCCAACGCGGATACCCTTCCAATAGCCGCCACGCATAGCAAAAGGAGAGCCTGCAGGAAAGTAATGCCTACCATCCAGACTATAATAAAATTGATGGCGATTTTGCTGGCAATCATTAGTCACTTTGAGCCATACCTCAGTATAGCTACCCTTGCTGACAACATGGCGTCGGCCGGCAGACTCTATGAATACACCATCCTTACATAATCCCACACCACAAAATAGTTTGCCAGAACAGAACAAACCTGCACAGCCAGAACCAGAAATTGCAACTTTTGTAACGCTCTCACTCTGATAACCTACCACTTTTTGCGTCAACATATTACGAACCGATTTCAAGCTGTCGGCAGGAAGAGCATGCAACGTCAACCAGCCTTTGCGCTCAGACAGATTCCAATGCGTATCTACAGGGTTATGGTTCCACTGCCATTGAAGTCCTAAAGGACCAGAGAAGTCGTCAGAGGTGTTTAAAAAAGCTGTTTTCACCGATGAAACAGGTTTCCTCCATGCTGCAACGGGCTCACCCACTCCATTCTTGTCATAATCCACGCCTATCTTCGGCCAATCAGCCTCCCATCGGGCAGGCTGCAAATGAACCACACGACCTAAAACAGGAGTCTCCTGGAAATGATAGAACCACCAAGATCCATCAGGAGCATCGACTAAAGCCCCCTGATGAGGGCCATTCACACTCGTTGAACCCTGCTCTAGAACAATTCTACGCTCATAAGGACCGTAGATGTTACGCGAACGCAATACCGTTTGCCAACCAGTACCGACACCGCCCTCTGGGATAATCAGGTAATACCAACCATTGCGCTTCATAAACTTAGTGCCCTCTGCTACAGGACCTTCATATACCGTTTTTCCTTCGTCAAACAACGTTTTACCATCAGGTGACATACGATGAACAATAATAGGTCCTGCACCATGCTGACTACGTCCCAAATAAGCTTGTCCGTCGTCATCCCAGAAAGGACAAGGGTCTTCCCACTTAACCACACGCTTTACCAAATGTAATGGAGCCCATGGACCAGCAGGATTGCTGGCGGTCGTCATATAGAGGCCTTCATCGGGCGTACAGAAATAAACGTAGTATAGCCCATTGTAATAGCGAATACTGGGAGCCCACGAACCACCAGCATAATGCATATTTGAATCCCAGCCAGGCTCGTTGAAATGGCGATAAATCTGAGAGATATAACGCCAATTAACCATATCCTCACTCTCCAAGACCTGCATACCAAGGAAATGGAAATCAGAAGCCACCATATAGAATTTATCACCTACACGAATAACATCCGGATCGGAGAAGTCTGCATTCAACACAGGATTGGAATAAGTACCATCCCCCTGATCGCCCCAACCTTCAGTATCTACATTAACAATCTCTGGACGGACGTCATTCTCAATAGTCGAAACACTAATATTAGAGAAATTGACATTGCGGGCATGACGCACATAAAAACCCTTGGCAGGCAGATTACCCCACATGGTGGCCTCTGGATAGCAAGAGGCCTTCTCGTCAGCGATGGAATCGGCAATTTCTGACAATTGGGAAGCCTTTACACCACCCTTATGATGAAGTGAGATATTCGACAACCATAAATTACGAACAGGATATCCTGGAAGTCCTGTAATAGAGCACCCCATCGAACCAGCATTGCGTATCTGAATATTATCAATATGCACACCATCAATACTACCTACCTGATCAATATGCTGGCCAGACATATAGCCACGGCCGCGATTACCCAAACGTACAAAGATGGGAGACTCTGTACCTTCAACGGTGAAATTGGAAATATTCACATTTTCAAGTACACCGCCGTCTACAATTTCGAGTGATATTGCAGATGAACCAATCCATTGTCCAAAGAACTTCTCTCGTTGGTCATAACTTGGTTTTACCACTATACCGCTGATATTGATGTTACGGAAGCCCCCATTGGTCTCAGTACCTAACTTTACCGCATTACAATGACTCGACACGACACAGTCGCTGATACGAACATTTTCGCAAAGACGAGGCGAAGTACTCTTCAACGTTATACCGTCATCATCGCTATCAGCTATCATTCCTTTCACAACCACCTCATGACAGCCGTCAATATCAAGAGCATCATTGTTATAATTATTTCGATTAAAAACCTTGATTCCATCGATACATAAACGGTCGCAAGCCAGATAATGCTGCATCCAGCATCCTGAGCTACGCATTGTGATGCCCCTCACAATGATATCCTGACTCTGAATGAATCGAATCAAATGCGGACGCGTTATTCCTTCATCATTCCACGATAGTTTCTTGAAAGCTCGTCCACGTCCGTCAATCGTACCATAGCCATCTATAGTGACATCATTCACCTTGTCGGCATAGAATAATTGGATGGTTGTTGTCTGAGTGCGAAGTGACAAATAGTCCGATTTCATCGGGATATAGTCAGCAAGTTGAGTACTGCCGTAAAGAGTTGCCCCCTGTTCAAGATACAAATGCACATGACTCTTTAACTGTACAGTGCCTATCTTATATATACCTGCTGGCACTACTACTCGTCCGCCACCAGCAGCCGAACAGTCATCAATAGCCTGTTGAAGAGCATCAGTACTCAACATTGTAGTGTCGCTCTTGGCGCCGTAATCTACAATGTTATAATCAGCAGCCTGCATCGAACATGCAGACAAAAACAACAGAATAGTTACAATTACTTTCATATATGTTGCAAAGATAAACATTTCCGAGAAAAAAACAGCCTAAATCTGATTATTTTGCTAACTTTGCACAAAAATGAACAATAAACTATATACATTTTTATGAAAAGACTATTTATGTTACCCCTTCTGTTGCTGGCTGCTTTAGCAGTTAATGCACAGAATCCTTATCTCCCGTTATGGGAGCATCTGCCTGATGGCGAACCTCGTGTGTTTGAGGATCCAGATCAGCCAGGCAAGTATCGTGCTTACATCATTGGTTCGCACGACGTTAACTATTCTGCCTACTGCGGTCCTGACATCCGCATGTGGTCAGCACCAGTTGAGGACCTCACTAATTGGCGCGACGAGGGTCCAATCTTCTCTTGGTATATAGACGGACAGTGGGACACCATGTTCGCACCTGACCTTGTTGAGATTAAGGACAAGGCTACAGGCAAGAATACTTACTATCTTTACCCCCACTCTCGTGGATGGCAGCGTGTGCCAATGGTATGTAAGAGCGATCGTCCTGACGGTCCATTCACACCAGTCAACCTCACTGAGGACGGACGTCGTTGCCTGCCTGGCTCACTTATCGACTTCGATCCCTCTGTTTTCGTTGAGAACATTACTAACAAGAAGGATCCTGACTATGCTAAGGGATTCCGTGCATACGTATTCTATGGTTTCCAGCACTCTACTGCCTGCGAACTCGACCAGAATACTATGTACTCAAAGCGCGAAGGCACAGAACTGATCGACCCATTCATTCCAGCCAGCAGTGCCGATGGCCGTTTGCTTGATAAGCCAGGCTCTGAGTACAAGGCTCTCTATCAAGGTCAGAACCCACTCAACTTCAACTTCTTCGAGGCTTCATCTATCCGTCAGGTTGGCAATAAATACGTGATGGTGTTCTCTGGATATAGCGGCAAAGAATACGGACTAGGCAATACCAATTCTGCCCTGCGCTATGCTTTTGGTGATTCTCCACTCGGCCCTTGGCGTTCAGGCGGTGTGCTCGTTGACTCTCGTGGTGTAGTACTCAATGAAGATGGTTCAAAACTGATTACCACCAATGCAGGTCACAATACCCACGGATCGCTTCAGGAGATCAATGGTCAGTGGTACGTATTCTACCACCGTCCTCCACGTGGATTTGGCTTTGCCCGTCAGGCTATGGTTGCCCCTGTTAAGATTACATGGGACAAAAAGCCTGTAGCCAAGGGAGGTGTAGTAAAGATTACTGGTTACGATCCATTCACAAAGAACAACGAATGGACTGCAGCAGCATCGGATGGCAACACATATACAGGCGCCGAGGTTACATCTGAGGGATTCCAGATTTTCGGATTGCCACCATATCAGTACTACTCAGCAGGTCTTACTTGCTTTATGGCAGGAGGCACCAACAGCAACGAGTGGATGCAGGACAACCATGACGTGTGGAACAATTCTATGGATCTTGATGGCATTACCAACAAAGGCATCGTAGGCTTCAAGTACTTCGGCTTTGGAGGTCTTGCTACAACCACAAAGGGTCTGCCCGCATTTGCTGGTATCCAGAAGGGCGACAAGGCCATGATTAACCTAAACCTTACTACAGGCGGACATGGAGCATTCAAGATTCATGTGATGCTCGACGATCCATGGAAGGGTAAGGAGATTGCTACATTCAACATCCCTGCCGATGCTCCAAAAGCAGCGATGATGTATCAGGCTGCAGTGCCAGAGGTAGAAGGTCTTACTGGCAAGCATGCCATCTATCTAGTTGCCGATGGACCAGAAGTTAAGGCTCCAGAGCGTCCACGTTGGGGTGCTCCACGTGGTCCTCAGCGCCCACAGGGATTATTCAATCTTCACGGAATCGGATTCTCAAAGGCAGGCGAGAAGTTCAATGCCCCTGTGGTACCTCAGGTTACCATCACCATCGATGGTCAACCACTGGTTATCCCACAGAGTCCTATCTTCTTTACCAACCTCAACGGCTATGCAGAGTGCAACCGCTATCAGGTTTATGGCAAACTCGACAAGAGCTCTACACTGAAAGCAACAGCCACAGATCCCGCTGTGAAGTTCGAGATAAGTCCTGTAGTAGAGGGCCGCGCAACAATAAAGGCCACCTACAATGGTAAAACAAAGATCTACTTGATCAATTAAATCATTCAAAAGATAAATAATTCTAACGGTACACAAGTTTGTGGTCCACAAACTTGTGTACCAATGTTTTTACTCAATAAAGAGTTTATAGAAACATCTAATAAATGATCAGATTCTCCGTCCCCTTGATCCCCAGTTGAGTTAGTTTCAATATGTAACCAACTGATTTTTTTAATAAAGTTTGGAAGTTAAGGATTTATTTCCTATCTTTGCCCACAGAAATAAAACGTCACTTATGTTAGACAGAGCACAAACAATTGAAAAACTGAAGTCCACTCGTCAGTATCTCAGTGAACACTACGGAGTCAGTTCGATGCTTCTTTTTGGTTCCGTTGCCAGAAACGAACAAAAGGAAGGCAGCGATGTAGATGTGTGCGTAGAAATGAAACCCAACCTGTTTAAGCAGGCTGGTGTAAAAGTCTACTTGCAAGAGCTATTAGGTTGTTCTGTTGATGTAGTACGTATGAGAGAAAGCATGAACCAATTGTTTAAACAGCAAATTCAAAAATATGGAGTTCGAGTCTACTGATAATATTGCTATGGTCTACGAGACCCTCAAGAATATTGATACAGCCATAACAAGATTACAAGAACGTTCTTTAGAGATTCATTCTGTTAACGACTATCTGACATCTCCCTCTGGAATGGAGAAACTTGATGCAGCATGTATGGTTCTGATAGCACTCGGAGAAAGCGTAAAGACCCTAGATAAACTAACAGACAAAGAACTTCTTAAGACTTATCCTTCAATAGATTGGAAAGGCGTAATGGGGGTTAGAGATGTTATAGCCCATCACTATTTTGAAGTTGACCCAGATGCCGTCTTTGATATTATCAAGAACGATCTTGAGCCAATGAAGATAGCCATTCAATTCTTTAAAGATCAACTATTTCAAGATAAATAAGATTAATCACAAAATCACCATATTGACAGGGACTTCTGAATCATGGGGTAGGAAAATTTTATCACTTTCTCTTATCCCATGATTCAAGGCCTGACATCATATCAGATAAATTTTATACGTGCCATCTGTAGTGGAGTATATTCTGATTTTGGAAACAAGGCTGTACTAGAGGAGTACAATTGGGGCAGCAAGTCTAATATTTCACGCATCAAGGAGTCATTACTTGATAAAGAGCTTATAGAAACACATGCTGATGGAGTATATCTCGAAGACCCCGTTTTCAAGATGTGGTTTAAGCTAGAGTATATGAAATAATAAAAATGCCTTATACTTCCCCTAGAATTCGAGGTGGTTAGAAAACTTCGGGTAGAAGTTTTCCAACTTGCTGCAATGTAAGCATGATGCTGAGTAAACAAGGATTCTATTTATGGCGATTTCGCCATAATTATAAGGGCCAGAGAAAGCGATCACTCTCTCCGGCTCTGTTTCACGATGATGATTTTGACAATTACCAGCCTTCATCTACTTCATCGTCCTCTATCAGTCTCTTGTTCATACCGTGACCGTCCGTGCTTCCAGTCAGAATCTGGCACTTGTGCTGCAACTCTACTACCTTCACAGTAGGCTTCATATACTCTTTCTTTGTCATAGTTGTGTTCTCTTTACTTTACTTGATGATTACCTTTTTACCATTCACGATGTATAAACCCTTTGTGGGCTGGGTGATGCGGCGGCCTTGCAGGTCGTATACATCACCTTGTTCAACAGTGTTTACGCTCACGCCATCGATGCCCGTCATTTCGTCGAAGCCGAAGAAATCGCGGGCAAGGGCGCCACTGTACGTCAGATAGGCCTTGTTTGCACCGATGGTTCCATTGGCTTTCAGCTTGTAGAAGCCTGCGCCTGTCGCAGCCTTGTAGTTCAGTACGTAGGCATTGCCAGGGTTCGTAATGCTGGTCATCGTGCCCAATAGACTGTTGTCCGAGTAGTCATCGGCACTAGCCGAAGCGTTCGGAGTCATGGTAATGTTGGCTGACGAAGCTTTCAGCACTACGCCCTGATCCTTAGTTACGATGCCGTCAGTGATTTCACTCATCATGAGCGTCGTGCCAGTAAGGTTGACCTTGAATACCTTTGTTCCTGAGGAAGCCTTGTAGTGAGTTATATTGCTATAGAACGTAGCCCAGTATTCGCCTGCCTCTCCCTGATTAGCTGTCACGTCAACAAGATCTATTATATCATCAATTACATTAAAACCTCCTTCGACATAAGGGTTATTCTCTATGAAAGAAGCTTTTGTTCCACGCAAAATATGCACATTTCCATACTTTTGTCCCACTGGATTTGACCCTGAACTGAAATTCTTAATTTTCGTGCTGTGAATGTATATGTCCCAGTTATATCCAAACCATCCAAAAGCAAAAGAACCTATTTCTTCCACACTTTCTGGTATGTTAACTCTGCGGTAAGTATTGTCATCTCCGTCAGCTGGCATAAAAAGACTCATATAACCAATCTTTTCTACAGTGTTTGGGATGTCTAAAGATGTTATTTTACTACAGCCTCCAAACGAGGTCGAACCTAATGATGTCAACACATGTTTCTTCTTTTCTATTCCTGTATAGTAATTGGGGCTACTGAAGTGGTCCATGCCAGCAGGACAGCAAATAAGTTCCAAAGAACGGACGCCATCTTTTTCCGTAAAACTATAGATGCATCCATCAATAAGAAGATTGCCTTGTGTTAATTCTTGATTCGTATAACCGCCCCAACCGTCAATTGTTGTTAAGTTGTCGCAACGCATAAAAGGGTTGGTCCCAAAATGATAGAATAGTCCATTTAGATTAGCCGTAGTAAGTAAATCACAATTTGCAAATGCAGTATCTCCAATTCTACACAGATTACCCATCGGGACTGCAACAATCCGCTCAAAGGTTAAGTTAGTAATTTTTGTTTGGAAGAATGAACCATTACCCACATATTTACAACTAGACGGTATAGTCAAACTCCCCCCAATATCACTATTAGAGAAAGCATCATCACCAATATATTTTACATCTTGAGGAAGACTCAGGGATGTTAAACCTTTACAGCTACTAAAGGCAGAGTTGTCTATCCGCTTAATCGTTGAAGGCAAAGAAATGTAATCCAATTGGCAACCAGAGAAGGCGTAATCACCAATAGCAATCACTGTATATTCATTACTCCATCCGTAAGAGACAACCTCTGGAATTTCAATATTTCCAGAGTAAGAACTGGCACCTTCATACTCAGATGTGACCTCAACAGTTTTTTCTTCCTCAGAAAGAATGTTGAAATAAATACCACTGCTTTTAAAGTCGTAAGCATTTGCAGACACGAAACAAAAAGCAGAAATGGTGGTAAATAAAAATTTAAGAACTTTTGTAACCATAGTTATAATTGTTTTAAGTTAATATTAGTTGTTTTTTACAATAGGCACGATAATACACCTGAACAAGGTGTGAGAAAATCGTGAAAAATCAGAAAGTCAACGCCATACTTGCTATAGTACAACATTAAGAATACTATTCATGTCTAAAGGGCCAAGTAGTTACCCAATAGAAAACGTGGACAATTTACTTCGTCTACGTAATCTGAGGTATTGGGGATAACCTATTTGCCTTAAACGAGTAAATGCCCACGCCAACGGCGTGAACTATCTACTTCAGTTCTTGACAAATTCTTCTAATTCCCCAATTATCAGATTACAAGAATCAAAAGTGGACGTTCTATGTCTTATGTCCTTTTGCTGTAGTTATGTTACCATACGCAGTTGTTTTTTAAAATCATACAATATTCTTTGTCATGCCCATCTTATAAGACGGACGGGGCAAAGATAGCAATAATCCTTGAAAACTCCAAATGTTTTATTAAAAAAATTATTTGCGAAGAAAAACAATTCGCCAGAGGTTTGACAGATGGTACACTATCAACAGGACACTAGTTCATACGACAGGAAGCGGAAAAAGTTTGGTCACAGGAATAAAAATAACAACCTCATATATTTAATTATATATTATAATATGTAATATATTATTATTGATATATATATTCTTTGTCTTACCTCGTGACCAAACTTTTTCTGCTTCCTGTCGTATGAACTAATGTTGTTATAGATAGGGTACGGATATCTCATAGATAGATTACGGCAATCTACCAGATAGTACGGCACTATCTACCAGAAAGTACGGCACTATCTATCTGATGACAATAGCACTATAAAACTCATAGCAAAACATGCCTAAATTGCCAGTACTTGTTACCAATGACTAGAGTCCTCCTACTACAGGACTCCAGTCTTTCAGTAAGAGGACTGCAGTCCTTTAGTAGGAGGACTAAGCAAAACATTAAGCTTATAGATTGCTTATATTACTTTCCTGATTCTATTCAAAGCCTCAACCAAACGTGAGCGCTGGGTGGCTATATTGAAGCGGATATATCCCTCGCCCGACTGGGGGCCATACATTGTGCCTGGGTTCAACCATACTTTAGCTTCATCGAGCAGTTTATCGCAGAGAGCCTGAGCTGTAGTGTTCATCGCGCTGATATCAACCCATGGGAGATAGGTGCCTTCTAGTTTACAAACCTTCCATTGAGGGAGATTCTTTGCAACAAAATTACAAAGCACCTGATAGTTGCCCCAAAGATACTGATTTAGTTCGTCTATCCAGTCCTCGCTCTCGTTATAGGCTGCTTTAAGGGCTACGGGGCCGAAAGGATTAAGGTCGCACACCTCGTTGATATTGATAGCGCGATCCAAACGGCGACGCCATTCTGGTTGCGAGCAGATAATGTTGGCTGTTTGCAGACCTGCAATGTTAAACGACTTTGAAGGAGAGTTTAGAATGACGCTATTCTGGCGACATGCCTCGTTGACAGCAGCGAAAGGCTGGAAACGATAGCCTGGCATTACGAGTTCGCAATGGATTTCATCGCTTACCACCTTCACTCCATGGCGAAGACAGATATCGTTCATCAGTTCTAACTCCATAGGTGTCCAGACTCTGCCACAAGGGTTGTGAGGGTTGCAAAGCAGGAAAACGGTTGTTTTCTCGTCGGCACATTTGGTTTCAAAATCATCCCAATCCACCTCAAAGCTATCGCCAACACGCAAAAGAGCAGTCTCCAGTACTTCGCAGCCATTGTTCTTAACTGACGAGAAGAAGCAATTGTAATCTGGTGATAAAATCAACACCTTTTCGCCTGGCATTGTGAGCGCCTTGATGGCTACCGACATAGCTGGTACGACACCAGTGGTATATAGGATCTCCTCTCGATGGATGGCCCAGTCGTGGCGACGCTGAAACCATGAAATAACAGCTTCGTAGTAGTCATCTTCTACTACCGTATAACCAAATACGCCATGTTCTGCACGTTTACAAACGGCTTCTTGGATAGCAGGCACAGCCTTAAAGTCCATATCTGCCACCCAGAGAGGGATGACCTCCCCCGCCCCCTCCAAAAGAGGGGAGCTTGGTTCCTCCCCTTTGGGGAGGTTAGGTGGGGTCTCGTCCCACTTAACGCAACCTGTACCACGACGGATTACTTGTTCATCGAAATCGTACTTCATATTCTATTTGTTCAGACCACCCTACCCCTTCCTACTCAGGAGGGGAATACGTGGGGAGGTTATTTTCTTGTTTCTATGATACAGTTATTTGGTTCACGCACGTTTTCATCGATAGTAATCGAACCTATGCTATCAGCTACAATGTGTCCACTTGTAGGATTCTTGATGTTCTCGATATGCCCTTTAATGTCAGCCTCAACAGTTGAATACTCAAACATGCGATCACAGGCTGCATCGATGGTACAGTTCTCGAGCACTAAGTTCTGAGCATAACACAGCAACTGCTCGCCAGCCAGATGACAGTTAACCAGACGAACATTCTTAGAGTGCCAAGCCAGATACTCGCCATCGAGAGTAGAATCGTAAATGGTAATGTTTTCACATTCCCAGAAAGAGTCCTTTGTTACTATATTGGCATTATGCACTTCTACATTCTTACAATACTGGAATACGTATTTTGCATCGCTCTCCAAACCATCCACGTAGATGTTCTGCGAGAACATAAAAGGATAAGTACCCTCGTGCAGCTTGACGTTCTTGATTTTCAAGCCATCAACCTTCCAGAATGTCTCATCAGCATCGTTGATAGTAACATTCTCCAGTTCTACGTTTTTCATCTCGCGAAAGAACTTTGGGCCATCGATAGTACAATCCTTCATTACCAAATCATTGGTATACCAGATAGCCGAACGAGACCCTGGTGCAAAATAGCAACGCTCTATCTTTGCTCCATCAACATGCCACCATGGGTATTTGCCATAAAACTTACTGTCGTAACACTCCATATTCTGACACTGCTTAATGCCAGACTCACCATCAACTATAACGATGTTCTCCAACCTCAAATCGTGGGTTGCAAACAGAGGACGCTCGCCTCCAAACTCTTTGTCTTTTATCAGCTTCATTATTTTTGTATATAATTGAGTGCAAAGTTACAAATAAAAATCCGTAATCAGCACAAATCGATTACGGATTCTGATACCCTTTAAGGGTTTTTATAATTTAAGAGAGAGAATATCACTTTACAGCAAGCAGATCGGTATCAAGAGGTTCCATCATAACTGTTCTACTCGTCAGATACATATTGTCGTGAGTCTCATTCATCTTGTAGGTCTTAACCGTTGTAAGGTTAGGAGCCTGCGAGCGATAGAGCGTAACCTCTGAGGGAAGATCATAGGCCTGCTTGTCGGCATTCCACTGACTAACCTCTACATTGTAGCCATTCTTGTAATACTTATACGACAGGCGGCTGCTCTTCTGCCAATCCTTCTTGGCTTCATCCCAGCTCAGCATCTCCTTGTTGGCAAGGCGACCCTGCTCATCGTATTCATAACGATACTCAACCTTCTGAGTGTCACTCTGATTGTCAGCTGCATAAGAGTTGACTGTTGTCAGGCACATCGTAAGTACCATAACTGCTGTGATGATTGCTTTCATACCTCTATAGTTTTAATTGTTATTTTTATCTGTTTGACGTTGCAAAGGTACGAAAAGTTGCACGAGCATTGAGTTATCGCAATGTTATCTTTAGGTTAAATCTGTTTTACCTCTGAGAAATAGTACTTTCTCAAAGGCATTTTAACAGCTTCGCCACTAAGATTTATCTCCTGCTGCAGCTTGATATCCTGCGATGATGCACCTATCTTAATAATATACTTACCAGGCTGGATATTCCACTGGCGCTGGCCATCGTTGGTATAGAATCCCAGTTGCTCAGCATACATCTTGACACTTATCTTCTTGCTCTCGCCTGGTTTCAATGAAACTCTGGCAAAGCCCTGAAGCTGGATAGGACGTATATTCTGGCTCTTATCAGCTGGCGACAGATAAATCTGGGCCACTTCATCGGCAGCCACCTTACCTGTATTCTTAACATCGAAGGTCAGGAAGAAGCTCTCGTCCTTGGTTGTAACCTCAGAAGCAGCCTCTAAGTTTGCATATTCGAATGTGGTATAGCTAAGACCATAGCCGAATGGCCAAGCGATACGCGAATCCTTTTCTGCTGAATAGTTGTAGCAGACAGGTTCGTTGATCTCAACATTAGGATAGCTTACAGATAGTTTTGCTGATGGCGACACCTTTCCATACAGGATATCAGCCACAGCATTTCCACCTTCCTCGCCTGGATACCAAGCCTGAATGATAGCAGCGCACTTTTCTGCAAGGCCAGAAATAATCTGAGCTCTACCACCAAACATCACCAGTACAACGGGCTTACCCGTCTTGATGAGTTCCTCAACAAACTGCTCCTGCTTTCCTGGCAGACGGAGTCCCTGACGATCGCGATTCTCACCACAAAGCATCACGTTCTCGCCTACTGCAGCGATGATTACATCGGCATCTTTGGCCATAGCGAGAGCTTCCTTTTTGTCAGCCTTCTCGCCAGAATCAACCATACGATGCAGCAGATTATACTCCCAGGCACGAGCATCGCCAAGTTCACTATACTTAGTTTCCACTTCTTCTGTCCAGTCGCAACCACGAGAATAAACCACGTTAACACCCTCTGGCTTATGATTCTGCATACCCTCAAGCAGTTTAACGATATGTGGATTCTCTGACTTATAGTCCATCATCTTCCAGAAGTACGACATGGCTGGATAGGTATAGTCGCCACACATTGCCCAAATTGAGTTGGCATTAGGACCAGTTACAAGCACATTCTTAACATCCTTGAGAGGCAGCACGCCATTGTTTTCCAACAGTACTACACTCTGGGTTGCGATATCGTATGCTGTCTGACGCTCCTCTGGGGTATCCAGTTTGATGTCCTCGTTAGAATATAGATATGGATCCTTATCAAACAGTCCCATACGGAATTTTATGCGAAGCACATTCTTTACAGCACGCTCCAGAGCCTCTGGCTTAACAAGTCCTTTATCGATAGCCTCCTGCAACAGCTTGTAGTTTGCACCATGAGGGAAGTCAACATCATTACCGTTATTGATAGCGGCAGCAGCCTTTTCTACTACGCTTTCGATATTAGGAATCTGGTCGATAGCAGTATAGTCGCTTACTACCATACCATCGAAACCTACATAACCACGAAGTATATCCTGCAGTATCTCGCTATTAGCCACACATCTGGTACCATGCACATCGTGATAACCAGGCATAACAGCCACACTACCAGCCAAACGAATCATAGCCTCATGAGGCAACAGAATCTCTTCCATCATCTCTTTCTCGTCAGCATCGCCTCCGCCACCATAGCCCAGGTAATGCTTTGAGCAGGCACCAACACCCTTCTTGAGATCGCCCTGCTGGAGACCCTGCACGAAGGCAGTACCCATCACTGCCGACAGGTAACCATCCTCGCCATACGACTCTTCCAAACGGTTGAAACTAGGAGTACGACACACATCCACCATTGGCGAAAGGGCAAAGATACCCCCCATCTTGCGCAACTGTGTGCTGGTCTGACGTGTCTTGAGTTCAGCCAACTCAGGGTTGAACGATCCTGCCTGGCCTATCTGCTGGGGATAGATGGTAGAACCCTTGGTATTTACACCAGAGAGCACCTCCTCGTGCAACAGAGCAGGAATGCCATTGGGCGTATTCTTCATCAACCAATCCTGAATGGCAATAGCACGATCGCGCAACTCGTTTGGATCGCGAGGTTGCTGCATGCAGAACTGTGAGAAATGGCCAATACCGTATGGTATCAGTTCCTTACACTTAGCTGTGTCAAGCTTTCCCTGTTCGTCGAAAAGTTCGTCCATATACATACTCCTCAACTGAGCGATGCGCTCCTCTTGAGGCATCTGCTGATAGAGTTCGTCAATCTGCTGTTCCATGTCTTTAGCTGTGTTACAACTTGCTAATAGTGCAGTCAGTCCCATCACGGCCCAACTACCGATAGTCTTTAGATTATTCTTCACTGGTCTTATACCTTATTAATTATTACTTAGTTTCATACCATTTCTTCAGTACGTAGAAGGCCAGTTTCTTCTCGCCCTTATCGCTTAACAAGCCCTTGCGGTTGTAGTAATCCTGCACACCAGGCAGAACACGACGAGGCGAACGGAAATCTTTCAGAATCCAAGGTGTGGTACCAGCCAAACCTTCAATCTTGTCAAGCATAGCAGTATTCTCCTTGTAAAGATTCTCTTGAAACTCCTCAGTCCAACGCTGGTTCTTGGCACCATGATAGCCATAGCGGGCTCCACCACCAAACTCACTGACGATGACTGGTTTGTTGTAAGGTATCTCCCACTTCATCTTTGGTGCATCATTCACATCGCGATACCAGCCGATATACTGATTGAAGCTTACCACATCTACATACTGGTTCATATTGTCATTAAGACGATTCACGTAGTTAGACGCACCAGTAACCTCCATTGCCATAGAAATGAGGCGAGTGTCATCCAATGTGCGAGCATACTTGGCCAATCTGCCCAAGAAATCATCGCGCTGGGCAGAATGTGGAGTTTCGTTGGCGATACTCCAGATTATGACGTTGGCACGATTGTGGTCGCGCGCAATCATATCTGTGAGTTGCTGTTTGGCATTATCAAATGTTTTGGGATTGGTCCAGGCGATAGTCCAATAAACAGGGATTTCGCTCCAAACCAGAATACCCATACGCTCAGCCTCGCGCACCATCTCTTCGTGGTGTGGATAGTGGGCCAGACGCACAAAGTTGCAACCCAACTCCTTTGCCCATGAGAGCAGTGTGTGAGCATCCTCCACAGTGTTGGCACGTCCACCACCATTTGGTTTCTCGTTGTGGATAGAGATACCTTTCAGGAATATGGGCTTGCCATTCAGCAATATCTGTTTATCGCGAGTCTCGATGGTACGGAAACCTATTTCATCTGCAAACATACTGGTATCCAATGAGATACGAACATCATAGAGTTTGGGATTCTCTGGGCTCCAAAGCTGTAGTTTCTTTGCAGCCACCTTTAGTGTTGTGCTTACTCGGCCCTCAGCATCAGTAGTAAGTTGCTTTTCTAGTTTCAACTCTGGGATGTTAACCACCACCTTATGTCCAGCCTCCTTGGCACTCAGTTTTGCAGAAAAAGTAATCTCTCGTACCTTGGCCTTATCAGCAGCCTTCAGAAGCTGCAGGTCGTAATCCTCCAGATAGACCTGTGGAACCTTGACCAACTTCACATCGCGAGTGATGCCACCATAGTTCCACCAGTCGAAGATTTGTGTGGGCACATCTTCTGCGTGGCGCTTGTTATCCACCTTTACTATTACAGTATTCTCACCCTGCTTAAGCAGATTGCTGATGTCGTAGTTGAATGGTGTAAAACCTCCAATGTGATGTCCGGCCTTCTTACCATTCACCCATACATGACAATCGTAGTTGACTGCACCAAAATACAGCAAGGTGCGATAATCCTGAACAGGAACGGCTTGGAAGCTCTTCTTGAACCATACGGTTCCTTCGTAGAAGAACAATCGCTCGTCCTGAGTATTCCAGTCTGATGGAATCTTCATTGTGGGCGATTTGTCGAAATCATACTCTATCAAGTCCTCTGGTTTCTGAGGTTTGGAATTGCGAAAGAATCCCCAGGCAGTAGGGTTCATACGATAATCGTAGTAGCCCTCTTCCTGTACGTCAACGATGTAGTTCCAGTCGCCATTAAGCAAACAACTCTCATAGGCATTTACATTCTGAATCAATGGTAATTCATCTGCTGAAGCTGTGAGCATAGTGCCCACAGCCGCCAGCATCATAGTAGTCAGTAGTTTCTTCATATTCCTAGTTTATTTAATGATTAGTCCTCCATTAGGCAGGATTGCTACCTTAGCCTTACCTTTCTTATCCAGTTTCAAGGTAGTCATCGTGGGTACGCCCTTCTTCTGATCGTCTACATAGATGGTTGGTGTCTTACCTGCAAACATTGGGAGATCGAGGGTAAGCTTAACAGGCTCCTTCTGTGCATTCAAGCCTGCGATATACCAATCAGCACCATGACGACGAGCCAGGACTACATACTTGCCAGGATAACCATCGATGAAACGTGTCTCATCCCAAGTAGTAGGCAGAGCCTTCAGGAAATCTAGCTCGAACTGTGGCAACTCCTGCAGATTGTTAGGATACATGGCCACGCACTGGATAGAAGTCTGATTGGTGATACCAGAGGCCATCTCGAAGATATCAGTAGTCTTACGAGAATGACGACTCTTGTTGTCACGACTCAGATACTTATTCATAATCACACCACCCCAGTCGATTGAAGCAACAGCATTGCGGCAGAATGGATGAAGTGTGAGATCGAATGGTTCGTGGATAGCAGCACCCTCGCCAAAGAATACGTTCTCGCTGGCCAATACAGCCTCAGAAGCTACGTAGTTGGGGAACATACGCTCCCAACCACGAGGCAGGGTACATCCGTGGAAGATGCACTGAATGCCATAACGGTTGGCATCTACCATTATATCATCGTAGAGTTGCAAAGTCTCCTGCTTGTCGCCTCCCAAAAAGTCGACCTTGATGCCCTTAACACCAATCTCCTGCAACCACTTAAACTCACGATTGCGAGCCAGCGATGTGTTCAGACAATTGCGTGGGCCCTGAGGTGCATCGTTCCAATAACCGTTTGAGTTGTACCAAAGCATCAGCGATACCCCCTTAGACTGAGCATAGCGAGAGAGTTCTACCATCTTGTCACGACCAATCTGAGTGTCCCAAAGGGCATCTACCAGACAATACTCATAACCCATAGTAGATGCAAGGTCTATCAGCTGAACCTGATCTTTATAATTGGTAGCGCCATCCTGCCAGATGAGCCAACTCCATGTGTAACGACCTGGCTTGTAATCGTAAGCTGCCTCGTAGAGAGGGTCTACCACATCGTAGCTTACGGTTGTCTCAACGATTGGTTTCAGGGTAGAACCCACTGTAATAGTACGCCAAGGAGTCTCAGCTGGCAATGACATAGCTACAAACTCTGAACCGAATCCACCATTCTCGCCCTTGTCAGGGAATGCGATGGTATAACCTACACCTGGCTGATAATCAGACACATGCGTGCCACAATAAGCACCAGTAGTACCAGTCTCACTCACCAGAGCCCATCCATCAGGCAGGTGGAACATCAATGGGAAGGTATATCCACGACCATAATGCGACTTAACGTTCATCTGGCCGTCTACGCTGTAACCCTCCTCATAACTTGGTTTGGTGTTAGCCCAACCAGTTTCAGGACCAATCTGTGGGGTGATGAATGTTGTGGTGCCATCAGGGAAATTGAAACTTGTAGCCTCACCATACACCAGAGTGCGCTGCTTGTCGCGAGGACCCTTTGCTATACCATACTTAAAGGCCACGTCATTATCAGATACCATAAATGTAATGGTCATCTTGAGTTTCTTCTCGTTCTCAACAGTCAACACCAGTTTATTGGCCTTGTAGTCGATGTGCGACGCCTTGATGGTACGCATATCATAATGCTTCTCTACGGCCTCAGTCTTGTTGCTTACAATCTTCAGTCCGTTTACCAGGTCACCAATACTTGTGTTAAGTCCCAAGTTTGATTTTGCAACCATCTGTTTGCCATCCAGCGACACCTGATAGGTAGCCTTGCCAGCCTCATCGCTCACCACGACTTCCAGATTTCCACTTGGTGATGTCACCTTTACTTCCTCTGCCCCGCAGAGACTTGTAGCCATCAGCGCGGCTACGAAACATACTTTTCTGATCATTCTGTCTGTAATATTATGGTTTTTGGTTGCAAAGATACAAATTATATATTAAGGTAGAAAGCTTATCTACGTTAAGAAATTGTAAAAGTCACACTTCAGGCTGCATAGCAGAAATAAAAAAACATACGAATCTTTTTGGTGTTTTGCTATTTTTGCAGTATCTTTGCATCCGGTTTCAAAAATCAAGCATAAATTAAGAAGTGAAAAAGAAATTATTGATATTCGCCTGTATGTTGGCTATGACGCAGAATGTAGGAGCTCAGGACTACTTTTCCTCTGCTTCTAACTTCGCCCGTCTATATGTGGGTACCATCGAACCTCAATACCTATCGTGGCAATGGATAGAAAGCCCATATTATAACGACAACACATATCGAGGCCGTATAAGCTATTATGGAGTGGTTTATGATAATGTACAGCTACGTTTTGACCAGTTGAAACAGAATGTAGTTGTATTGTCTCCACAAGGAAATGTTTTTTGTCTGCCTGAGCAAGAACACGTAGACTGGTTTGAGATGGACGGCTACAGATATGTGCACGATCCAGAGGACAGCCTGCGATACGCAGCTGTACTTTGCGATGGAAGCACCAATGGTGTCCAGCTTTATCATAGCGAATGGAAGATTTACAGCGGCGAAAGAATTGTGTTTGGAGAAAACACATATCAAAAGACTCTAAGCACCAAAGGACATTACACACTCATTACTCCTACAGGAGAAATATATCATGTAAAGCGTGCATCGGAGGTGGCTAAGATTTTCGCTGAACAGAAAACAAAGATAAAGCGATTTGCCAAACATAATCATCTTTCGTTCTCAAAGAAAGAGCGCGAAAGAAGTCTTGTAAAAGTAGTCAAGAGTATTTCAGGCTCACCCATTGCAAATCCACAAATCTACTCTGCACCTGCCAATCATGAATCAATGGCAGCAAAGAGCAATTATGCTCAACCAAGGACTGACGTCAAACAATTTGACGAAAAGAAACTTATAACCGGAATACCAGTTCTTGACAATGAATCATTACTATCAATAGGATCGAAGAACACAAAGACCTACGTAACACCTGGTATAGAGAAGGCAAAGAAAAGCATTTCCGACGACCACGAACTAGCAGAGATTGTGGTCTTAGCAGGTCGCCAATCGGCAGTTAAGAGCACAACTATGGGTTCAGAAAAATTCAACCCACAGCTGCTGAAGAATGTTCCATCATCCTTTGGCGAGGCGGATATCATGAAGATAGTGCTCACTCTGCCTGGCGTAACAAGCGTTGGTGAGGCTTCGAGCGGATATAATGTACGAGGAGGTGCAACAGACCAGAACCTAATACTCTTCAATGGAGGTACAGTGTACAACCCATCGCATCTATTCGGACTATTCACATCGTTTAATTCTGATGCAGTTGAAGATGTGGAATTGTTCAAGTCGAGTATTCCAGTAGAATATGGAGGCAGAATAAGCAGTGTGCTTAAAGTGAACTCGAAGGAGGCAAACATGCAGAAGTTTACAGGTTCGGCTAGTATTGGTGCACTTACCAGCAGGGCGAATCTTGAGATACCTATTGTAAAGGATCATATATCGTTACTGCTTAATGGTCGAACCACATATAGCGACTGGATACTAAAGAAGCTACCAGAAAAGAGCGGCTACAAGAACGGTACTGCAAACTTCTATGATTTTGGCGGCGTACTGACTTGGAAGATTAACAGTATGCATCGCCTCAAGCTGTTTGGGTATTGGAGTAATGATAAGTTCTCGTTCAGTTCAGAGGACGGATATGGCTATCTTAATCGTAACATATCAGCAGAATGGCGCTCTATCCTGAATGAATCGCTTACTGCTACATTTTCTGCAGGAATTGACCACTACGACTATTTCAATGATGATAAGGCCATACCGTCTATGGCTGCCCGACTTAGCTTTGGCATCGACCAAATATGGGGAAAGTTACATTTCCGTCAGCGTCTGTCTGATAACCAAACCCTATCATACGGTCTATCAGTACAGCACTACAATGTACAAACCGGCAAATATGAACCTCTAGGCGATAACTCACGAATAAAGCCAGACCAATTGCAGAAAGAAAAAGCATTAGAAAGTGCTGCATATATCGACTACGAACGTTCACTCACAGAAAAACTGTCTGTTTCCGCAGGTCTTCGTTATTCAGTATTCAATGCAATCGGACCTCGTGATGTAAATCATTATGCCGACGGCGAACTACCGTCAGAGGCCACATTAATAAGTAGTAGCAGGGAGTCTGGCATCATCAAGACCTATCACGCTCCTGAGATACGTCTGTCAGCCCGCTATTCTCTAAAAGAGAATCTTTCGCTGAAGGCAGGCTTCAACACCATGCATCAGTATATTCATAAGGTATCCAACACCTCTATTATGTCGCCTACTGATATTTGGAAACTGTCCGACCTTAACATCAAGCCCCAGAATGGCTGGCAACTGGCTACAGGTATCTATTATGAGACTAAGGAAAAATGGAATAGAGGAGTGAGAAGTCAAGGGTACGAATTATCAGCAGAAGTGTACTACAAACATATCGGCGATTATCTCAACTATCGCAATTCGGCAGTTCTGCTGATGAACCGTCACCTTGAGACTGACGTTATCCCAACCAAAGGAAAAGCCTATGGCATAGAGCTTCAGGCAAAGAAACCCGCTGGAAAAATTAATGGATGGGTAAGCTATACATACTCACGCTCATTGTTATGTCAGGACGACAAGAGAGTAGCTGCACCTCTGAATAATGGTGAATGGTATCCCTCAGAATACGACAGGCCTCATGAGGTAAAGGCTGTACTCAACCTTAAGTTTACTGAGAGATACAGCTTTTCTGGCAATTTCGACTATGCTACAGGTAGACCGACAACTGTCCCTGCCGGACAATATTATGACTCGTTTAATCGCAAATATATGCCCTATTATACAGAACGTAACAAATACCGTATTCCAGACTATATGCGTCTGGACCTTGCGTTTAATATAGAGCCTACTCATAAACTTACAAGTTTTCTCCACACATCGTTCTCTATAGGCGTGTATAATGCCCTTGCACGCAAAAATGCATATAACGTATATTACGTTAACGAAGGTGCGGGAATAAAGGGGTATAAGTTATCTGTGTTTGGCACTGCCATTCCTTTTGTCTCACTTAACATACGGTTCAACTAAGATATGATGAAACTTAAAACAAAAAAATATTTCACACTGTGTCTTGTCATAAGTGTATGTATGCTATCAGGCTGTATTGAAGAATTTGAGGCAGATATACCTGATGATGATACAAACTTGCTAGTAGTTGAAGGAACCATTAGTTCTGGAAAAATGAACACGTTCATCCTTTCACGTACGCTTTCTGTCAACTCTTCACGCTGGTGGAACGATATCGGACTTGGAGGGGACACAAGTCAGGCAGGTAATGTTAACCACGCCACTGTCTCTGTAAAAGGCAGCGATGGCTCTGAATATATGACAGAAGAATTATACTACGGTAAATATACCTGCATGATTGACACGCTCTATCCTGACGTGGAATACTATCTACATATCGAGATAGACAACGAGGTATATGAATCAGAACCTCAGAAGCCTCTGCCAACAGAGAAGATAGCCGACGTAAGCGGAGTACAATACACACCTGAGAGCAACATTGACATACTCGTTACACCCCAAGCCCCCTTTGAACCAGATAAGCCTAATTACTATTCGTGGACATACGATGAGACATGGGAAGTACACCCCGACTACGTGACCGAATGGTATTATGACATAGAATCAAAGAGCCCCGTTTATATCATCGGCTACAGACTTTTTCCTGAGCGTGGATGGAAGGATGCTAAAAGTTCGACCATCATGATTGGTGCAAGCACTACTTACGAAGGGCAACATATTAAAGGGCTCAAGATGTATGACATAGGCCGCAGCAATGAGCGTATATATTATAGGTATAGCGGTCTGATACATCAACGTGCCATATCAAAGGCTGAATACGAGTACGAAACTACACGCCGTCAGGTAGCAACTGAAATGGGAGGTCTATTCTCCCCCCAACCTTCATCTCTGCCAACAAACATCCACTGTTTGACATCGAACAAGCGTGCAATTGGTTTTATAGGATGTTCGTTGAATACCAGTGAATACAGATTTTTCCTCAATGCAATGGAATACTCAATCCACCACCCATCACTACCTGACACTCGATTCTGGAAAGATGATCCAACAGAAGAGGACTGCTGTAGATTGGTAAATATAGGTATGTATCTATGCGAATGGCAATACGGAGGAGAAACGGGCTCTACACTACAAACAGCATGGGCATGGCTATATCAACTCGATGTCAGAGAAAAAGGTGCATACATAGAGAAACCTGATTTTTGGTCATTAACAGAAAATGTAAGTTACTAAGATGAATAAAAGAATAAAGACATCTATAGCTGTGTTGGCGTTTACCATGAGCTCATTTGCAACAAACATTGAGACCGACCGCTCATGGTATCTTGCTGGTGAGACAATGAAGGTGAACATAACTACTGATAATGCGCTGATAGCATACGCAGAACTATGTGACACACATAATCTGTCGGCAGGTAGCGTAATAGGTATTTATGAAGGTAAGGGAGCTGGTAATATCGAACTACCTTCCGACCTTCATAGTGGTTATTATGTACTATCAGTATATACTCGCGACAACGCAAACGTCGCCAACCAGCTTATCGCAATTATAAATCCTCTACGCAAAAGTAGTGACGATGATATCGAATGGGTGCAAGGCGATAGCTGTTGGGTGTCAGTTGATGGTAATGCGGATTTAGTGTCCAAGAAGGGCGTAGATGCACGTGAAACTGAAGGGCATATCATAAAGGCCCATATAAAAAACAGCGGTAATATATTCAAAGCCAACCAGATACGACCATCTTTAAGCATCATAGGCAAGCAGATACATTATTTTGAGGGAAAGATGGCTAATGACTCCACTGCCGAATTCTACACATACGGAGTTTATGGCAAACAGCCATTAGTACTTTCAGCCGTAACAAGCACAGATGTACACCTGTCCATCGAGATAATTAGTCCATTTGAAGCCTTGATTCCCAGGAAGTTACCACACCTTGTGTTCCATTACAATCGAAGTGAGGTTGAAGCGCGTTCCATCGAAATGCAGCGACATCATCCCGTCAAAGAAGAAAAAGATGATGAAAACCAATCAGAGATAGTGCCACTAGACTATGATGACACCGTTTTTGGAGTGAAACCAGTACAAACTTATAATCTCGACGAATACCGTCAGTTCTCGACTGTCAGGGAAGTATTACTAGAATATGTAATATACGTAAGCAAAAGAAAAGTAAATGGTGCTACCAGGTTGTTTGTCTCTATAAATCAAGCCCCTAACGTAAATTCATTGCCTACATTGGTACTGATAGACGGTATGCCTGTCGGCAATATCGAACAACTTCTGAACTATGATGCCCGTCGTGTTCACCATATCAATATCTACAGTGGTCAATACACATTTGGAAATGGAGTATATAATGGAATACTGTCATTTGTAACACGTTCAGGGCGTCTAACCAACTACCCCACAGAACCCAATATGCAATATCTGGTATACGAATTCCCAGAATGAGGTTCAAATTTCTGTAATAAATTTGGTATTTATCACGATTTGCACTATCTTTGAACTATCGTTCTAAAATACTCACGTTCGAAAACTCCCAAATATATTTGGGATTTTGCTCACTTATTCGTATCTTTGCACGCGATTATGCATACTAACAAGTATAAATATGTATCGATAGTGAGTGCAGTGACAGTTTTGCTGTTGCTGGGATTATATATGTGGATGACCTATCGCTCAGTAACTAAGGATATTACTGAGCGTGCAGGCAACCAGTTAACATGGGCAATGTTTTACGAGGGTTATACTCGTGCCGATATTGTGACTAAAGACGATACTCTAAGTTTGTCTGAAGCTCGAGGCAATATCTCGCTTGCATCATCAGTAGAGGGTATAAACGACGCTTTGAGCAAGGACTACCACTCAGAGATTTCGCTCGATACCGTTGCTATATACGTAGATTCACTACTAAGTGTGGCAGAAATCAATCGCAACGTTACCGTACTTGAAATTGATGCATCAGGCAATATTATAAGAAAGAACAACGACAACAACTCTTCGTGGTCAATAATGACTCACCCAGTAAGCATTCGCAGAGACCAATCAAGGGCAATACAACTTGCACTTAACAATCCCTACCCAGAGTTGGCACAGAAACTTAGTCCACTTTTCCTGTTGAGTGCATTTATCCTTGGATTCTTCGCTATCATCATAGTGCAGCTACTAAGGTTCATCACAGAACAGGAACAGATGGCCGAACTGCGCAACGACTTCTCGTATGCAATGGTTCACGATATGAAATCGCCGCTTTCATCGATAATTATGGGTGCCCACTTCCTACATAGTGGTAAGGTTGACGACAAGCCACAGATTAAGGAAAAGTACTATACCATCATCGAAGAAGAGGCAGAACACCTGTTAGCCCTCGTCAACAAGCTTCTTACAATCTCAAAACTCGAGAATAAAAAACTGATTCTAAACAAGTGGGACATAGATATCGAACCAATAATTGCCGATTTAATCGACAAAGTAAAGGCCAAGGCGGATAAACCTTTAGAGATAATTACAGACCTGAAAATAAGGAATGTACTGGCCGATGAGCAATACCTGACAGAGGCAATTGCTAATCTGCTGGATAACGCCATCAAATACTCTAAGGACGAGATAAAAATCAAGATTTCATCGATAGATACAGATAAAAACGTATTATTAAAAGTACGTGACAACGGTATAGGAATCACCAAGGAAGAACAACAGATTATCTTCGACAAGTTTGGTCGAGCCGCCATCCACGAGAAGAATCGCAAAGGCGGCGTATCAGGTTTTGGTTTAGGCTTAAACTATGTCGACCAGGTGATGCAAGCCCATGGTGGCAAGGTAACAGTATCTAGTGAGAAAGACAAATATTCAGAATTTACTCTTTATATCCCTAAGAACGTATGATAAAGTTATTGTTAGTTGAAGATGACGAATCGCTCGCTTACATCGAGAAAACTGGTTTGGAAGACATCATTGGTGGCTACGAAGTATCTACTGCCAAGAATGGTAAAGAAGGTGTAAAAGCATGGGAAGAGATTCACCCAGACGTTATCATTTCGGATATTGACATGCCTGTTATGAATGGCTTTGAGATGGTGGAGCGCATTCGCGAGACTGATGGCGATGTAATAATCATCTTCACCTCAGCCCTCACCTCGCCTAACGATGTAAAGGCAGGTTATCGCTTAGGCATCAATAACTACGTAAAGAAGCCGTTTGTTCCAGAGGAGTTAGACGCTCACATCCAGGCCCTTATGAAGATGCGTGGTGGCGCCAAGACCCAGAACGAGACAAGTCACTACAAGCTTGGCAAATACACTCTGGATGCTAATCACGCAACACTTCGCAACGATGAAACGGGCGAAACTCAGACCACAACCCAGCGAGAGGCACAGATTCTGCAACTGTTGGCTGAGAACAAGAATAATGTAGTTCGCAGAGAAGCTATTCTAAGTAGATTCTGGAACACAGAAGATGACTATTTCGCATCGAGAAGTCTCGATGTCTTCATCAATAAACTAAGAAAACTACTTGCTGATGAACCAAAAATCAACTTGAAAACGGTTCGCGGAATAGGATTGCAACTGATTGTAGAGGATTAATCTTCAAGCGGTTTGTAAGGTTCCATCGGATTTAAGGCAAGATGTGCGCCCGCCCCAGCCACCAATGCACCAATTAGAAGGAACCAGCCACTTGCAGGAACACCCACCAAGCACAGCAAAACAATCCAAAATGCCACATCGCCTACAATAATAGGTATAACACTTCGGGTGTACTCATACATCCACCCTTCAAATTGTGCTATCGCTATAGTTACTATCGGAAACGAAGAAGCCTCTGAAAAAAAAGAAATCAATGACATAATGCAAGAATACACCAGAATAACCTGCCATGGGCGATGCTTCCACTCTAACACCTCACGGAGTATAGCTCCGTAAATAACAAGATTGGCCGTAGCCTCAATCACAGCCAGAACCAAAATAGAGAATATGAGGTGCTCATGCATCCAGACATACGAATCTGCCATAAACATATCGCTCATATCTTTACTAAATAAAGGATGAGACATGATAGCAAAACCCGTCATCACAAGGATTGTACCCAACAAAACTTTCCACCTTACAGATTTAGGTATGCTAGGAATACGTCCAATGGTATAACTGGCAAAATCAAGCTTGAGAAAAACCCAATTCAGAATGCCACAAAGAACAATTATAAACACAGAACCAACTCCCACCATATAAGTCATAGAAGAGGTGGTTCCAACCTTATCACCATTAAAACCATCGATGAAACCTGCAATAAATCCAGCAGTCGCACCACCAACGAATACCACACCAAGTGTGATACCCAACGCTAACAGTAGATACATAATTGCCTTTTTCATCGCCTTTGTTCTATTATATCGAGTGCAAAGGTACGATGAATTTATTAAAACAAGATATAACAGTACGTTATCTTTAGGTTAAATCTTTTAACTTACTTCTCTTTATAGATCACCTTATTGGCTCCACTGGTTATTTTTAGCGCTTCAGGATGCTCCTTGATAAAGGAATCTATATGACGAACTCGCTTATCCTCGAGAATCTCATCCACAGCAATCAGAATGCCAGTCTCTTCTACATCACCAAAACCATAATTGATAGCTGTACCAAACAGCTTCATGGTTGGCGAAAGACTCATATAGGCATTAACCAATGGTGGGATGTTATAACCCAACTTACGTATTTCGCCATTAAGCACACGATAGTCATCCTTAAATGATTTTCCAGCAAATAGGACATCCAATTCTTTCGTATCAGTCTCCAATTCTAGCGGTTTCATCGGAATAATCAGCTTTTCTTTGTCATCAAAGTGCTTCTTAAGGAAGTAAAGAATCATATCGCGTCCTTTACGGATATACGATGGATACATGGTCATCTTACCAAAGAAATACTTAACGTTTGGTTTTATTACCGTAAGAGCGCCAAGTCCATCCCAAAGATTATCGAGAGCAAAGAGACTTTTGGCACCCATACGAGAACTCTGATAAGGTAGAGAAACGAAAGAACGACCAAGTTCGATAGTCCAAGGTGCATAATCCTTAATAAACTTTTCTGAGAAATGAAACATGTGACTTGTAGCCAGGATAGGTTGCCCCTTATCGTCATAATCCCAATCGGTACCAAGCAGATAACGATAACCACCAATAATCTCCTCTGCTTCAGGATTCCAGACTATCAGCTGCTTGTAACAGTTGTCGCAGGTATCAAATTCATCGATATCCATCGACTTGCCAGTACCTCCACCAGCCTCGCGGAAAGCGATCTCACGAAGTCTGCCTATCTCCTTCATTACATTAGGAGCATTATGAGCTGTTATTACATATATCTCATTATGACTCTTGTTGGTCATGCGAAGCTGGCGCTCTGGTGTAAGTTCACTCTTGAGTACCTCTTTGGCTATGGGCTGGATTATTTCCTGTTCCATTCTCTCTTTCTTAAATAACGTTTATAGTTTATAGACTTGCTCTTTTACAAATTCGGCCCATTCCATCGGCGTTTTTGACTTATCAAACGTTTGCCAAGGGATAGGCTTTCCTATCTTTACTTCGAAGGTTTTGTGCACATTTTTGTACATTTCATCGACAAGAAACAGCATTGCCAGATTAAAAGGCAGATGCTTATCACTGAAATTGGCCAAACGATAGAAAAACTTGCTATTCTCGCCACTAAAGTGGATAGGCACCACATCGCGCTGATACTCTACACTTTTCGAAATAAACGTCTTTTTCCAAGGAAGGTCCCTAATCACTCCGTTCTGCTTTCGAGAGCAGATGCCAGCAGGAAACATCAACATGTGATGATCGCTCTTGAATCCAGCCTCAACCATCGCAGGAAAATTACGGCTCTGATTACCTGTCTTGTTGATAGGAATACACAATGGAGCTAGTCCTGGCAGATTCATCAATAAGTCGTTTACCAAATAACGGAACCTTCCGTCATAAAATCTGCCAATGATGGCTCCAAGCGCCACACCATCCTCACCACCAAGCGGGTGATTACTTACAAAAGTATATAGCTTTCCATCGTTAGGATCAGGAAGATTTTCCTTACCCACAATGTTCAAAGTCATATCTAGGTATTTTACGCATTCCTCAAGCCACTCCACACCAGTTTTATCGCGACTTTCCCAAAGGAAGGCGTTAACCTGGTCCTGATGAGCCACCTTTTTTAGCCAACTTATCAGTGGACGAGGCACAAATTTAGCCTTTGCACCCATCTTGCTTTTAAGGATCTGATCAATGTCGATCGTTTGCTCTGTAACTGTTGTCATTTCTCTCCTATGCACTAACAAGTTGCAAAAATAGCACATTTCTTTGAATAATGAGCAAAAAATGAAGAAAAAACTTTGTTTTTAAATGTATTTAGGACTGAAGATGGATTTTAATCATCAAAAAAAGGTTAAAAACGAAAAAAAGTGGGGAATTGTGGCGTAAAGTGGGGAAAATTAACTAATTTTGCGCCGAATTTCATTATTAAATAGGTGCGTATGCGTTTTATAGGTAATATAGAGGCAAAAATAGACGCTAAAGGAAGAGCCTTCCTGCCAGCAATTTTCCGCAAGGTGCTACAAGCATCTGGCGAGGAAAGTCTGGTGCTGAGAAAGGATGTCTTCCAAAACTGTCTAGTTCTATATCCTGAAAGCGTGTGGAACGAACGATTAGACCTGTTAAAATCGCAACTACGCCCCTGGATGCATACCCACCAACAGATTTTCCGCCAGTTCGTATCCGAGGCGGAAGTGGTTGCACTTGATGGTAATGGACGTTTCCTAATCTCCAAGCGACTGATGAAAGTGGCAGAAATAGAACAGGATGTCCAGTTTATCGGCATGGACAACACTATCGAGATTTGGTCACCTGAGAAATTGAAGCAGACCCTGAAGAGCGAAGAGGAATTCGGTATCGAATTTGAAAAAATCATGAACATCAGCGATAATCTATGATTACTACCGCCGAGACATATCACGTACCAGTGCTACTCTATGAGAGCATAGACGGACTTGACATCAAGTCCGACGGCATTTATATTGACGTTACTTTTGGAGGTGGCGGACATAGTAAGGAGATACTGAAGAGACTCGGAAAAAAGGGACACTTATATAGTTTCGACCAGGACCCCGATGCAGAAAAGAATATCGTAAATGATAGTCGCTTTACGTTCGTAAGAAGCAACTTCAGATATCTGAAGAACTGGATGCGCTACTATGGTATCGACCACATTGACGGTCTTTTGGCCGATCTTGGAGTATCTAGTCATCATTTTGACGACGAAACACGCGGATTTTCATTCCGTTTCGACGCACCTTTAGACATGCGAATGAACAAGCGAGCCGGGACTACTGCTGCTGAGATACTTAACAACTACAGCGAAGAGCTGTTGGCAGACATCTTCTACATTTACGGAGAACTAAAGAATGCCAGAAAGATTGCCGCAACTATAACCAAAGCTCGAAACGAGAAGAAAATCGAGACTACCGGTGATTTTCTACACGTGACAGAAAAACTTTTCCAACGTGAGAGAGAAAAAAAGGAGATGGCAAAAATGTTCCAAGCACTCCGCATAGAGGTAAACCACGAGATGGACGCTCTAAAGGAAATGCTGAACGGAGCCAAAGATTTACTATGCGATGGTGGACGACTATCAGTCATCACCTACCACTCGCTCGAAGATCGCATCGTAAAGAATATGATGAAAGCAGGCAATGTGGAAGGAAAGATAAAGCAGGACTTCTTTGGACGAGTCGAAGCTCCCTTCCGTCAGATTAACAACAAAGTAATAGTGCCCAGCGACGAGGAACAACAGCAGAACCCACGAAGCAGAAGCGCAAAACTGAGAGTAGCTGAAAAAATTTAGAGAAAGAGAGAGTATAGATGAGAAAGAACAACGACATAGAACTGGAAATGCAGAATAATATCGAGGAGCACTCCGCGATAGAGGAAGATATAAGCCTTATTGAAGAGGCCTCCGAGATGAAAGAGCATGCCAAGAAAACCATCCAGAAGATTAAGGATAAGGTCAAGGAGGAAGATCCCAAACTTACCGCATCCCTGAACTTGAGGACAATACTTGGCGGCGACTTCCTGACTGCCGAAATGGTGCGCAAGCAGTTATGGCTGTTTGTGCTCATGGTGTTCTTCACCATAATCTACGTCGCATCGAGATATCAGTGTCAGCAAGACCTGATTGCCATCGACAAACTGGAAAAGGAGTTGCTTGACGCCAAATATAAGGCTCTTTCCAGTTCTAGTACACTTACGGAGATGTGTCGCGAGAGTCACGTGCTCGACGCCCTTAAGCAGAACAGAGATACACTGCTCCATATATCAGGCCAGCCGCCATATATTATAAATGTACCCGAATAAAAAGAAGATATGAGTAAGTTCAATAACGAGAAGGTCATGCCACGCTACTTCATTATCGCAATAGTATTAACGCTAATTGGTTTTGCCGTTGTAGGCAAAGCCATGTATATCATGACCGCCAAGAAGGATTATTGGACTAAGGTCGCATCTCGACTCAAGCGCGATAGTGTGATAGTAAAGCCTAATCGCGGAAACATCCTAAGTTGCGATGGCCAACTTATGGCAAGCAGTATCCCAGAGTATATGGTATACATGGACTTCCAGGCTGGTGCCGAAGATTCTATTGGTCGACACAAGCGCGACTCGGTATGGGCTGAGAACATCGATACTATCTGCTACGGACTTAATCAGATATTTCCACAAAAATCGGCAGCTGAGTTCAAGGCTCATCTGCTCGAAGGTAAGAACACCATATCAAAAAACGGACAGAAAGGATCGCGCAACTGGAAGATATGGCATCGCCGCATAGATTATAACACCTTCTGCGAGGTGCACAATCTGCCCATCTTTAAGGAGCGTTCTTACAAGGGAGGTTTCCATTGGGATACATATAATTCTCGCCGCAAGCCTTTCGGATCATTGGCACAACGTACTATCGGAGAGATGTTTGGTGCTAAAGACAGCGCCAAGAACGGTCTTGAATTATCGCTTGACTCTCTACTTAGAGGAAAGAACGGTCTGATGCATCGCCGCAAGATTTTGAGTAAGTACTTAGATATCCCAGTTCTCTCGCCAGAGGATGGAGTTGATGTTGTTACAACAATCGATGTAGGCATGCAAGACTTAGCCGAGCGTGCCTTGGTTGACGAGTTGAAAGATATCAATGGTGAGATGGGTGTTGCCATCCTTATGGAAGTAAAGACTGGCGACGTGAAAGCTATCGTAAATATGACCCAAGGAAAAGATGGCAACTACTACGAGATGGTAAACAACGCCATAAGCTATCGTTGCGAGCCAGGTTCGGTATTCAAGGTTGCCTCGTTCCTCGTAGCACTTGACGACGGAGTGATTGACACCACAATGACCATACCCACTGGATGCGGCGTGATGGAGATGCATGGCCGACAAATGAAGGACCACAACTGGCGTCATGGAGGCTATGGCACCATAAATGTAGCTCGTGCACTTGAGGTAAGTTCTAACATTGGAGTAAGCTACTTGATAGATAAGTACTATGGCAGCAAACCTAGCAGATTTGTCGAAGGACTCTATCGAGTTGGAATCCATGAGGATTTGAAACTGCCTCTGGTTGGATATCAAACACCTATAATCCGTATGCCAGACACCCAGACAAAGGATAAATCAAAATACTGGAGTAAAACTACCCTACCCTGGATGAGTATTGGCTACGAAACACAGATTGCACCTATCAACACTGTGGCATTCTATAATGCAATTGCAAATAATGGCAAGATGATGCAGCCCCGCTTTGTAAAACAATTGATGAAGAACGGCGAAGTTATCCGTGAGTTTGAGCCTGTAGTACTCAAACAGCAAATTGCTAAGCCTCAGACCATCAAGACCATGCAGACCATTCTGGAACATGTAGTTAGTCAGGGACTTGGCAAGAAAGCTGGTTCAAGATCATTCAAAGTGGCCGGAAAGACTGGTACAGCCCAGGTGGCCGACCATCTTGGCGGCTATCACTCTGGCGTAACCCGCTACTGGCTTAGTTTTGCAGGTTTCTTCCCAGCAGACAATCCACGATACACCTGTATCGTATGTATCAAGAAGTCAGGCCTACCAGCCTCTGGTGGAGGCATGAGCGGTGTAGTATTCCATCACATTGCCGAAGGCGTAATGGCCCAGAACCTTAAGCGCAATGTCGACGCTGCCCGCGATGCTTCATCAGTAATGACTCCAGATGTAAAGAGAGGTGATAATGCCGCAGCAGACTATGTTCTATCAAGTCTAGGTGCAAAAGCTAAGAATAACAGTAGTTATCGCGAAGTAAGCAAGCGTCTGGTGCCAGATGTTACGGGAATGGGGGCGAAAGATGCCGTATATCTGCTAGAAAGTCGGCACATAAAGACCCGATTGAAGGGTAGAGGAAAAGTCAAGTCACAAAGTATCCATGCCGGCTCAGTAGTAAAACAGGGAATGGTGTGCGAACTGGTTTTAGAATAATATATATAATAAGGTATAAGAATATGAGACTAAATGAACTGCTCAAGAATGTAGAAACACTCAACATCGTTGGTGATGTGAATGTGGAGATTACGGGTGTCAACATCGACTCCCGACGCATAGCGAAGGGACATCTTTTTGTTGCCATCCCAGGCACAGTTACGGATGGACACAAGTTCATTCCAAAAGCTATTGAGCTAGGAGCAACCGCAGTACTGTGCGAGAAAATGCCAGAAGAACAGACACCCGAAGTAACATACGTACAGGTAGCCTCTACAGAAGATGCAGTAGGCAAGGTTGCCACGCTATTCTATGGAGATCCTTCCAGAAAACTTAAACTTGTAGGTGTAACAGGAACCAACGGTAAGACCACCATCGCCACCTTATTATATAATATGTTCCGCAAATTCGGACACAAGTGCGGTCTGCTATCAACTGTATGCAACTACATCGAGGGAGAGGCAATACCTGCAGACCATACCACCCCCGACCCCATAGAACTGAACCGATTGCTGGCTCAGATGGTTGAGGCAGGCTGTGAATATGCCTTTATGGAGTGTTCCAGTCATGCCATCGCACAGAAGCGTATCGGCGGACTGAAGTTTGCTGGCGGATTGTTCACCAATCTCACTCGCGACCATTTGGATTATCATAAGACATTCGAGAACTATCGTGATGCCAAAAAGGCTTTCTTCGATGGTCTCGACAAAGACGCTTTCGCTATAACCAATGCTGATGATAAGAACGGAATGGTAATGGTCCAGAACTGCAAGGCTCAGATCAAGACATACTCTACCCGCACAATGGCCGACTTCAAGGCAAAGATTATCGAGTGCCACTTCGAAGGAATGTATCTCGATATCAATGGCAAGGAGGTTGGCGTACAATTCATCGGTAAGTTCAACGTTAGCAACCTGCTGGCAGTATATGGAGCAGCAGTAATGCTGGGTAAGAATCCAGAGGATATTCTTCTGATTCTAAGCACCCTGAAGAGCGTAAACGGCCGACTTGAGCCCATCCATTCTCCTGAAGGTTACACAGCAATCGTCGACTATGCCCACACTCCTGATGCACTCGAGAATGTGCTTAACGCCATCCACGAAGTGCTTAACGGCAAGGGGAAGGTCATCACCGTTTGTGGTGCAGGCGGCAATCGCGACAAGGGTAAGCGCCCCATCATGGCTCAGGAAGCCGTCAAACAGAGCGATAAGGTTATCATCACCTCAGATAATCCACGATTCGAGGAGCCACAGGATATCATCAACGATATGCTGGCAGGCCTCGACCAGAAGCAGATGAAAAAGGTAGTGAGTATTGTAGACCGTCGCGAGGCAATCCGCACTGCATGCATGCTGGCCGAAAAGGGCGATGTAATCCTTATTGCAGGTAAGGGGCATGAAGACTACCAGGAGATAAAGGGTGTAAAGCACCACTTCGACGACAAGGAAGTAGTAAAGGAAATATTTAATTCTTAATTATCTAGCTTATGTTATACTATCTGTTCAGATTTCTAGATCAATACGACATACCGGGATCACACATGTGGGCCTACATCTCGTTCCGCTCACTTTTGACATTGATCCTATCACTTCTCATCTCGGCATGGTTCGGCGAGAAGTTCATCAAATGGATGAAGCGCAGAAGCATTTTTGAGACAGGGCGCGATCCAAGTATCGACCCATTCGGAGTTGAGAAGAAGGGCGTGCCCACAATGGGTGGCATCATCATCATTGTGAGCATACTTGTACCTGTATTGCTGTTCGGCCGCATCCGCAACATCTATCTCATCCTGATGATTATTACAACAATCTGGCTGGGATTCCTTGGATTTCTTGATGACTATATCAAGATTTTCAGGCGCAACAAGGATGGTCTGAAGGGTAAATACAAGATTGTTGGGCAGATAAGTATAGGTTTCATCGTTGGTCTCACCCTATGGCTCAGCCCAGATGTAGTAGTTCGCGAAAATGTGAACGTAAGACAGCAGAATCAGGAGATTGTAGTTAAACATAAGAAGGAGGCAGTAAAGTCTCTGCACACTACTATCCCGTTCATCAAGAACCACAACTTGAACTACTCAAACATCATGGCCTTCTGCGGCAAATACAAGGTTGCAGCCGGTTGGGTCGTATTTGTGCTGATGACTATTCTTGTTGTTACAGCAGTATCAAATGGTGCTAATCTTAACGATGGAATGGACGGAATGTGCGCAGGAAACTCCGCTATCATCGGAGTGGCGCTAGGTGTACTAGCTTATGTTTCATCCCACATCGGCTACGCATCTTACTTCGATATTATGTATATCCCGCATTCAGAGGAGCTAGTAGTGTTCATTTGCGCATTCATTGGAGCTATGATAGGTTTCCTGTGGTATAACGCATACCCTGCACAGGTATTCATGGGCGACACTGGTTCACTCACTATCGGTGGTATCATCGGTGTTGCTGCCGTAATCATCCACAAGGAGCTGTTGCTTCCTATACTTTGCGGAATATTCTTCGTTGAGAGTCTGAGTGTGATCATCCAGACCCAATGGTTCAAGATTATGAAGCACAAAGGCCAGCGTGTACGTGTGTTCCGTGCGACACCAATCCACGACAATTTCCGCAAGCTCGATTCGCAACTCGATGCTACAAGCAGGTATATTCTTAAAGGTTGGCCACATCGTCCATTCCACGAGTCTAAAATCACTATCCGATTCTGGATTACCTCGATCATACTGGCCGCACTCACAATCATAACATTAAAGATGAGATAAAGGATATGAAAAGAATAGTTATATTAGGAGCAGGCGAAAGTGGCGCAGGAGCCGCCGTTCTCGCAAAGAAAGAAGGTTTCGATGTGTTTGTTTCAGATATGTCGAAAATTGCCGACAAGTACAAGAAACAGTTGGACAACCACCAGATTGAGTGGGAGGAAGGACATCACACAGAAGAGAAAATTCTGAATGCCGACGAGATTATCAAGAGTCCAGGCATCCCCGACACTGCTCCGATGATACAGAAAGTCATCACCAAGGGTATCCACATCATCAGCGAGATTGAGTTTGCAGGACGCTACACCAACTCTAAGATGATTTGTATCACGGGATCTAATGGTAAGACCACCACAACCTCGCTTATCTACCACATCTTCAAGGAGGCTGGGTACGATGCAGGATTAGCAGGAAATATCGGAAACTCTCTGGCATTACAGGTGGCAGAGGATCCACACGAATACTACATCATCGAGCTTAGTTCGTTCCAACTCGACAACATGTACGACTTCCGTGCAAACATCGCCATCCTACTCAACATCACGCCAGACCATCTGGATCGTTATAACTTCGAGATGCAGAACTACGTGGATGCCAAGATGCGTATCATCCAGAACCAGACTCCAAAAGATGCATTCATCTATTGGGCCGACGACCCCATCATCAAGCGCGAGCTGGAAAAATACGACATCAAGTCAATACAGTATCCATTCTCAGAGCTAAAGGAGAAAGGTGTAATCGGATATATCGAGGAAGGTCAGTATAAGATTGAGAAGCCAGAGCCATTCAATATGGAACAGGAGAGCCTCAGCCTAACCGGCAAGCATAACATCTACAACTCTCTGGCTGCTGGTATTGCCGCCAACATTGCAGGTATCAAGAAGGAGGAAATACGTAAGAGTCTGAGCGACTTCCCTGGTGTAGAGCATCGTTTAGAGAAAGTATGCACCGTTCGTGGCGTACTATATATCAACGACTCGAAAGCCACCAACGTTGACGCCTGCTGGTATGCACTTGAGGCAATGAAGACCAAGGTAATCCTGATTATCGGTGGTAAGGACAAGGGCAACGATTACGAGCCTATTAAGCCTTTAGTCAAGGAGAAGTGCTCTGGTATAGTATATCTTGGTGCCGACAATCAGAAGTTGCACGACAACTTCGACAATCTCGGAATCCCCGTTCGCGATACCCACTCTATGAAGGAGTGTATGGAGGCCTGCTACGATATGGCTCAGCCTGGCGAGACAGTACTGCTTAGCCCATGCTGTGCATCGTTCGACCTCTTTAAGAACATGGAGGATCGCGGCGAACAGTTTAAGACTCTGGCCAGAAGCCTCTAGAAAGACAAGAAGCAATAGGATATGAACAAGAAAATAGGAAACATCTTCAAAGGAGACAGGGTCATCTGGATGGTATTTTTCTTCCTCTGTATGATCAGTATCGTCGAAGTATTCTCTGCTTCGAGCAATCTGACATATAAGAGCCAGAACTACATGGGTCCTATCGTCTTCCACGCCGTCACTATCATCCTTGGTGCAGTGGTAGCGGTAGTTACACTCAACATCCCTTGCCGATACTTTAAACTGATGACACCTTTCTTGCTCATCATCACCGTCATATTGCTGCTATGGGTTCTGGCTACAGGCGAAAAGACCGGCGATGCGAGCCGATGGATTAGCATCTTCGGACTGACATTCCAACCGTCAGAGATTGCCAAAGGTACAGTTGTGCTGGCCACGGCACAGATTCTGAGCGCTATGCAGCGCGAAAACGGTGCCGACAAGAAAGCCTTCAAGTATATTCTGTGCATTGTGGTACCCATCGCTTTTCTTATCATGGTCGAGAATCTGTCAACGGCAGCTCTATTGTGCTCAGTTGTTTATCTCATGATGATTATCGGTCGTGTGCCTGCCTTCCAACTGCTAAAATTAGGAGGTGGAGTCATCGGGGTTGCATTGGTAGGTGTGCTACTTATCATGGCCGTGGGTAACGATAATAACGTGGCCGTAGACAAAGCCCATACCGAGCAGGTTGTCTCAACACCCAAGGAGAAAAGTAAGATTGAGAAACTGCTACACCGTGCTGACACCTGGAAATCGCGTATTAAGAAGTTCGTAAGCAATGAAGAAATCCCCCCCGAGGAATACGACCTCGATAAAGACGCCCAGGTGGCTCATGCCAACATTGCCATTGTGTCGAGTAACATCATTGGTAAGGGTCCTGGTCAGTCGGTTGAGCGCGACTTCTTGTCGCAGGCCTTCTCCGACTTTATCTACGCTATTGTGATTGAGGAACTTGGCATTTTAGGTGCCACAGCTGTAGTATTCCTTTACATTGTTCTACTGTACCGCACCGCCCGTATTGCCAGCCGCTGCGAGAACAACTTCCCCGCCTTCCTGGCCATGGGTCTGGCCTTGCTATTGGTTATCCAGGCATCATTCAATATGCTGGTAGCCGTAGGTATCGCACCAGTTACCGGCCAGCCACTCCCACTTATCAGTAAAGGTGGTACTTCTACCATCATCAACTGTGCCTATATGGGAGTTATATTAAGTGTTAGCCGTTCTGCGAAAAAAAGGATGCTAAAAATAGCAGAATAAGAAATTAAATTTGTAATTTTGCACGCAATTTTAAAAAATATATGGAAGAACTAAGAGTCATCATTAGCGGAGGAGGCACTGGGGGGCATATTTTCCCAGCCGTATCGATAGCGAACGCCATAAAGGCGATTCGTCCTGATGCCAAGATCCTGTTTGTAGGAGCACTTGGTCGTATGGAGATGCAACGAGTACCCGCTGCAGGTTATGAAATCAAGGGTTTGCCCATCTGTGGTTTCGACCGTAAGAATATGCTCAAGAATATCAAAGTTCTCTACAAGATATGGAAGAGTCAGCACATGGCCAAAACTATCATCAAGGACTTCAAGCCTCAGGTTGCCGTGGGAGTTGGCGGATATGCCAGCGGCCCAACCCTCAACAAGGCTGCAGCTATGGGCATCCCCTGCCTGATTCAGGAACAAAACTCGTATGCTGGAGTAACCAACAAACTGCTGGCCAAGAAAGCCGAGAAAATTTGTGTGGCATACGAGGGAATGGAGCGTTTCTTCCCCGCCAATAAGATAATACTTACAGGCAATCCCGTTCGCCAGTCGCTCCTTGACACCAAGATCTCTCGCGAGGATGCTATCAAGTCATTCGGTCTCAACCCTTCAAAAAAGACCATCCTGCTTGTAGGCGGAAGTCTTGGAGCAAGAACCATCAATGAGAGCGTTCTTCAGCACCTCGACCTTATCAAGGGTACCGATGCCCAGTTTATCTGGCAGACAGGTAAATACTACAGTGCGGAGATTGCCAAACGACTAGAAGGCGAGAAAATCCCCAACCTCGTGGTTACCGATTTTATAACCGATATGGGTGCCGCTTACAAGGCTGCCGATCTGATTATCAGTCGTGCCGGAGCTAGCAGTATTTCTGAGTTCTGCCTCATCGGTAAGCCTGTAATCCTCGTACCAAGTCCTAACGTGGCTGAGGACCACCAGACCAAAAACGCTCTGGCACTGGCTAATCGTGATGCAGCCATCTATGTTAAGGACGCCGAAGCTCCCTCCACTCTGCTTGAACTGGCCATCAAGACTGTTGCCGACGAGCAGAAACTCAAGTCGCTCAGCGAGAATGTGTTAAAGCTTGCCCTGCCCGATTCAGCCGACATCATTGCAAAAGAAGTCATCAAACTGGCAGAAAGAAAATAAAAGGAATTATGGAATTAAAAGATATCAAAGCAGTATATTTCGTAGGAGCCGGTGGCATCGGTATGAGCGCCATCGCACGCTACTTTATTAAGAAAGGTCTTGTCGTAGCAGGTTACGACAAGACGCCATCCGACCTCACAAAAAGGCTCGAGACCGAAGGCATGCTCATCCACTACGAGGAGAACGTAGAAGAGATTCCTCATGAGTGCAAGAAGAAAGAGTCTTGTCTGGTCATCTATACCCCAGCCATCCCAGCAGAGCATAAGGAACTCGTTTTCTTCCGCGAGAATGGCTTCGAGATTCAGAAGCGCGCCCAGGTTCTTGGCACACTTACCATGAGCCACAAAGGTCTCTGTGTAGCAGGAACACATGGCAAGACCACAACTTCTACCATGTGTGCACACATCATGCACCAGAGTCATCTTGACTGTAATGCCTTCCTTGGAGGTATCTCTAAGAACTATGGCACAAACTATATTCTGTCCGATTCGGATTTCGTAGTTATCGAGGCCGACGAGTTTGACCGCTCTTTCCATTGGCTTCGTCCTTGGATGAGTGTCATCACATCTACCGACCCCGACCATCTGGATATCTATGGCACCAAAGAGGCTTATCTCGAAAGCTTCCGCCACTATACAGAGCTTATACAGCCAGATGGAGCTTTGATTATCCACCGCGATTTGGAGATGAAGGAGAACATCCAGCCAGGTGTTCGCCGTTACGATTATAGCCTGAACGAAGGTGACTTCCATGCAGAGAACATCTGCATAGAGAATGGTGAGATTACCTTCGACTTCATTTCTCCTATCGAGAACGTCAAGGGCGTACAGCTCGGACAGCCTGTACCCATTAACATCGAGAATGGTATCGCAGCAATGGCTATGGCTCAACTTAATGGTTGCACAGCCGAAGAACTGAAGTATGGCATGCAGACCTATGGAGGCGTAGACCGTCGTTTCGACTTCAAGATCAAAACCGATAAGATGGTCTTCCTGAGCGACTATGCTCACCATCCAAAAGAGATATACCAGAGCGCAAAGAGTATACGTGAGTTGTATAAGAACAAGCACATCACTGCAATCTTCCAACCACATCTTTACACCCGCACACGCGACTTCTACAAGGACTTCGCCGATGCGCTGAGTCAGCTCGACGAGGTGATACTCACAGAAATATATCCAGCCCGCGAACTTCCTATAGAAGGTGTAACCTCACAACTGATATACGACAATCTGAAGCCTGGCGTAAAGAAGGAAATGATACAGAAGGCCGATGTACTCAATTATATCAAGGAGCACGACTTTGAAGTACTCATTGTGCTTGGTGCCGGCGACCTCGACAATCAGGTACCCCAAATCACCAAATTATTAAATAGCAAATAGTAAAATAGTTAAATCTTCAAATAAAACAATGACCATCAATTGGAAGCAAACCCTCATGGTAGCCTGCAACATAGCAGTTGGCATCTACCTAGTTTTGGCCGTAACCGCGTTCAACAATCCCGACGAGGTCATGGCCAAGGAATGCACCGAGGTAGAAATCGACATCGAGAAGGACTCGATGGAAGGTTTCCTTAATCCAGGCGAGGTCAAGAAGTTGCTCACACAGCAGAAGTTGTACCCCCTCTCCCAGCCCATGAGTTCCATCTCGCCACGCAAGATGGAAGAGACACTGCAGAAGAGTCCGTTTGTAGAGAAGGCCGAGTGCTATAAGACTCTGAGCGGACACGTATGTATCAACATCAAGCAGCGCATACCTGTTATCCGCATCATGGCCGATAATGGCGAAAATTACTATCTCGACAATCATGGCAACATCATGCCCGAGGCAGGCTATGCCACTGATATCCTGATAGCAACAGGGACTATCAGCAAGAAGTACGCCCAAAACGTTTTGTCGAAGATTGCCAACCACATAGTAAGCAATAACTTCTGGAAAAACCAGGTAGTACAGCTTAATGTATTGGCAAACGGAACACTTGAGATGGTGCCACGTGTTGGCGACCACATTGTGTTTCTTGGTTCGTCCACAAATATCGACAACAAACTGGAGCGCCTTCGCAAGTTCTATATCTACGGACTGAACAAGGCTGGTTGGAACAAGTATAACTATATCAATGTGGAGTTCAACAACCAGATAATATGTAAAAAGAATAAATGACAAACAAATTATAAGAGATGGCAGCAAAAGATTTTATTGTAGCAATTGAACTCGGTTCGTCCAAAGTAACCGGAATCGCGGGACAGAAGAATCTCGACGGCAGCATCAACGTGCTTGCTGTAGTCAAGGAGCAGTCTTCTTCGTTTATCCGCAAAGGTGTGGTTTACAACATCGACAAGACCGCACAATGCCTAACCAGTATCATTAAGAAACTAGAGACTCAACTCAAGACACAGATTACCCAGGTCTACGTTGGCGTAGGCGGACAGTCAATCCGTAGCGTTAAAAACGTAGTAACCAAGGATCTTCCAGGCGAAACCATCATCACCCAGGATATGGTGATCGAACTGATGGACGCAAACCGCAACATGACCTACCAAGACCAGGAAATACTCGATGCTGCCGTACAGGAGTACAAGGTTGGACCCCAGTTCCAACTGGACCCCGTAGGCATCCAGGCCACCCACCTAGAGGGTCATTTCCTGAATATTCTGGAGCGCAAGGCCTTCTATCGCAACCTCAACAAGTGTTTCGAGACAGCCGGCATCAATGTTGCCGAAATGTATCTCGCACCACTCGCACTTGCCGATAGTATTCTCACCGAGGTAGAGAAACGCTCGGGCTGTGCACTCGTCGATATAGGTTACGACACCACTACCGTATCAGTCTACTCAAAGAACATCCTACGTCATCTAGCCGTCATCCCTCTTGGAAGCAACAATATCACTAAGGACATCGCTAGCCTGCAGATGGAAGAAAGCGATGCTGAGAAGATGAAACTTAAGTATGGTTCGGCTTATACCGACAACAACGATATCGACAACAACCTGAAGTATTCTATCGACACCGAGCGCCAGGTTGAGAGTCGCAAGTTCATCGAGATTGTAGAGGGCCGTCTTGAGGAAATCATCGAGAACGTATGGTATCAGATTCCGTCTGAATACTACGACAAACTGCTGGGCGGTATCATCCTTACCGGTGGCGGTGCAAACATGAAGAATATCGAGAAGGCATTTGTCAACCACACTCATGTTGATAAGATTCGCATAGCCAAGTTCGTTACGCAGACTATCATAACCAATAATGAGGAAATCAAGTCACGCAACGGCATGATGAATACTCTATTAGGACTGCTGGCCAAGGGCGACATCAACTGTGCTGGAGATGTATATGATCCTAACGGCAGTTTGTTCCCTGAATTTAATAAGACTTCGGTTCATCCGACCAACGATCAGCGTCCTGCTCGTCAGGCTACAGACATTCCTGCCGGTGTTATTCGTACTGAGGCAGAGAAGCAGAAGGCCGAAGCAGAGAAGCAGAAAGCCGAGGAGGAGAAGCGCCGCCAGCAGGAAGAGGAGGAGCGAGCACGCCAGGAAGAGGAACGCCGTCAGCAGGAGGAAGAGGCTCGTATCCGTAAGGAAAACAGTGCTTGGAACAAATTCAAGAAGGGACTCTTGAACTTTGGAAAGAAGATTGTTGAAGAAGAATAAAAAACACGAAGAAGAATTATGGAGAACAATATGAATATAGAAATTCTGGACTTCGGAGCACCAGAGAAAGAGCATAGCATCATCAAGGTTATTGGTGTAGGTGGTGGTGGCGGCAACGCTGTTAACCACATGTACCGTGAGGGTATCCACGACGTAACATTCGTGCTTTGCAACACCGACAACCAGGCACTAAACGATTCACCCGTACCCGTTCATCTCCAGTTGGGTAAGGAGGGACTTGGCGCAGGCAACAAACCAGAGAAGGCACGCCAGGCTGCCGAAGAGAGCATCGAGGATATCCGCACCATGCTCAGCGACGGTACCCGTATGGCATTCATCACCGCTGGTATGGGCGGTGGTACTGGTACTGGAGCCGCTCCTGTCATAGCCCGTGTTTCAAAGGAGCTTGGTATTCTTACCGTTGGTATCGTTACTATCCCCTTCCGTTTCGAGGGAGATCGCAAGATCGACCAGGCTCTGGATGGTGTAGAAGAGATGTCGAAACATGTAGATGCCCTGTTGGTTATCAACAACGAGCGTCTGCGAGAGATTTATCCAGAACTGTCTGTACTCGATGCATTTGGCAAGGCCGACGACACGCTGAGCGTAGCTGCCAAGTCGATTGCAGAGATTATCACCGTTCACGGACTTATCAACCTCGACTTCAACGATGTCAAGACCGTACTTAAGGATGGTGGCGTAGCCATTATGTCGACAGGTTACGGCGAGGGCGAAGGACGAGTTAGAAAGGCCATTGAGGATGCCCTCAACTCACCCCTGCTCAATGATAACGACATCTTCAATTCTAAGAAGATACTGCTCTCTATCTCGTTTGCAGGCTCAAAGGATGGTCAGTCATCACTGATGATGGAAGAGATGAACGATGTAAACGACTTCATGGCTAAGTTTGGCAACGACTTTGAAATCAAGTGGGGACTTGCCACCGATATCGAACTTGGCAAAAAGGTAAAGGTAACCATTCTGGCCACAGGCTTCGGCATCGAGAATGTCGACGGTATGAACGGCCACCTGAAGAAGCACGACCAGCAGGAGATTAACCGCATAGCCGAGGAGCAGGAGAAAGCTGCTGAGCGCCAGGACCGCCGAAACCGTTACTATGGCGGCGAAGGAGCCACCAAGCGATACAAGCGTCGCCCAAACATCTACCTGTTCCGTCCTGAGGACCTCGACAACGACGATGTAATCTCAGCCGTTGAGCAGACTCCTACCTACAAGCGTACACGCGAAATTCTAGACAGCATCAACTCACAGGCTAGCAATGTCGACGAGGTTATAACCATCGACGAGCCTGCACAGGATACTCACGAACCCATTCAGGGCACCATCAAGTTTATGTAAATCAGCACCCCTTATTGATATAAGGCTCGCAACACCTCTATCGACTTCATCTCTGGGAAATCCGGCAGATGGAGTCGATAATATTTTAGCGACACCTCGAGCAGACGGTTGCGCTCCTGATGCGACATACGAAACAGATGCATGGTGGGATAGTCCATTCGCATCATCAGTTGTACCTTCTGCGCCTCTTCAGGATGCAGAAAATCACGATGCACAGGCGGATTGCTCATAAAAACACTCTCACGCAGGTCAAAGTAATCACCATCTTTATAAGCATCTAGATTGGGATAGAAACCCAAGAACCTGGTAAGCCTCAGCAGAAACACCAGATGAAAATTTGCAAACCTCACCTGCTGACCGTCCAGCCACATTATGCTGTTCTCCAGATAGTCATATAGTAGTTCGTTGCGCTGCTCTGAACGCAGGGCATAATACAGAAACTCAGCCACAAACAGTGAAATAGCCAACTTATCTGGATCATAGGGTATGGATGCAAACGGGCTCATTAGTCTCACATCGTGCAACTTCTGCAACTGTAGCCTTGGTCGTATGTCAGTCTCTATATCCAATAAGGTCAGCGGCTGGAAAAACTGCTTTTTAATCTTTCCTTTAGGCGTCTTAGGTATGCTCACAATAAACGATTGTCTACCAAATCCCCTGGTAAACATATCTACAATCAGCCTTGTCTCTCCATACTTTAGCGAATGTAGCACAATAGCCTGAGTTTTTGTCATCATACGGTGCAAAGGTAATAAGAAATTTAGAATTTAGAATTAAGAAAAGGGATATTTTAGGCTCTCAGCTGTTAAATATACTTAAAATAATTACTTTTCTTCACTCTAAATTCTTAATTCTTAATTAAACTTAGTACTTTTGCACCCGCATTTTCGCTATGGTCCCTTCGTCTATCGGTTAGGACGAGAGATTTTCATTCTCTAAAGAGGAGTTCGACTCTCCTAGGGACTACAAGATTTAAATCTATCATCTGCACAGCCATGTGCTACCAAACGATTAAGGATGGGATAAGGTGGTAGAGGGCTTGAAAAAAGCCCGCCCAGGGCAGCCTTAACGACGTAAGACCCATAAGCTTTATATTAACAATTTAAAAATTCAAGAAAACATGGCAAATCACAAGTCATCAGTGAAGAGAATCCGTCAGGAGAAGAAAAGAGCACTTCACAATCACTACTACGCAAAGACAATGCGTAACGCTGTTCGCAAGCTCCGTGCTACCACTAACAAGGAAGAGGCTGTAGCTCTGTATCCAAAGGTACAGAAGATGCTGGATAAGCTGGCTAAGACCAACATCATCCACAAGAATAAGGCCGCTAACCTCAAGTCTAGCCTTGCACAGCACGTTAACAAGCTGGGATAATTTTCAACCCAACAATAAGCTGAGCCGTAGCCCTTTTGGGGTTGCGGCTTTCTTTTTTCATTTTTTTGCAGATAAACTACGTTTATCTGAAAGATTTTTTGTAATTTTGCAACCAAAATGATTATTAAGTAAACAATGACAGAAGAACAACTGAACCAAGAACAAAATTATTCCGCGAGTAACATTCAGGTACTCGAGGGTTTGGAAGCCGTACGTAAGCGTCCAGCTATGTACATCGGCGACATCAGTGAGAAGGGTCTCCACCATCTTGTAAACGAAACCGTCGACAACTCTATCGACGAGGCGATGGCCGGATATTGTACCCATATCGAAGTAACCATCAACGAAGATAACTCTATCACCGTACAGGACAACGGTCGTGGTATCCCCGTAGACGAGCACGAGAAAATGCACAAGAGTGCACTCGAGGTTGTAATGACAGTGCTCCACGCCGGAGGTAAGTTCGACAAGGGCTCTTATAAAGTATCAGGAGGTCTGCACGGTGTGGGTGTGAGCTGTGTTAACGCACTCTCTACCCACATGATGTCGCAGGTATTCCGCAATGGGCACATCTACCAGCAGGAGTACGAGAAGGGTAAGCCACTCTACGACGTTAAGATTGTGGGCGACACCGACAAGACAGGTACCCGTCAGCAGTTCTGGCCCGATGGCAGCATATTTACAACTACTGAATATAAGTACGACATTATCGCCAAGCGTATGCGTGAGCTGGCATATCTTAATGCCGGCATCACCATTACGCTGACCGATCTGCGCCCTGATGAGGAGGGCAACCTGCGCCAGCCTGAAGTGTTCCACGCCAAGGAGGGGCTTAAGGAGTTTGTTCGCTACGTAGATCGTCACCGTACATCTATCATCGGTGATCCTATCTGCCTTAAGACCGAGAAAGATGGTGTGCCCATCGAGGTTGCACTGCTCTACAACAGCGATTATTCAGAGAATATCCACTCTTACGTTAACAATATCAACACCATCGAGGGTGGTACACACCTTACTGGTTTCCGCATCGCCCTGGCCCGTGCACTCAAGAAGTATGCCGACGAGGACGATCAGTTGCGCAAGCAGATTGAGAAGGCCAAGATCGAAGTGGCTCAGGACGACTTCCGCGAGGGTCTTACAGCTATCATCTCTGTTAAGGTAGCCGAGCCTCAGTTCGAGGGCCAGACAAAGACCAAGTTGGGCAACAGCGAGGTTAACGGAGCCGTACAGAAGGCCGTAGGCGAGGCAATGACCAACTATCTGGAGGAGCACCCGAAAGAGGCTCACACCATCTGTGAGAAGGTTATTCTGGCCGCTACAGCACGTATCGCAGCCCGTAAGGCTCGTGAGAGTGTACAGCGCAAGAATCCTATGACTGGTGGTGGTCTGCCTGGTAAGTTGGCTGACTGTTCAAACAAGGATCCTAAGGAGTGCGAGATTTTCCTCGTCGAGGGAGACTCGGCCGGTGGTTCTGCCAAGCAGGGTCGCGACCGTCACTTCCAGGCCATCCTGCCTCTCCGTGGAAAAATTCTTAATGTAGAGAAGGTACAGTGGCACCGTGTGTTCGAGGCCGAATCAGTAATGAACATAATCCAGAGTATCGGCGTACGCTTTGGTGTTGACGGCGAAGACTCTAAGGATGCCAATATCGACAAACTGCGTTACGATAAGATTATTATCATGACCGACGCCGACGTCGATGGTTCTCACATCGACACACTTATCATGACGCTCTTCTATCGCTTCATGCCACAGGTAATCCAGGGCGGCCACCTCTACATCGCTACCCCACCACTCTACAAATGTACTTACAAGAAGACCTCAGAGTACTGCTACACCGAGCAGCAGCGCCAGGCATTCATCGATAAATACGTGGCTGGTAACGGCGACGACAAGGCCCTGCACACTCAGCGCTACAAAGGTCTTGGTGAGATGAACCCAGAGCAGCTTTGGGAGACTACAATGAACCCAGAGAACCGTTTGCTCAAGCAGGTAACAATTGAGAACGCTGCCGAAGCCGACGAGATATTCTCGATGCTGATGGGCGACGACGTAGAACCCCGCCGCGAGTTCATCGAAAAGAACGCCACCTACGCCAACATCGACGCGTAAGCTTATATGTTATAGTTTTATGATTTTGGGTATGCGCTGCTTGAAGTAGCTGAAGAACATGCGGTAGCCGGGACATAGGTAGTTGCGGCGCTCGGGACCATTCAGCGTCATACGCTCGTCTAGTCGGTCTTTGGGACATCCGCCGAAACATAGGTCAGCTACGTCGCAGTGCAGACATACACTGGGCAGACTGTCGAGCTTGTACTCGCCAAACTTGCGATTGGTCTCCATCATGTCGTAAAGCGGTGCTTTAAGTATGTTGCCTACGCGGTATTCGGGGAAAACATAGCGGTCGCAGCGATACAGATCGCCGTTTTTCTCGATTACACCGCAGTGACCGCATACGGCCTCGTGCACACACAGACCAGCTGGGCGACGGGTAAGATTGCCTATGGCAGCCTCAATCACCTGCACAAACTTACGACCTACATCGCGTCGACTCCACTCATCGAGGATAGTGCAAAGAAATCTGCCATAAGCCTCGGCAGGCACTGTAAAGGGAGCCAGACTGCGAGGCTGGTTGCTGTAGATGCCTGGTGGCAGCGCCACATTGCCACTGCCACCATGCGGCAGACTCTCTACCACGGGCAGAAACTGCATATAGTTGCTAAACTCGCGCAGAAATCGGTACACCTGTACGGCGTGGGCTGCATTGGCGGCATTCACAGTAGTCAGGGTGTTGAATTCCACGCCATGTTTCAGCAGTAGTTCCAACCCATACATAGTACGGCTGAAGGTTCCTTCGCCATGGGCATCCTTACGATAGATGTTGTGCAGATACTCTGGGCCGTCGATGCTCAGTCCGATACGGAAGTTATTATCGCGGAAAAACTTGCACCAGTCGTCTGTAAGCAGTGTTCCGTTGGTCTGCAGTGTATTCAGTATTCGGCGTTCTTCGCCATACTTCTGTTGCAGAGCCATTGCCCGCTCATAGAATGCTATGCCAGCCATGGTGGGCTCGCCACCATGCCAGGCAAACTCTATCTCAGCATGCACCCCGTGTATTTCTATCACCTGTCGGATATAGCTCTCCAGTACTTCATCCGTCATAAGCGAAGGAGTAGCGGCATTGCCGCTACCCTTACCTAGATAATAGCAGTACTTGCACCTCAGGTTGCAAGCCGCTCCTATGGGCTTTACCTCGATGGCGTAATGTCGGAGGTCGTCGCTCATTATTATTATCTTAATTCGTTCTGCTATACATACTGATACCACCAGCGTATCCACCGCCTGGCAACACCTCATGTCCGTCGTCAGTACCTATTTCTTGCTGTATTAGGGCGTTGAGTTTCTGGTTCATCATTTCTACCAGCGATTGGTTGGCGTTGCCCTTAGGCCAGGCCAGGTTCTCGGTCTCGCTGCTGCCATATAGGTACAACTCTACATCGTTGTTGGACCACAGCGCCTCATAGTCGGCTGGGGTATTGAAGTTGAGTGGTGAGAAGTAGCGAGCGAACTTGTATTCTGGAGTGATGATGCCACGCACAAATCCACGCTTACTGATATCGGCACGATATGCAGGCTTTATTGCAGGGTTGAGTACGAAGGCGCTATCCATCATTGAGAGCATCTCAAAGCAGAACAGTGCGCCCTCACTGTTACGGATGTCGGTTGCCGGATTCTTAACGGCAGGCATCAGCGAATGACCATGCAGCGCAGCGGTGATGTTGTTGAACTGCTGCTGATTGCCTGCAGTGGCTATATCCACGAATGTAGGAGCCAGGTCCAGATGCGATGTAATGTTCTTGCAGTGGCGTCCGCCATGAATCTCTGGATGGTATATGATCAGAGGCACATGGATGTTGTTTTCGTAGATGTTTCCACCCTTACCCTTCATACCATGCTCGCCCTGCAGTTCGCCGTGGTCACTGGTGTAGACTATGATGGTGTTCTTCATCATTCCAGCTTGCTCCAGATAGTTGAGTAACTTCAGCATGTGGTTATCCTCATCCTGTATGGTATTGAAGTAATAGTCGCGGAAGCGCTTCCAACTAGTTTCTGATTTAGGTGTAGGGCCCACCATGCGCTCCCAGTTGTAGTAATACTCGGTATGAGCCTGTGGACGTCCTGGCTTGTCGAGTGGTTCGTTCCAAGTAGCAGGCACAGGCACGTCGTAGGTTTTCTGGTAGAGTGCCACACCTTCTGGTTCGGGCACACCATCGCCTGCGATACCGCCAATACCATCCTCGTTGAAGTACATAATATCGTGCGGATTCAGAAAGTTTACAGCCAGAAAGAAACTCTGTCCGTCGCTGTTAAGCTGTTTCCCTTTTGTATCCAGCCATTCGATAGAGCGGTCGGCAATGGTGCCATCTTCGTGCAATCCCTCATATACAGCACCGTACATATCACCCTCGGTCCAGTCGCTGAATCCGTAGTCCTCCAGACTCTCAGTATCCTTCGATACATGCCACTTGCCCTTAAAGGCGGTGTAGTAGCCCGCCTGGCGCAGCATATCGCCCACGGTAGGCAGATCGCGTGGCATGTCGTTCACAAATGCATAGTTGGTGTTGTCGAGCATACATGTCTCGGTGATGTGGCGACCGGTGTAGATAACCGAACGGCTACTGGTCGACACATTGGCGCAGGCATAGTGCTTCTCGAATGAAGTGCCTATCTGGCGCAGGCGCTCACGGGCTGCGTAGTCGCTACCTGCAGGATACTCCTCCATGTAGGCTTCCTGGTCGGTAGTGATGAACACGATGTTGTACTTGCCGTCGGCGTTAGGCGTAGGCTCAATTTGGTTCACAGGGTTGTCTACCATGTCGGTACAACCTGCCAACAATACAGCTCCGGTAGAAAGCAGTGTTGCTGAGTTAAGTCGATGATTCTGGTTTGTTCTCATAATTATACATGTAATAGGTTGAATTATTGATTGCGAAAGAATGTGGCTATAAGGATTAGTCAATTACGGCTTCTTCTATATAACTAAATCTTAACGCATTGACAATCAAGAAAAAGCGCATGCGGCACTTTCGTTCTGTAGTCGCAGGATTTTAGCCTGTAACCTCTC
>ONYZ01000060.1 GCA_900322175.1 uncultured Prevotella sp.
AAAAGCCGCAAAAACGCCTCAATTAATTCAAAAGTACTTTTGAATTAATTAAAATCACAAAATGAATTAATTCACATAGATTTCGACCGATTACAAAAAACAAGTTAATTTCTGATAATTGTTTTGCGATTTGAAGTATTTGATGTAACTTTGCAGCACGAAACAAATAATATCCATAATAAAAGAACGTAGATGAAAAAAGTAATGGTTGGAATAGTCGCCTTGGTTTGCATCGCTATGACAAGTTGCGGCAATATGAGTCAGGTACTTAATGCCATGACAAATGGTACAGGTGTAGTAAATGCCATCAGCAGTGTCATCGGGTTGGATAAAGTAAAGGCCCAGAATCTGATTGCCACATGGAGCTACTCAGCCCCTGGATGTGCATTCATCAGCGAGAATCTGTTGGCAAAAGCCGGTGGCGAGGTAGCAGCCGTACAGATTGAAGAGAAACTGCAGCCCTACTTCAAGCAAGTAGGAATATCTGCAAGCAACACCTTCATCACATTCAATGAAGACGGAACTTTCACTTCTAAAATTGCCGGCACACCATTCAGTGGCAATTACACTTTTGACGAAGCCACACAGAAGATCACCCTAAAGGGATTGTTGCTGACCGTGAACTGCTATGCAAAGAAGGAACAAAATGGTATCTCTATCCTATTCGAAGCCAAAAAACTCCTTTCTGTTCTCCAGACAATGTCAGCAATGAGTGGCAATAAAGATCTGCAAACAATAGGCGATTTGAGCAAAAATTACGAGGGAGTACGCGTTGGATTCGATATGAAACGGTAATTTTTGCAAATATATTCACAAATATTTGGTCGGTTGCGAAATTTTGTATAATTTTGCAACCGATTTCTGAATAAATATACTGAGATGAAAGTAAAGACTAATAGATTAGAAGCGCTGAGACTGATAATATCCAGTCAACAGTTAGGAAGCCAGGATGAATTGTTGAACGCCTTGCAGAAAGAGGGGTTCAAGTTGACCCAAGCCACATTGAGTCGTGATTTGAAGCAGTTGAAGGTAGCCAAAGCCGCCTCGATGAGTGGCAATTACGTATATGTACTGCCAAACGAGACGATGTATAAGCGAGTAACCACTCCAAATAGTATCCGCGAAATGATGAGAGTGCCAGGTTTTATCAGCATCAACTTCTCTGGCAACATGGGTATCATCAAGACCCGCCCTGGATATGCCAGTTCGATAGCTTGGAACATAGATAACAGCGACGTACCCGAAATTCTGGGCACCATTGCCGGCGATGACACTATATTCATTGTAATTAAGGAAGGCGTAAAACATAAGGATGTGGTAGAAGCACTGAGCGATGTTGTGCCAAATATAAAATAAGGTAAGATGGAAAAGGAAGAAGAAATTGAAGTCTTAATAGCAGGCCCCGAACACGAGAAATACGTAGATACTATTCTCGACACTATCGCCGAAGCAGCGAAGGTTCGCGGCACTGGTATTGCCAAGCGTACCCATGAGTACCTGACCAAAAAGATGATGGAGGCAAAAGCCGTCATCGCCCTAACCAAGGATGGACGATTTGCAGGATTCAGTTACATAGAGACCTGGGAGAACCAGCAATACGTAACAACCTCCGGACTAATTGTTCACCCCGACTTCAGAGGTCAGCACATTGCCAAGCGCATTAAAGATATGACCTTCACGCTAGCCAGAACCCGTTGGCCACATGCCAAGATTTTCTCGCTCACTAGCGGAGCCGCAGTTATGGCGATGAACACCGCACTGGGTTATCAGCCAGTAACATTTGCCGATCTCACCGATGACGAGGCGTTCTGGAAAGGTTGCGAGGGATGCTGCAATGTCGACGTGCTGCATCGCACAGGTCGTAAATATTGCATTTGCACAGCTATGCTCTACGACCCAACTGAACATCTGCCCGCAAAGATATCAGATGAGGTACTGGAGAGAATACGCAGAATTGATTCTGCCAATGAATATTAGTAAATAACATAAAGCAAAAAAATATGGCAAACAAGAAAGTAGTAGTCGCATTTTCAGGAGGACTCGACACCTCTTATACAGTAATGAAGCTCACCCAGGATGGTTGGGATGTATATGCAGCCTGCGCCAACACTGGTGGTTTTAGCGACGAGCAGTTGAAGAAGAATGAGGAGAACGCCTTTAAGCTTGGCGCTAAGGCATACGTTACTCTAGACGTAACTCACGAGTATTACGAGAAATCGCTTAAGTATATGATTTTCGGAAATGTACTACGCAACAATTGCTACCCAATTTCCGTATCAAGCGAACGCATTTTCCAAGCTATCGCCATCGCGCGCTATGCCAAGGAGATTGGTGCTGATGCTATCGCACACGGTTCTACCGGAGCAGGCAACGACCAGATTCGTTTCGACATGACATTCTTGGTAATGGCTCCTGGTGTAGAGATTATCACCCTTACCCGCGACAAGAAACTTACTCGTAAGGAAGAGGTTGACTATCTGAACGAACACGGATTCTTTGCAGACTTCACCAAGTTGAAGTACTCATACAACGTAGGTATCTGGGGAACTAGTATATGCGGCGGCGAGTTGCTCGACCCAACACAGGGACTGCCGGAAGAGGCTTATCTTAAGCACGTTACTGCCAAGGAGCAGGAGTCTCTGCTGAAAATCCAGTTCGATAAGGGCGAGATCGTAGCCGTAAACGATGAGAAGTTCGACGATAAAGTTAAGGCTATCCAGAAGATTGAAGAAATCGGAGCATCTTATGCTATCGGTCGTGATGCCAACGTAGGTGATACCATCATAGGTATCAAGGGACGTGTAGGTTTTGAGGCTGCAGCACCTAAGCTCATCATTGAAGCTCACCGACTGCTCGAGAAGTCAACCCTGAGCAAGTGGCAGCAGTACTGGAAGGACCAGGTAGCCAACTGGTATGGAATGTTCCTACACGAGAGTCAATATCTTGAGCCAGTAATGCCAGACATCGAGGCTATGCTCACCAGCAGCCAGCGCAACGTGACTGGTACTGCTATACTGAAACTCCGTCCTTACGGATTCGAGACTGTTGGTATCGACTCTGCCAACGACCTGACCAAGAGCAAACTTGGCGAGTATGGCGAGACTCAGACTGGTTGGACAGCCGACGAGGCTAAGGGCTTCATCAAGGTTAGCTCTACCCCACTGCGTGTTTACTACGGTATCCACAAGGATGAAAAAAGATAATTATTAGGCACGGATTACAAGGATTAACACGGATTATATGATAAAGATTGGAATACTTGGTGCGGCTGGATATACAGGCGGAGAACTTATCCGACTGTTGTTGAACCATCCAGAGGCAGAGATTGTATTTGCAAACTCAGAGAGTAATGCAGGCAATCTGATTTCAGATATACACGAAGGTCTGATTGGTGATACCGACCTGAAATTTACCGACGAGATACCTTTTGATAAGGTCGATGTGGTTTTCTTCTGTTTCGGTCATGGCAAGAGCGAAGCGTTCCTTAAGGAGCACACCATCCCTACAAATGTAAAGATCATCGACCTGGCACAGGACTTCCGTATCAAAGGCGATCACGACTACGTATATGGTCTGCCAGAAATCAACAAGGAAGCAATCATCAGCGCCCAGCACGTGGCAAATCCTGGTTGTTTTGCTACATGTATCCAGGTTGCACTACTACCAGCAGCCTATCTTAATCTGCTAAAAGATGATGTTACAGTTAATGCCATTACTGGTTCGACAGGAGCTGGTCAGAAGCCCGGTGCTACCACCCACTTCTCATGGCGCAACAATAATCTGAGCATTTACAAGCCCTTCCAGCATCAGCACATTGCCGAGATTCGTCAGAGTTTGAAGCAGACACAGGGCTATCTTGATGCCGATATCGACTTCATCCCCTATCGCGGCGACTTCGCCCGCGGCATCTTCTGTACTGCAGTCATCAAGACTCCAGCACCTGTTGAAGATGTGATCGAGGCATACAAAGACTTTTATAAGGATGCAGCTTTTACACACTACAGCGACAAGTCGATTGACTTGAAACAGGTAGTAAACACCAACAAGGCACTCGTACATGTAGAGAAATACGGCAACAAGCTGCTTGTTACCTCTGCCATCGACAACTTGTTGAAGGGTGCTGTTGGTCAGGCTGTTCAAAACATGAATATAATGTTCGGCATTAATGAGACAGCCGGACTGAAACTTAAAGCATCAGCTTTCTAACAATTAAAAGAAAGGAAACGACATGAAACTATTCGACGTTTATCCATTATTCGATGTAAACATCGTAAAAGGAAAAAGTTGTAAAGTGTGGGATGATAAGGGTCAGGAATATCTGGACCTCTATGGCGGACACGCTGTAATAAGCATAGGTCACTCGCATCCCCATTATATTAGTAAGGTGACAGAACAGCTGCAGAACATAGGTTTCTACTCTAACTCTGTTATCAACAAACTGCAGGTTGAGCTGGCCGAGCGTCTTGGCAAGATTTCCGGCTACGACGATTATCAACTATTCCTGATAAACTCAGGAGCCGAGGCCAACGAGAATGCTCTGAAACTTGCCTCGTTCAAGACAGGTAATACTCGTGTACTCTCTTGCGAGAAAGCATTCCATGGCCGCACCAGTCTGGCTGTCGAGGTAACCAATAATCCTAAGATTGTTGCTCCTATCAATGACAACCACCATGTTCGTTTCCTGCCTCTTAACGATCTAGAGCCATGGGTTCGCGAATTATCCAAGGGTGGCGTAGCAGCAGTTATCCTAGAGTGCATACAGGGTGTTGGCGGCATACAGATGGCCACGCCAGAGTTTGCACAGGGATTGGCCTATGCTTGTAAGCGTTATGGTGCTGTACTTATCTGCGACGAGATTCAGTGCGGATATGGTCGCAGCGGTAAGTTCTTTGCTCACCAGTGGTTGGGCATAAAGCCAGACATCATCACCGTTGCCAAGGGTATCGCCAACGGATTCCCAATGGGCGGTGTACTCATCAGTCCAGAGTTTGAACCTGTTTACGGCCAGTTGGGCACCACCTTCGGTGGCAACCATCTAGCTTGTGCCGCAGCACTCGCTACACTCGATGTTTTCGAGAACGAGGGACTGGTAGAGAATGCCCACGTGATTGGCGACTACCTGATGGAAGGCATCCGCAATATTGGCAGCTCGCACATCAAGGAGGTTCGTGGTCGCGGACTCATGATAGGTATCGAACTAGACATGCCATATGCAATGGTTCGTAAGCCGCTCATCAAGCATGAGCACTGTTTCACCGGCTGTGCCGGCCAGAATATTCTGCGCTTACTTCCACCATTGTGCCTCACAAAGGCCGAGGCTGATGACTTTATCGAAAGACTGATTAGAGTAAAACCCGAAGAATTATGAAAATTTCAATAATAGGCGCAGGCGCCATGGGTGGTGCCACTGTTGAGGGCCTTATCAGGGGCCAACAGTTCAAGAACGAGGATATCACCGTGAGCGATCCTTCACAGGCTGTGGTAGACAAGTTTTCCAAGATGGGAGTAAGCGTGACTACCGACAACAAGTTGGCTGCTGACACTGCCGACATCGTTTGTGTGGTAGTAAAGCCATGGTTGGTTGAACGCGTACTCACAGATATCAAGCCAGAACTCAATCCCCAAAAACAGATACTAATTGTAATCGCTGCCGGCGTAAAATCAGAGAGCATCAAGGGATGGTTGGGCGAGAATTGCCCCCCACTCTTCCTTGTTATTCCAAACATCGCTATTGCTGAGATGGCATCGATGACATTCATCGTGCCTTGCGGAGCTACACAGCAGCAGACACAATTGGTACAAGGGATATTCGACGAGATGGGTATCAGCCTGATCACCGATGAACAGCACTTGGCATCGGGCACCACTCTAGCCAGTTGTGGTATTGCATACGCTATGCGTTATATCCGTGCAGCAGCCGAAGGTGGTGTCGAACTCGGATTCAAGGCCGACGATGCAAAGAAGATTGTAATGCAGACCATGAAGGGAGCCGTAGAACTGCTCGAAGCCAGCGGTCTGCACCCCGAAGCTGCTATCGATCTGGTGACCACACCTAGTGGAGTAACAATCAAGGGCCTAAATGAGATGGAGCACGCAGGCTTTACCTCAGCCGTCATCCGTGGACTTAAAGCTGGACTGAAATAATCCAATATGAAGAGAGGCCTGCTCATCTGCCTGATTATCCTGTCGCATCTAACCGCATTTGCACAGGACAATGCTAACTCCCGCCAAGCCAAGCGAGTGTTCAACACCGCATGGAACCATATCTATGGCAAGGAAGGAGTTAGGTTCCACTATAAGATAGACATTCTTCATTTATACAAAGAAGAAGGCACGTCGTGGAACAAGGGCGACAAGGCAAAGTCGGAATACAAAGATTCAAAGATGTGGAATGATGGAAATATAAAGTACATCCTCCGCGAGAAGAAGGGTATAGTAGAGATTCACGACCCTAAGGTGAATAAGAAGAATGATAAACTGCAGATGTTCAAATTTGAGCCCGACAGTTACAACTATTCCATCGCAAAAGATCCCGAAGGGCTTTTAGTAACCCTCGAAGCAAAACCCGATGCCAAAGTCAAGATGAAGAAGATTATCGCCCTGCTTTCAGAAGGCAAGTATTACCCCAAAAAGTTGCGCATAAAAGTAAGCATCTTCTGGGCAACAATCACCTTCTCCAACTTTCAGGCCGGCAATATCGATGATAGTATCTTCGTATTCCCCAAGGAGAAATATTCAGATTATAAAATAATTGATGAACGATAAATAATAGAATAAGAAATATGGACGAGCAATTAAAGCAAATAGGTGAGCGCCTTCGCGGTCTGCGCGATGTGCTCGACATTCCAGTTAGCGAGATGGCCGATACTATCGGCATCGACCCAGAGAAATACGAGAAGATTGAGGCAGGCGAGTTGGATATCACCATCTCAAACCTCATGAAGATAGCCCATAAGTACGGTGTGTCAACTGAAGAGTTGATCTTTGCCGAAGCACCACACATGAAGTCATATTATGTGACTCGCAAAGGTCAGGGCATGAGCATCGAACGCACAAAGGCATATAAGTACCAGTCGCTGGTGGGCGGTTTCGTTAACCACCATGCCGATGTGTTCATCGTAACCGTAGAGCCTAAGCCAGGCGCACGCACCATCTACAAAAACACCCACCCCGGACAGGAGTTCAATATGGTGCTCGAGGGCAAGATGGAACTCTTCATCGGTGGCAAGACCATGATTCTCGAAGAGGGCGACAGCATTTACTTCGACTCATCTAAGCCCCACGGCATGCTGGCCGTAGGCGACAAACCCGTCAAGTTCCTCGCCTTCACAGTTGAGTAAAAAGACTCACCCCCAACCCCTCCCTGTGAGGGAGGGGAGTAATTAGCAATCAAAAACAGATTATATTAATGGAAGATTATAAGTTTACAAAAGGAGTATCTACTCCCCTCACTCACAGGGAGGGGCAGGGGGAGGGTCTCCTGAAAAGATTTTTAAAACAGACTAAGTTTACGTCTGTAGAGGATTACAATAAGAATCTGGAATTTATCATCCCAGAAAACTTCAACTTTGCCTATGACGTGATGGACGCGTGGGCAGAGGAAGCACCCGAAAAATTAGCACTGCTCTGGACCAACGACCAGGGCGAAGAGATACGTGCCACCTATGGAGAGCTGAAAGAACAGAGCGACCAGGCAGCCAGCTATCTGCAGTCGCTTGGCATTGGCAAGAACGATCCCGTGATGCTCATCCTGAAGCGTCATTATGAGTGGTGGGTTATCATGCTGGCCCTGTGCAAGTTGGGCGCCATCGTTATTCCCGCTACCCACATGCTCACCAAGCACGACTATGTCTATCGCAACACACGCGCCTCGGTGAAGGCCATCATCTGTGCCGATGATGACTATATCATCAGCCAGATTAAGCTGGCCATGCCTGAGAGTCCGACTGTAAAGCAGTATATCACACTGCGCGACGAAGAAGGTTTCCACAATTGGAAGACCGAGTGGCAGCAGGTTCCTAAATTCCAGCGTCCAGCTTTCGTCAACGAAAACGATGACACGATGATCATGTACTTCACCTCTGGCACCAGCGGCGAGCCAAAGATGGTGGCACATGATTACCTCTATGCCATGGGCCACCTTACTACAGGTGTTTTCTGGCACAATCTGCACGAGAACTCGCTTCATCTCACCGTGGCCGATACCGGTTGGGGTAAGGCAGTATGGGGCAAGTTCTATGGTCAGTGGTTTGCCGGAGCAACGGTATTTGTCTTTGACCACGAGAAGTTTAATGCCGATACACTGCTGCGCCAGATGGAGAAATACAAGGTGACATCATTCTGTGCACCTCCTACCATCTATCGCTTTATGATTCGCGAAGACCTGAGCAAGTACGATCTATCAAGTCTCCAGTACTGCTGTACTGCTGGCGAAGCCCTCAACCCTGCCGTTTACGACAAGTTCTATGAGAAGACAGGCATCAAGATGATGGAAGGATTTGGCCAGACCGAAACCACCATGACACTTGGCACCTTCCCATGGATGGAGCCCAAACCCGGTTCGATGGGTATCCCCAATGCTCAGTACGATATAGATCTGCTACGTGCTGACGGCACTAGCTGCGAGGATGGTGAAAAGGGTGAGATTGTGGTGCGCGTGGGCGACAAGAAGCCTATCGGTCTGTTCAAGGGTTACTATCGCGACGAGGAGAAGACCCGTGAGGCTTGGCACGACGGCATCTATCACACAGGCGACATGGCTTGGCGTGATGAGGACGGCTACTACTGGTTCGAGGGACGTATTGACGATGTTATCAAGTCTAGCGGCTACCGCATCGGTCCGTTCGAGGTTGAGAGTGCCCTGATGACCCACCCCGCTGTTGTTGAGTGTGCCATCACTGGTGTGCCCGATGATATCCGCGGTATGGTGGTTAAGGCTACCGTAGTACTCGGCAAGGAATGGAAAGATAAGGCTGGCGACGAACTCATAAAAGAACTTCAACAACACGTAAAGAAGGAGACTGCTCCTTACAAGTACCCACGCATCGTAGAGTTTGTCGACGAACTGCCAAAGACCATCAGCGGTAAGATTCGCCGTGTAGAGATCCGTAAGAAAGATGGCGGCGCATAATGAGTTAGGCAAGTGGGGCGAGGACACTGCCACAGAATTCCTGCAGCGTAAAGGCTATCAGATAATAGAGCGCGACTGGAAATCGGGGCGCCGCGATATTGATATCATAGCTACTGATGGCAGCGAGGTGGTGTTTGTCGAGGTGAAGACCCGTCGCAACCGTCTCTATGGTGATCCTGAGGAGGCTGTCGACTATCACAAGCTGCAGAGTCTGCGTCTGGCCATCAACCACTACATCAATTATCGCCACATCAACAGCGACGTCAGGCTCGACATCATTTCCATAGTTGGTATGATAGGCAGTGAGCCAGAAATTGAACACATCAAAGGTGTACCATTATATTAAGAAGATGAAAAAAAGAATAGTTGTCAAAGTAGGATCAAACGTTCTGACGCGGGCCGACGGCAAACTGGATGTAACCCGCATGTCGGCACTAGTGGACCAGATAGCATGGCTGCGCAAGCAGAATATCGAGGTGATCCTTGTCACTTCGGGTGCTGTGGCTTGCGGCCGCCGCGAACTCACGGTCGATCATTCACTCGACTCGGTAGAACAGCGCCAGCTGTTCTCTGCCGTTGGCCAGGTAAAACTCGTTGGTCTTTACTACGACCTTTTCCGCGAGTTTGGCATCCATGTGGGCCAGGTGCTCACTATGAAAGAGAACTTCCAGCCAGGCGAGCAGTATCGCAACCAGCAGGCATGTATGACGGTAATGCTCGAGAACGATGTTCTGCCTATCGTCAACGAGAACGACACCGTAAGTGTCACCGAGCTGATGTTTACCGATAACGACGAGCTCTCCGGCCTCATCGCACAGATGATGAAAGCCGACTCGCTTATTCTGCTTTCAAATATCGATGGTATCTATACCGGTCACCCCGAAGACCCGACCTCTGAGCTGATACAGACCGTTGCTCCATGCACCGACCTATCAAAGTATATCCAAGCAGAGAAGAGTGCTTTCGGTCGTGGCGGCATGCACTCTAAATATCACACTGCCAGCAATGTTCAGTGTGCTGGCATTCATGTCATCATTGCCAACGGCACACGTGATGACATCCTGATCGATCTGATAGAACGTCCGGAGTCAATCCCACATACCGAATTCTTAACATAGCGTAGATATGCAACTTAAAGATACATTCGAACGAGTTAAGCGCGCCAGCAAGAGCTTGGCCTTGCTTAGCGATGAGCAACGCAACGAGATTCTAAATGCCGTTGCCGATGCAATCGTGGCCAACCAGTCACGTATCCTTGATGCCAATTGTCAGGATTTAGCCAAGATGTCAAAGGACAATCCGCTTTACGACCGTCTGCAGCTTACAGAGAGTCGTCTTGAAGGTATTGCCTCCGACATGCGTAATGTAGCTACCCTACCCTCGCCGCTAGGACATATCACCAAGCAGAAGACTCTGCCTAATGGTCTGCGTCTGTGCCGCGTCAGCGTGCCCTTCGGTGTTATAGGTATGATCTACGAGGCTCGACCCAATGTCACTTTCGATGTATTCTCACTCTGCTTTAAGAGCGGTAATGCCTGTGTGCTTAAGGGCGGTAAGGATGCCGATTGCAGCAACCGTAAAGAGGTGGCACTGATACACGAGATACTTGAAAAATATGGCGTTTCAAAAGATGTTGTTGCCCTGCTACCCGCCACTCACGAGGCTACCGGCGAAATGCTTAACGCTGTGGGCTATGTAGATCTCTGCATCCCCCGTGGCGGTCGCAAACTTATCGACTTTGTTCGTGATACAGCCCGCATCCCGGTCATCGAAACAGGTGCAGGTGTGGTAAACACCTACTTCGACAAAGAGGGTGATTTGGAGATGGGAAAGGCGATTATCAATAATGCCAAGACCCGCCGCGTTTCTGTATGCAATGCGCTCGATTGCTTGCTGATTCACGAGAGTCGCCTGGCCGATCTGCCAGCCCTCTGCGAGAAGATGGCCGAGAAGCAGGTGATTATCTATGCCGACGAGCAAGCCTATGCAGCCCTCAATAGCAAATACCCTCTGCTGGAGCATGCCACCGATGACAGCTTCGGCACAGAGTTTATGGACTACAAACTCGCTATCAAGACAGTAGCATCGCTCGAAGAGGCACTCAACCATATTGACGAGAACGGCTCGGGCCATAGCGAGGCTATCATCACCATGAACGAGCAGACTGCCCGCAAGTTCCAGACTCATGTAGATGCGGCCTGTGTTTACTGGAATGCCCCAACATCGTTCACCGACGGTGCCCAGTTCGGACTAGGTGCCGAGATAGGCATCTCTACCCAGAAACTTGGTCCTCGCGGCCCTATGGCACTCGAAGAGATTACCACCTACAAGTGGCTCATCGAGGGCGAAGGGCAAATTCGTCCGTAGTCAACATTCAAGGAGGAAACAATATGAAGAAGAAGATTACTACATACCTATTACTCCTTTTGTTGCCACTTGTACTGGCAGCACAAAACCATCAATCCGACATCGATCGGTTGACAAAGGAGATGTATCGTCTGTACTCCTCACACGAGGTTGAGCAATTCATGAATGTCACCGACCAACTTAAAGAAGCCTGTCTAAAAGCAAAAGACGAAGGCCTCTTTTACAGGACTTGGGCCAATCAAGCCTCCTTTACATTCTCTAAAGTCAGTAGAGAGAAAGGCATGGAGATAGCCAAGGCCATGAACGAATATAGCCAGAAGCACGACAGCAAGCTAGGTTTTTACTATTCATCAGTAGCGAATGCCAACCAAGCCGGTGCGCTGAGAATGGATATAAAAGCAGAGGAGTATTATCTGAAAGCCATCAAATACAAGCAGGCATATTTCCCTCAAATCAATGCCGCACCAGTCTATTTAGGTTTGGCTAAGATTTACCATAATCGCAGAGACCAGAAAAAATTGCTCGAGATGACCGACAAGGCTCTTAAAGAGCCGAATCTCTCAGTGCCGTCGATTGTTGATGCGTGGAGCTACCGATGCATCGCAGCAATGCATTATAATGGCGAAGTTCAAAAGACAGAGCTAAACAAAGCCTATACGGAATGGAAACGACTTTCAGAGAAATACAATTATCGCTCTAGTTTTGCTGACGATATTGAAATCTACCATGCACAGGTAAACGGCGACTACGAGAAAATGCTCGAATTGGCTCAAAAGGTAAAGTTGCCACAGGAGAAATACAAGCTGATGTCTTATGCCTATGAATGGCAGGGCAAATGGAAAGAAGCCCTGAAATACCACAAGGAGTATAAAAAAGCCAGCGACTCCAGCAACACAGCCGACATACGCAAGCAGGCGGCAGAGCATGCCATGCAGATGGATATTATCCGAGCCGAGAACCAGACAAAAGAGTTGCTGCTACACAACCAATCGCTGAAACTGGCTCATGCCCAGGACGAACTGGAGCAGCGCCAATTGGAGGAAGAGGCACTCAGTCTTACGCTTAAAAACCGCGAAATAGAACTGAGCAATGCCTCTATCAAACTCAAGAACGACAGTCTGGACCGCCAGGCCCAACAGTCTAAGTTGAGCGAGTATCAGTCAAAACTCGAGTTGGAGCAGAACAAGAAGCGCATGGAGCGCGCCACCCTATGGACAGCCATCGGTGTGGGTGCACTTATCATCGCCTTCCTCTGCATATATCTGTATCGTCGCAGCCGTCATATGAAGGCGCTGACTGTAGCCTACGACAAGTTGGAGACTGCCTACGAACAGTTGGAACAGACCACCGCCGCCAAAGAGCGCATTGAGAGCGAACTACGTATTGCCCGAGAAATCCAGATGTCGATGGTACCTCACGAATTCCCTGAGCGTCCTGACTTGGACCTCTATGCATCGATGAACCCAGCAAAAGAAGTAGGTGGCGACCTCTACGATTATCTGCTTGAAGACGACATCCTGTATTTCTGCCTAGGTGATGTTTCAGGAAAGGGAGTGCCAGCCTCGCTATTTATGGCTCAGACCACGCGCCTATTCCGTGCTCTAGCCAAGCAGCACCTGATGCCCGCCTCAATAGCCACGCGCCTGAACAACGAACTGACAGAGAAAAACGACAATGGAATGTTTGTCACCATGTTCATTGGTCAGCTAAACCTCAATAGCGGCCATCTGCATTTCTGCAATGCCGGTCACATTCCTCCTGTAATTGGAGGCGATGAGCGACATGGTTCGTTCCTCGAGATGGAGTCGAATGCTCCTATAGGCCTATGGCCGGGACTTGAGTTTATCGGCGAGGAGATAGAATCCATCAAGGGTCGTCCTCTATTCGTTTACTCCGATGGACTTAATGAAGCCGAGAACATCAAACAGGAACAGTTTGGCGATGACCACATGCTCGATATACTACGACATACCAAATTCAAAGATGCCCGCCACGTAGTAGAGTTGATGGAAGAAGAAGTAAAACGTCATCGTAATGGCGCAGAACCTAACGACGACATGACCATCATGTGCCTCAAGGCATTAAACATTTAAACATTAAAGATTAAACATTGAATTTAAAATGATAAAGATATGAAGAGTTTTATCAACGTTGAAGACCTCGGTCCATTGGATAAGGCGATGGCCGAAGCATTTGAGATTAAGAACGATCGTTACAAGTATCAGCACCTGGGCAAGAACAAGACCCTGATGATGATATTCTTTAATAATTCACTCCGCACCCGTCTTTCTACCCAGAAGGCAGCTATGAACCTGGGCATGAATGTCATTGTGCTCGATGTGAATGCTGGCGCATGGAAGTTGGAGACCGAGCGTGGTGTAATCATGGATGGCGACAAGAGCGAACATCTGCTCGAGGCTATCCCTGTGATGGGTTGCTACTGCGACCTGATTGGCGTGCGCTCGTTTGCCGGACTCACCGACCGCGAGTACGACTATGCCGAGACCGTTCTGCAGCAGTTCATCAAGTATTCTGGCCGCCCTGTGTTTGCTATGGAGACAGCTACCGTTCACCCCTTGCAGGCCTTTGCCGATCTCATCACCATCGAAGAACATAAGGTGGTAGAGCGTCCAAAGGTAGTCCTCACCTGGGCACCTCATTGCCGTGCTTTGCCTCAGGCTGTGCCTAACTCATTTGCCCAGTGGATGAATGCCGCCCCCGATGTCGATCTGGTTATCACCCACCCCGAGGGTTATGAACTCGATCCTAAGTTCGTAGCTGGTGCCCGCGTGGAGTACGACCAGAAGAAAGCCTTCGAGGGCGCCGACTTTATCTACGCTAAGAACTGGAGTAATCCTGGCGTAACAAATCCTGCCGACTATGGTAAGATTACCAGCAAAAATATGTCGTGGACGGTTGACACCGAGCACATGTCGTGGACTAACAATGGTAAGTTCATGCACTGTCTGCCCGTTCGCCGCAACCTCATCGTTACCGACGATGTTATCGAGAGCCCAAACAGCCTTGTAATCCCCGAGGCAGCCAACCGCGAAATCTCGTGCTCGGTAGTCATCAAGCGCATGCTCGAAGCATTATAATACGCAAACAACCAAAGAAACGAAAGCCCCGCATCAACATCGATGCGAGGCTTTTTCTATTTAGGCTTACAATCCGCTAATGATATATCTTGCTCCCTGTTTGTAAGTGGTGTCTACTGTAAGCGTATAGCCCATCGAAACGGCCAAGCATCGGGCCAGAGGCAGACCTACGCCGAGAGTGCGCGCATCGGGCGACAGGCGGACAAAAGGTACGAAAATGCGCTCGGCATCGGCAGCAGAGATTGAAGGGCCTTCGTTGCTGAGGACTATCGAATATGTGCCATTTGCATTGGCATGGCAGTTCAGAGTCAGAGTGTTGCCTGTGGCATACTTCACCACATTGTCGAGCAGACAGTTGAGCAACTCCTGCAGCAGTGCATTTGTACTTATCTTAACGTCGTCGGTCACATCCGACTTGAAGTCGAACGTCTTTGGCTTGGTTCTGAAGTGCAGGTCGTAACTACTCAGAACAGTGCGAATCATCTCGTTCAAACCGATTTCGTAGTTCTTTGGTATGGGGTAGGAATCGCCATAGAGGCTGAACAATACCAGCTTGCGGGTAGATGTAGCCACATCGTAGCAGTTACGACACACAGCTTCGCGCAACTGCATGTATTCATCGTGCGGTATCTGTCCGTTGGCTTCGATGATAACCTCGGCCGTACCTATCAGCGTTTGTAGTGGCGAGCGGAGCGCATCCTGACAGATACGTCTCTCTTCATCACTGAATCCCAAGTCGCCACGTGAGTATGAGTCGAGCACAGGGTCCATAAGCGACTCGATGACCTTGGCTGCGTCCACGATGTCGCTGTATCGTTTGCCACGCTCTTCGGGTTTCAGTTTGAACTCTGGGTCGTTGAATATGCGTGCGTAATTAAGCAAGGTGTTTATGGGGGATTGGAGCTTTTCGTAAATCGTTGTCACGAATGCGCGGCGAACTGCCTGTCCGGCCTCTGCGCGGCGGCGTGCCTCCTGTAACTCCTGGAACTGTTCTTTCAGTTTGAGATTCTTGAAATAGCGATAGATGAGCATTCCAATAAGCAGAGCTATAATTATAGTTGCCATCAGTCCTACCAGCATCAATTGCCTGTGTTTCATCTCCGCCTTCTCTTCTTCAGCCTGCAGCAGGTCAATGCTGTGCGAGATATCCATTATATCATCCTCAAGCACCTCGCGCTCGTCTATCTGTTGCAAGCTGTCCTTGAGTTCGGCGGCACGGTATGCACGCTCCCAGTCGCCCATCTTCTCATAGACATCCAGACGCAACTCGTTGGCCATCATCGGCACATCAGTAGAGTCGCACCAGGCCAGCGCCTTCTGCCAGTCGTTCTTCAGCATATAGTGGCACACCATCACCTGGAATAAGTTGGCTGGATTAAATCCTGCTGGATTATTCTGGCGGATGCTGTCGTAGCGGGCAAAATACTGATTGAATGCCTTGCGGTCGCCCAAGCGGTTGGCGATGATACAACGAAATCCCAGCACACCACTATCGTACATCGGGTTCTCAAGCATCTGCTTGGGCAGACTGTCGAGACAGGCCATTGCCTCGGCAGGACGGGTGCCGCTAAGCGCCTGGGCCAGAGATAGATAACAATTGAATACCGATACCGGTTCTTTGTCGGCATCTACTCCCTGAAGGGCCTTGCGGAAGTAAGTCTCGCCCATCTCTGGTTGGTTCCTGCCGAAATAGAAGAATCCCAGACACATATTGGGGATGTAGAGATAGCGCTCCTGATGCCGCTCGCGGATATCATCGGTGATGCGATCAATCTCGATAAAGGCACGATGGAAACGCTTGTGGTTTACGTCGTAGATCACACGGTTCATCCACACGCGGTAGTACTTATCCCAATCCTTGTTCTGCTCCAAATGGTTCAGAAAGATTTCGACCTGTACGGTTGAAAAAATGACCGCTGACTGAATATTTCCCCATATTCTGCGTTATTAGTATAAATCATAACGCATTAAGAATATGGGTAAGT
>ONYZ01000068.1 GCA_900322175.1 uncultured Prevotella sp.
TAGGCACCTGATGGCGAGCATCGTGAGGTCGTCATTAGGTGCTATTCCGTTGCGGTGCGACTCTACCGACTGGCTGAAGGCTTCGATAACCTGCTTGGCAGTATCTGATTTCATTTGTTGCATCATCTGTTGCAGCTGGTCGTCGCCATACTGCTCCTGTGCCTGGTTTTCGGCCTCGTTCAGTCCGTCGGTATAGATGAAGAGCAGCTTGCCGCTGATATTGTCAAGTTCCTCACCCTCAAATTCTAGTTCAGGCCACAGGCCTATTGGGGCGTTCGGCTGTACTTCGATAAACTCGCCATCGAGCAGTGGTGGATTATGTCCTGCATTGCAGTAGTAAAGATGGCCGGTAGTGAGGTCGGCTTCGCCAATAAACATGGTGACGAACATGCCGTTGTCGTTGTTTTCCGACAGCTCATTGTTCAGGCGGTTGGCAATATCGCAGGGTTTACGCCGCTGCTTGGCCATAGCGCGGAAAAGGCGGATGGCTTGTGCCATAAAGAGTGAGGCAGGAACACCCTTGCCGCTTACGTCGCCAAGGCAGAAGTATAGCTGATTGTCGATAATCTCGAAACTGTAGAGGTCGCCACCCACTTCCTTCGCAGGCGACATCAGTCCGTAGAGGTCTAGGTCGCTACGCTCAGGGAAAGCCTGTGGCACCATCGACATCTGAATGTCGCGGGCGATGCGCAACTCGCTCTCAATGCGCTCCTTGGCGGTGGTGGTCTCCTCAAGCTGGTCGTAGGCAACTGCCAACTGGTCGTAGGCATGTTTCAGTCGGCGTGCTGACAGTTGACGGCGGTATAGATAGAAACAGAGAAAGCAGATTACTAGCAGCGCTATGGCTCCTCCAGCAGCTATAAGTATATGATGGGCATGCTCCTTCTCCTCTTGGGCATGCATCTTCGATTGGTATTCGCTCAGTTGCAGGTTCTTGTTGTTGGTTTCAAGTCTGTCGTTCTCAAGCTGCATAGTTGCATTGGCCAGTTCTGCATCACGGTTCTTTAGTTTTAGCATCAGGGCCTCTTCCTCCAGCTGTTTGTTCTCGAGCTCTTCGGCAGCCATATCGAGTCGCATCTGCTGGTTACGCAACTTCAACTCCTTAGCCTCTAGTTCCACTCGTCCCAGATCCATAGTGGCGGTCATCTCCATCAGCAGGTGGTTGTTACGCCTGCTATTAATAGAGTCGCGCATCTCCCAATATCTCTGTTGCACAAAGTAAGCATTTCTATAATCACCCTTGCGTTTGTGTATAAGACTGAGCAAGTCATTCCTGAAGAGTGGCGATCTCAGTTTATTGCAGAGAGCGATGGCTTCGTCGTACTGATGGTCGTTGATTTTTCGCCAAACTGCGATGACGGCGCCGCTGGAGTCATCGCGCCCGTATGCCTTCTTGGCTTTCTCGCGCTCGCCCCATACGTAGTCAAATTCCTTCTGGTATTCAGCCGCATCCTTTACGTGATAAAATGTTGTATCCACCTTACTCAGACAGATGACCGACCATGCGTTCAACCTATGCATGGCACTGATATTGGGTTCCTTCAGGGCTTGTTCGGCATCAACGATGGCCTGATGGATTTTTCTGTTGGTAAGGCTGATTCTGGCCAGTTCTATCCACGAGGCCGCCGCACTCTCGTTGGGGAAATTCTCGTGCAGATAGCTGATGGCTTTCTTGAAGTTCTGTATACCCTCCTGATAGTCGCTCATCATGCTCTGTATGGTGCCCATCACATGGGTACCCGTATAGATGCCGTACTTATGGTCGTGGTTCAGGGCATAATGCTGCATATCCTTGGCAATGAGCTGTCCCTTGTTGCGCTGCTGATGGTTGGCAAAGTATAGGGCCTGATTTGACCATGCCTTGTAGAATGTGCGTTCGTCGCCAGCCTTCTGGGCCGCCTCCTTCAGTTTGTTGGTAATATCAACGAAAGCCGTCTCGTCGTTTTTATTGTAGAGCTGGTACATCTCTTTCTGCAGTTGAGCGATGTCATCGGCAGCTGCTGATTGTGCCCACGTCGGAATCATACCAGACATAAGTATCAGAATAAGAAGGATAAGCTTTTTCATAAGCTGATGTTTTAGATTATTCTGCGGCAAATATACAGACAATTTCTTAAAAATCAAAACAATAAGCACAAAATCGCAAAACAATTTGTATCTTTGCACTTAAATTATACTAAAAATTGCACTTATTTAAAGGGTATGTGCTCTAAATTCGAAAAATTTATTTATATTTGCAATGTCTGCTGACCCTGGAGACTCCCTCGGCGGCAACCAAGATGGAACAAAATTCCTGGTGGGGAAAAAGACAATAATAATAACTAAAAACAACGCGATTATGAAAAAGATTATGAATTGGATGCTCGCCGCCATCCTGATTTGCGGCGCAACAGTGTTCACATCATGTTCGGACAGCGAGGACAACCCTTCGCAGGAGCAGGCCAAGAAAAACCGCACGGAGTTTATCAAGCACACCCGCGAGAATCTGAAGGATATCGCTGAGAACTTGAACTTCCATTCGTGGGAGGTTGCCAACAATTTGAATCAGGAATTCAACACAACTGTATTGAATAACCCGGAGTTCGAGAAGGCGATCATCCCCCTGTTTACCCAGAAGATCCGTGAGAGTGTCAAGGAAGTGGAAGAGGGTAGCGAACTGGCGGAGATGGGCTACAAGAAGTATGCCACCATCGACCGGACGAAATTCAACTACCGTTTCACGATGAAGGAGGATGGCTCTGGTTTCGATGTAGAAGAGGCTGATGACTTCGAGATGATTATCAATGCCACAATGGGAACCAAAGAAGTGATTTTGGGGGGAAACAAGCTGACCTTGAAGGCAAGTGGCGACACTTATAAGCAGATTGCCAAGCGGTTAGGCAATGAAGAGTTGGCTGTTGTGATCCTCGTTCCTTCTGATTTCGCATTTACGATTGCAGGATATATTGATGGGGATTGGATAGAAGGCTATAAGGGCGCATTCAAGAACAATGTCAAGATGAGCGGTGAGTCGGAGTATATGAATCCTAAAACCGATGCCATTGGCATCACAGGTATCCTCACGACTGGATTGCCTGTATCTCCAGACGGAAAGCATGCCGCTGACGCCACCGAACTCTATTTCAGCACTGCTAGCGATCCCGTTGCCAACGAAAGTAGTATGAACTTCTCTTTTGGACATAATGACAAGAGTATGATAGAGCTGGAGGCTACAAGTAAATATACAGACAAGGAGATTGCCTTCACGGACTTCTCACAGTTCACTACATCAGGGAGTATTCTCAATGTGCTGATTGCTCTGGTATCAGGCGGCAGCTTTGAAGGATTCCTCACGCTGAATGACGACCTGACGACCGCCTTTTCTATCAGCGACTGTGGCAAGGCTATGCAGCTGCAGAGAGAGATGGCTCACGCACGCCGCAACTATGCCGACCAGGCTACCATCGAGGGATACACCCAGCAGCTGAACGAGCTCGTGAGTGCCAAGCTGTCCTGTAAGGATTTGAGTCAAGAAATCCCGATGAAGTTGCAGACCGCGAAGTTCGGTGTTGACTACTGGGCAATGCCTGCCTTCAACTTCGCCGACGAGAAGGGCTTTGTACCCATCACCGAGTTGTCGTCATGCAATCACGCGTGAACCAGGCGCAGATTCTGGCAGCTAACGAGTAAAAAATTCCCTAAAATGATTCATGTAATCACAAAAAAATGCCTCGCGTCATCACGACGAGAGGCATTTCTTATTTTATATTATCCTTATTAAATTTTGCAGTTCACGAAACTATATGTATCTTTGCAGCGCAAAAAAACGAAAAAGATGTATAAAACCAGCAATTTACCTCGCTCGGCCCGCAGGGACGCTTGCCAGAGCAAGAATACGCGAATTGATGTGGCCGATGCCTTGAGAGGTATCGCTGTAGCCGGCATCATACTTTATCACTCAGTAGAGCACTTCAACATCTTCACCCAGGAGCCAATAGTCCATCCGCTGGCGAGCGACCAGACGGTGGCCGACGTGCTAGCTTGGTTGCTTTCGGGCAAGATGTACGGTATCTTCGCTATGCTCTTCGGACTAAGTTTCTTTATCATGAACGATAACCAGCAGCAGAAAGGCAAGAACTTCTCTGGTCGCTTTGCCTGGCGCATGTGTCTGCTGTTCATGTTCGGCATCGTCAATGTGGCATTCTACGATGGCGACATCCTGATGCTATATGCGTGCTACGGTCTGCTGCTCATCCCTATCAGTTATCTGCCGTCCAGGTGGGTGTGGGCCATAATCATCCTACTAGCCATCCAACCCGTAGAACTATTCTGTCTGCTAACTGGTACCACCATCGACCACAGCACTATGTGGGAACTGTATGGAAAGATCAATAGTGCACACGAACACGGAACGTTCCTGGAAAACGCCCTCACCAACCTGCGATACGGATTTGAAGTTAACTTCCGATTCAACATCTTCAGCGGACGACTGACACAGTTGCTCTGTCTGTTTATTCTTGGCATGCAGTTGGGCCGCCAGCGAATGTTCTACAACGAGGGGCGCCACTTACAGATATGGCATAGCCTACTCGTCACTTCGTTCCTCGGCCTTGGTGCGCTGATTAATCCAGATTTCGGCGAACTGGAATCATGGCTGAAACCCATCTGCAACCTCATTATCCTATTGCTGATTGTGTCGGCAACTGTCTCTGCCTGGTATGCCTTCGAGGGCGTGCGCCGAGTGCTCCGTCATCTTTGCATCTTTGGTCGTATGAGTCTTACCAACTATCTGCTCCAGTCCATCATCGGCTGCTTTATCTTCTGCGGCTATGGCTTGGCCTGTTACCACATTTTGGGCATCACCTATGCCGTGATGGTTGGATGCGGCATGGTAATTGTCCAGTATCTTTTTGCCCGCTATTGGTTCAGTAGCCACCCTCGCGGACCACTAGAAGGCCTGTGGAGGAAGCTAACATGGATTTGATTACTTTATCTCAATATCGCCATAGCCCATGCGAGTGCCGCTGCTTAGGCGATCGGCTTCAAAGCGAAGGACACGTACCTTTGCTTCAGGGAACTTGATGGTTTGCCATATAGGATTATTGACGATATTTGAGAACTCGCCTGTGGCAAGCTTCAGCCAGTTGTTCCAATCAGTCGATCCCCACAGGGTGTAATGGGTAATTATGCCATCTTTAGTGTCCTGTGGCGGCAGATAACGGAATGTAGAAATGGTCTGCTCGGTATCCCAGTCGATGAACATCTGCAGGGGTGAGCCAAAAAAGATATGCAGTCCAGATGATTTCTTCTCTCCGCTATTAGGGATATCTGCTGTGAGTTCTGGGGCGAGATAGACGCCTATCTTCTTGATTATTGGTTCCAGTTTATAGCTGTTGAGAGTGAAGCGTAGTTGTGTGGCCTTCACAGTAGGGAAACAGACGATGCGGCGGTGGCCGATGGTGGTCAGTCCGTCGCCGTCCTCTACCAATTCGTCCTTTAGCGGTTGCCATTTGCCGTCAACCAGAGCCTCGAGCGAGAATTTGCGCACCCGCTGGCCCTGCGCTATGTCCTCCTCGGCAAGAAAGCGATTAAGAGCCATAGGACGCTTAAAATCTATGGTATAGACATCACCCTTATGCGTGGTTTTTGCCTTGTCGGCAAGGTTATCCCTAAACACTTCATCTATCATCTGCTTGAAGGCGATGCCACGCAGGCTGTCGTTGGGGTGGATGCGACCATTAGGGGCTATGGGGAAGTTGAGTAGCAGCGTAGAGTTACGGCCTACTGATTTATAATAGGTGTCCATCAGCTTCGACAGACTTTTTACGTGCTCATTCTCGGCATCGTGATAGAACCAACCTGGACGAATACTGGTATTGGTCTCGCCAGGGCACCACACATTACCATCCTCTACACCATAGTGCAACATCTGATAAGGCACGTCGCCATCGCGGTATAGCAGACTCCAGTTGGTTTCGCCTACATTACCAGCTTCAGTACCCACCCAACGCAGATCGCCACGATCGCTACCATCGTTCCAAATCAGACATTTGGGTTGCAACTGGCGGATCATCTTATACGTCTCAGGCCACTCATAATATGTGGTACGGTCTATCTTTCGTGTCTCGTTGGCGCCACCATACCATCCGTCGCCACCATTGGCACCATCAAACCACACCTCGAAGATGTCACCATAGTTGGTAAGCAACTCGCGCAGTTGGTTGCGGAAATACTCCACATAAGCAGGGCGACCGTACTCAGGATGATTACGATCCCAAGGCGACAGATACACAGCAAACTCCAATCCTTCTTCGCGACAAGCATCGGCAAGTTCGCGCACCACATCGCCCTTACCATTCTTCCACGGCGAGTTCTTTACGCTATACTCCGTATATGCCGACGGCCACATACAGAACCCGCAATGATGCTTAGCAGTAAAAATGATGCCACGCATACCAGCCAGCTTGCAAACGCGAGCCCACTGACGACAATCGAGCTGCGAAGGATTGAAAAGTTTTGGATCCTCGTTGCCAAAGCCCCACTCCTGGTCGGTATAGGTATTGAGCGAGTAATGGATAAACGCATACATCTCCATATCCTGCCAGCGCAACTGGTTGGCACTGGGCAGCGGACCAACTGTCGATTTTGAACCCGTCTTTTGGGCGTTAGCACTTATTGCCATCAGGCACACCAGCGCCAAGGCGATGAACTTATTGCTGTGTAAACTCATTTTCTGAATCTGATATTTATCTATTTGGGTGCGAATATACTAATTTTCCTCCAATTATGTACAATCCACCGCGAACATTTTTCACTTTGCGGCCTTGAAGGTCGTAAATCACAGGGGCACTCAATTTGTCCCCTTGATTTACTTCTACCCTATTTATACCTGTAGCAGGACCTCCCCAAGTGGCTGCGGCAGCACCGCTCATAATACCATCAAGACTATTGGAGTCAAAGACAGCAGGTTTGCTGCGATCGATGATGCACATGATACCGCCTGTACCATAGCGATTGGGATTGTTGATATCCCATACATAAGGGATGATACCACGCTTGATAGCCTCTTCATTAATGGTCTTATGGAACAACCACAGACTGGCATCATGCTTTTTCTGGATAGAGTTGTTTGAGAACTCGCGCCAGTTGGCACCATACTCGCCCAGGATTACAGGATAGCCCTTATCTACAAAGGCCTCCTTCATCATCTGGAACTGTTCACGCACATAAGCTTCTTCGCCCCAGGTGCAGTTGTATTTCTTGTAGGTTCCTGAAGGAACATGATTGGCTGCACCCCAGAAATAGAATGGTTCATCGCCATTAGGACCTTCCCATACACCTGTGAACTGAGGTGGACTGTAGTAATGCACCTCTATCATCAGTGCCTTGCTGGCAGTATCCTTAAACTTACTCATATCTACATACTGGCTCGACAGTTCAATGCTGGTGTTCGGGCCCTGAACTACGAGTGTACGCGAGGCGTTGTTGCCACCTGTAGCACGCACTGCATCGATAAATGCCTGTTCGTAGGTCATCAGCACCTTAATCTGATTTTCCTTCTCAGCCTCAGGCTCGTTAAGTCCAGCAAATAGCAAGTGCTCATCGTAATCCTTGAAAGCCTCTGCTATCTGGGTCCACAGCTTCTTCATCTTCTCGCAGTTGGCAGCAACGGTTGGTTCGCTGACATCTTGCTTAAAAGTTCCCTGAATCCATCCGCCATCCCAGTGGTCGTTCAGCAGTACATAGAGTCCATCGTTGATACAATAGTCTACTATCTCTTTTACACGCGTCATCCAAACGGGATCAATAGTCAACTCGTCAACATCGATGATATGCCCCATCACCCACGCTGCGGGGATGCGGACAGACTTGAAGCCCTGAGCCGCCACAAAGTCGATAATAGCCTGTGTGGTAGTTGTGCCCTGCCAGGCCTTCTCTGCTCCAAGACCACCATTGTTGGTGTACACATTATCCGTACCACCGCCCTCAAGCGTATTGCCGAGGTTCCAACCAGGATACATCTTGGGTGCAATCTCCAGCGCGTTGGGCAGCTGAGCTTGGGCGAAGCTGACGGTGCTTCCCAGCACCGCCAGAATCAAGAGAGTTCTTCTTAAACCAATCATAACACTTAAAGTATGAAAAAAACAACTAACTAATATCACTTATCCATCACGCAGGTGTTCAGCTTGACGTTGATGCTCTCAGGGGCTACGAGATTAGAGAGGCCGATGAAGTCGATAGCAAAAATGGCAATACCAGAACCTGCGCCGTGCAGCTTCATGGTGTAAGTGCCGTCACCCTTAACCATCACTGAGCCCTCACCGTTGTCGTTGTAGCCCCAGTTTGCGCAACCCCATGTGCCGTCGGCAAATATCATAGTGGCCTGACACTCAGTGTCGCCGATACCAGTGATAGTGAAGGTAACAGAGATTGACTCCTGGAAGTTTACCTCGCTGCGTATGAGCACAGATGTTTCGTCAGTACCTGTGCCCGAGCCGTCCCACTCGTTGTAGATATCGAAACGATAGTTGCCGTTGCCCTCGATGTCGCCCTGAACAGCATTGTAGTTGCGGATGGTGATACCTTCCTCAACAGGCTCCTCATCGCGAACGCTACGGATAGGCAACTTGCAAGCACGCTGCATCAGACCAGCTGATGCACCCTCGTAAGCCACCTTCAGGGTCTTGCTATATGCATCGTTAATCTCATTGATAGTGCCACTCCAGTAGCTTCCAAGAGGCAGGAAGATGCTGTTGCCATTCTTAGCAGTAAAGCGGATACCCTCCACACCGTCAACAGCTGTCAGCTCCTGAGTGGTCTTAGCTATCAGCTCCTCTATCTGCTCGATGGTTGGCATCTTACTCTTCGACTTCGCACTGCCGTCGATGCTCAGACCGTAGATAGTATCGTCTTCAGTACCTGCGATATCCCAAGGGGTGTAGTCGTCGTTGCTGGTTGAAGTATTGTAGAAGCTCTGATCGCCAAAGCCAACCAGAATACCTGTCTCCGACTCCTTCTCGGCGCCGATATTGCACTTTGCCCACAGCACGCTCAAGCCCATATCGACATATTCCATCGACTGTTCGGCAGTAGTAAAGCTCTGGATGTTACCCAGTATGAATCCATCGCCCACCTTGGTGTAAGCGGCATAGTAATAGGTAGTGCCTGGCAGCAGCGACTTGGCATTGACAGAAAACGAACCTGCAGCCTCTTCCAGCGCTACATCTACACCCGTAGGGACGTCATCGGCCGACAGGGCATATTTAAACCCGACTGATGTTGCAGCAAGGATATCGCTGATGCCCTGTGCCTGACCGTTGAGTGTAGCACTGCAGGCTGTGATGTCGCTGGCGGCCTGAGTAGCCACATCGGCATCGGTAGCTACAAAACTCTTCACCTCGCCATACTTGGTCACCTTGCCCTGCAGGGTTACAAAAGTGGCATAGTAATAGGTTGTGCCCTCTGTAAGTCCAGAAAGCGATGCTGACACCTTACCGTTCTCGTCGATAGAACCTATCTGACGTGTACCACCCTGAGTGGGATCAGAATTGGTGCTATAAACGGAACCTACCTGATAAGAACTTGATGCCAAGCCCGAGAGATTCTGGATGGTGCCGTAGGTAGTAGCCGAAATGGCAGTTACGGCAGCATCGTCGGTGGTTATTGAGCTTATTACAGCACTTGTACTTATGCTATAATCCTCGTCGTTGCTGCAGGCTGTGACAAAGAGGTAAGAGGTAAGAAGTAAGAGGTAAGAGCATACCTTTACTACACCATTGGCCTTGATAAATATATTTGTCTTCATAATTCTCAATTATCAATTATAAATTATCAATTATTTAAGCACTACCTCGCCTACATCGTACTTCACACCGATGGTAACCACGATAGTGTTGCTGAACTTGAAGAGATGAGTGTGAGATGCCGACTCGTCGTTCCAAGGATTCAGAATATAGCGACGGCCTGTAGTAGCATCATCACCAAGCTGACGTGAGATGGTCTCATCGTCCATACCCTCCTCTGATCCAAGCACCTCTGTGCCATCCACCTTGATGCTCTTGATTATCAGGTCGGTATTAGGATGCTTCTTCAGAATTTTAGCTACGTCGAGGAACATCAGATATGGATCCTGAGTGTTCGACGAACCGTCATTGGTGACAGTGAAAACATAGTCTCCCTCGCCCGTGATGTAAACCTCTGGACTGTTGAGGAATGCCCAACCAGTATCAGAGAAGCTCAGTACGCCAGTAAAGCTTTCAACCTGAGCGCCACCTGTCTGCTTCTTCAGGTGGTAGGCCAGATACTCGTAGGCATTACCCTGGTCGTCGTACTGCTTAGAACCAAGCCACAGGTCTGTCAAGTCACCAGTACGGTCGCTAATCTCATAGGTGATAACCTGAAGCTCATTGGTGCTTGAGGCAAACTTGATGTTCTTGTTTGTAGAGATAGCGAAAGATGGCAGCTGCGAAAAGCAGATTACACCATCCTCGCCGATGCTATAGCTACCCTCTGTGGTGTTACCTGATATATCAGTAATCTTGAAGGTCTTGGTCTTTGAGTTCAGTTCAAACTCTGCATCAGTCACATCAGGATGACCAGCAAAGCCACTGCGAGAAATCTCCTCACCTGCCAGTGTGAACCAGCCGAAAGGTGTGTCCTCATCAAACTTATAGGTAGTGGTGTTCTGATTGAATGGCTGCACGTAGTTCATCCAACCCTCAGGCAGAGTGATAGTGGTGATAACAGGTGCCACATAGTTGTCCTTATACTCCTTAGAGATATAGTTGAATGTGAACGGAGTGTTATCGTTCGAACCACCGTCGAACATTATCTGCATAGCATTGTCTGTGAGATAGATAATCTTGTAGTTGCCATCAGGACGCTGACCCAGGATATCATCATCCTGACCAGGACTCAGGGGAATAACACCTGTGAATGAGATGGTGTGCGAGGCAACATCCATATTGAACGAGCCCTTCTGACCGTTCACGTCTACATTGGCGCCATTAATCAGGTCGAAAGTCATAGTACCATAGTCGGCAGCACCGCAGATCCAACTGTTGCCTGCAAAGTCGGCAGCCCAGTACCACTCGCTGGCGTAAGTAGGATCGATGGCAGTAGAAGCATCCCACTGCTCAGAGTCTAGATAGTTCTCGCCAGCCACGTTGTGGAAGCTGTCCCACGACATACCTGAGGTGTAGAACCACTTAGGACCACCAAACTTCAGGCAGGTTCCATTAGCATCAAGGTCGAGAACCCAAGTCTTAGAATTGCCCACACCACCAGTCAGCATTGTCCATGCTGCATCCGATATGAGGTTAGGATTCATCTCGTTGATATGGAACGAAGCACGATCGCTGAACACTATGCCACCACGGGTCTGAACACCCATGCGAACATAATAGTCGCCATCGAATGCCACACCCACCTGATAGGTGCTGTTGGTGCTGGTACCCGATATGCTCACATCATCCGATGTAGAAGCAGGTCCGTACTCCCAGTACACAGAGTAGCTGCTGGGCAGCAAACTAGTAAACGTAACCTGATTCGTGCTCTGGTCTACATTCACAGAGAAACCACTGTTCTCGGCCAGTTGGGCTGCAGTCAGGTCGATAGCGCCCATGCTATCAGAATCAGGCGTACATGCTGCCAGCAACATTACGATGCTCGCCAGCACACTATATAATAGATTCTTTGTTTTCATAACTCTTAATTCTTAACTCTTAATTCTTAACTAAAATCACCATCCGGCATTCTGCTTAAGCACTCCATTAGAGAGGATAATCTGATTCTGAGGAATCTGGCAGAGTCCCTTCTTGGCCTTGATATTCTCGGCAGAGATTACCACCTTGTCAGCATTTCCACCCGACATCACATCGATACCGCTGGTAGCAATCTGCTGTGCAGCATAGTCTACCCCCTGACGCAGCAGGTCCCAGTAGTTGATAGCCTCGAAGGCAAACTCAAACTTACGCTCCTTCAGGATTGTAGTCTGCGATACGGCTACTGGCTGCAAACCTGCACGTGCGCGTACCTTGTTCAGATAGCTCTGAGCATTGCCGCTACCCAGTTCGGCAGCCATCAGTAGCACGTCGGCATAGCGCATTATCACCCAGTCCTGGTGGTTCTGCTCCTGGAATCCGCCACTACCGTCAATCTTAACGGCACTGGTACCATCAGCAAAGCATAGTGGTGAGTACTTCTTGATCACATATCCTGTGTATTCGCGCTGGTCCTTGTAGCTGGCATCGAAACCGTCGGCATTCACTATACCCTCGTTCACGATGTCGATAACCGAAGCCTTCTTACGGGTATCGCCAGCCTCATACTGATTTACAAACAGAGGATTCACGGTGAGTGCGCCCCAACCGCGACCATAAGGAGCTACTGGCAGATTGCGCATACCCAGCATCACCTGCCAACGGTTAGAGTCGTTGTTGCCGTTATAGTCCTGAGTATTGGTAAACTTCATGGCCAATACTGTCTCGCTGTTACCATCACCTGCATAGGTGCCCAACAGTGTCTCGGCATCGCCCACCTCAGCGATTCCAGCCGAAGCAGCAGGCCACAGGTTCTTGTACTCCGATACCAGATCGTACTCGCCGCTGTTGATCACGTCCTCGCAGTAGGCCAGCGCCTTCTCCTTGGTCACACCGTCGATATTAGCACCATAGTAGCCTGTATAGAACAGGTATGCACGTGCGTAAAGAGCCTCGGCAGCATACTTGGTAATGTGTCCGTCGTTGTTGGCAGCATCAGCCTTTGGATAAGCATCGGCTGGGATGTTGTCGATGGCATACTGCAGGTCGTCGAATATCACCTGATACACCTCGGCTGGTGTAGCCTGTGGCACGTTCTCCTCAGTTGCTACAGTAAGCAGGGGCACATTGCCGAACATACGAACTAAGTCGAAGTACAATATAGCGCGCAGAGCGTGGCACTCACCCATATAGGTGCCCTGCAGCGTCTCGTTCTTCCACTCTATCTGTGGTTCATACTTTATGAGCTCATTACAACGGTAGATCCCCTCGTAATAGCGTGCCCAATCGGTCTCGTACAGGTTGAGGTCTGATGACGACTGTGCGATGTCAAAACGGTCAACCACCTGATAGCCACGTCCATCGGTATTACCAGTAGCACCAAAGCACTCGGCACCCATCACCTCAGAGGCTACGTAGAACGAGAATCCAGGGGCACTGCTGGTCTGGCGCCAACCGTCGTAGCAACCTATCAGCGCACGATAGGCATCGTTCTGGGTCTTATAGAAATTGCTGGTGTTCGACTCTGTCTTCGACTCCACGTCGAGATAACTCTCTGAACATGCAGTCAAGAGGAAAGAGGAAAGCACTAAAATTTTTATCTTAGTAATCATAACTCTAAATTCTTAATTCTTAACTCTTAATTAAAACTTCACATTAGCACCAATAAGGATAGTACGTGGGCGTGGATAGTAACCTACGTCAACGCCACTCACCCATCCGTCGGTTCCGTATCCGATTTCAGGATCCATACCCTTGTATTTTGTGAAAGTAAGAAGATTCTGGGCCTGAACATACAGGCGCAGCTGCTTGCAGTATTTATTTCTCCAGATGCGCGCCAGGTCGTAACCCAGTGTCACAGTCGATATACGCAGATAATCGGCATCGTGCACATACAGATCAGAGAACTGCCAGTTGATGTTGGTTGTTGTCACGCGGGGAATACGATTGCTGGTACCTTCGCCAGTCCAACGCTGAAGTATTTCGGTTGTGTAGTTTGCTTGTGCGTTTGCGTGGTTGCGATAGGTCTGAACGATCTTCTGTCCGGCAGCACCGTTGGCCTGAACTGAGAAGTCGAGTCCCTTGTAGTCGAATCCCAGATTAAAACCGTAAGTAAAGTCAGGCATACCGTTGCCTAGATCCACCTTGTCGTCGTCGTTTATCACGCCGTTGTGATCTATGTCGTAGTACTTCACGTCGCCAGGCTTTACATCAGCCTGCAGCACACCGTTGCCATTGGCTATCCACTCGTCTATCTCCTGCTGGTTCTGGAAGATGCCTGCGGTCTTGTAGCCCCAGAAGTAGCCGATAGCATGACCGTTCTGTGCACGATAGAACTCAGGAGCATTGTCGTAAAGCTGGTTGGTTGCACCGTGTATGATACCGTCGTCGGTAGGAATGCTGCCCACCTCGTTCTTGTTGTAAGCACCGTTCACACCTATGTTGTAGCGGAAGTCCTTGCCTATCATATCGTTCCAAGCCAGGTTAAACTCAAATCCCTTGTTCTTCACGTCGCCACCATTGATGGTTGGTGCGCCTGTACCTACGGTAGCCAGCACAGGAGCTGTCACCAACCAATCCTTGGTAGTCTTAATATAATAGTCCAGGTTTACATTCAGGTGTCCGCTTATCAGTCGGGCGTCGATACCCACGTTCAACTGCTCCGATGTCTCCCATGTCACATCAGGGTTAGCCACACGACTTGGGTATGCACCCCAGTTGGTACCCAGTACCGATACCGACTCTGTATCGTCATAGCCCGATGTACCAAACAGATAGTGGGTGTTGGTATTCTTCACAGGAGCCAGATACTGATAGTCTGATATGTTCTGGTTACCCACCTGTCCCCAGCTGGCGCGCAGCTTCAGGAAGTCGATGACTGAAGCTATAGGCTGCATGAACTTCTCGTTAGAGATAGTCCAACCAGCAGATACTGATGGGAAGTAGCCGAAGCGATGGCCGCTGGCAAACTTGCTCGAACCGTCGGCACGCAGGGTGGCGTTCACCATATAGGTTTCTTTCCAGTTCCAACCCAGACGTCCGAAGTAAGATACGTTGCGCGAGTCGCCATGAGGACTGCCGCCCGCACTCAGGCCGTCGTCGGTCGATGTGGCAGTACCATTATTTACGTACGCGTGCTCCCAGTCGTCGAATCCCTCCTTCAGATAGCCGTTGGCAGCGCTAACCGATGTGCCAGAGTAGCGACTGGCCTCCATACCTATCAGCGCGCTGAAGGCATGATCCTCGTTCACAGTCCAGTCATACTGGGCAGTGTTGGTCCAGGTCATGGTCAGTCCGTGGTTCATCGCCTGACTGGCCGATGTACGTGTATCGTTGTAGCTGTATGGGCTGAAGTGGTAGAATGTAGAGAATCCGCGATACTCGCTGGTGCCATACACAGCGCCGAATACGGTGCGCAGCTTCAGTCCCTTCAGCGGGGTCAGCTCGGCATATACATTACCACTGAATGTAGCATTTCTGTTATCATTGTTGGTATTGGTCATCATGTTACCGTAGGGGTTGCCATCATACTGATACCAATCGCTATAGTCGGTAGCATTATATGGGCTGCCGTAGAATCCGTTGTAGTTGCTGGCCTCAGCACCTGCATCAGCCTGACTGCCGTCGAAGATGTTGGTGGCATATACAGGAGCCAGAGGCGATGTGCCGAAAGCACCACGCAGGGTGTTGTTATACTGATTGCCCACACCTACGCCTACGCTTTTGGTATACACGAAACTTATCTGCTCGCCCACCTTCAGCAGTTTGTCTATCACGTTGTGTTCAGAGTTCACGCGGAAGTTGTAGCGCTGGTAGTTTGATACGTCCTTACCGCCCACGATACCTTCCTGACTCATATATCCCATCGACAGGGCGTATGTCGAAACCTTGTTACCACCCGTGATACCCAGGTTGTAGCTCTCCACCTTAGCGTTGCTCTTAAACATCTGGTCTATCCAGTTGGTGTCATACAGATTGCCGTTGGGGTCGTATATGCTCTTCATGCTGCTGAAGTCGTATGGCTGGTTGCCCGAGTTTATCTGCTGCTCGTTCATGATGGTCATATACTCCTGCGAGTTCAGCATCTGTGCCTTGCGGGCCACGTTCTGCCATCCATAATATGTGTCAAAGCTCACCTCTGCCTTGCCGGCACGTCCGTTCTTGGTGGTCACCAGTACCACACCGTTGGCAGCCTGAGCACCATAGATAGCAGCCGATGCAGCATCCTTCAGCACGTCGATGCTCTCGATGTCGGCAGGGTTCAGGGTCGAAATATCTCCACCTATACCATCTATAAGATATAGCGGGCCGCTACTGCCCACGGTACCCAGACCGCGGATGTTCACCTTCATGCTCGATCCAGGCTGACCCGATGTCGACTGGATGCTCACACCAGGCGTCTGTCCCTGCATGGCCTGCAACGGGTTGGTAGTGTTCAGTTTGGCTATGTCATCACCCTTCACCTGGGTGGTGGCACCTGTCACCAGTTTCTTCTTCTGTACACCATAACCGATCACCACCACCTCATCCAGCGACTGGCGGTCTTCCTCTAGAACCACGTTGATGGTGCTGGCATCACCCACTTTCACACTCTTAGTGAGATATCCCACATAAGAGAACACCAAAGTCTGGCCCTGTTCTGCGTTGATGGTGTAGTTGCCGTCAAAATCGGTCACGATTCCCGATTTCTGGCCCTGCACCTGTACGGTAGCACCAATCAACGGTTCGCCATCAGTAGCCGATGTCACCTTACCCGAGATTGGTTTTGCAGAAATAGTGCCAAACACAGCTTGCATCGCGAACAGCATCACGACGAGCATCAATTGCTTAAGACTGTTTTTTTGCATAGAACAATTTTGTTAATTAATTATTGGTTTCAGGTAATAATATTACTGGCCGCAAAAGTACCACCTTTCTCCCAAACCGAGGGGAAACGGTGTCGCAGATAGGGGAAAATATGTTTCCACATCATCATTTCCCCTCAATTCGCAACATCGTTTCCCCTATCCGAAACATCATGACGCCTTATGTCTGAAAGGCTACGGGTAGGCGAGCTAGCTCGGGAATAGAAGGCGAACCTTACGGCGATTATTCGTTGGGCGAACGGCGAAGTGTAGCCAATAACTACCCTTAGGCGAACGCTCTATCAGCAGTTCATCGAAGTCTTCCTGAGACTCGTCTGAGATGTCGAGCAGAATGGTGGCGTAGCGGATTAGTTGCTCAATGCCTGATACTCGGATATCAGCAGCGCATCCTGTAAGGTGATTGCTGGTGGCCACGCCACCTACTGCCTTATTAACCGCTGGCGAGCGATATCCGCTGTTGATAATGATAGGGTCATCGCCCTCGCCATAGCGTTTGTTCCACTCACTGCGAAGCATCTCCAACCAGCCGCAGAGGCGCTTCAAGTTCTCGATATGTACGTGCGAAGGGATGTTGCCATCCTGCGTTTTCGCACTTGTCTTGCACATCTCAGCGAGCGTAAAGTGCTCGCTGAGTCGTGCCTGCTTGTTAATACTTACTTCTGTCATAATCTCAAATCTAAAATCCATAAATGTTACGGTGATACGGTGATACAGCGATACGGCGTCAGCGCATGACCTTGCCAGTTTTCTTGAAAACGGCCTTAGTGGTGCCGTTCTCCACGAAGTCACCAGCCTTCTCTACGAAGTGATCCTTCATCAGGCGGCTGATTTTCACACGTGCCACAGTATCGTTCGTCAGCGAGAAGCATCGCTTGGCATCGTCAACGGTAAACTCTTCAGGCAGACGCTCGAAGGCATCGATGGTCTTCTGCTGACGATGGGCGTTTACTGACACATCGCGCAACTGGTCATCGAAATACTTCTCAGCCATTGCCAGAAAGTAATGGCGCTGACAGGCGTACTGGATAGTCACCAACAACTCTGCCAGTCGCCAGTCCACATCATCTGTCTCGAACTCGCCACACCAGTAGTTGCCCTCCTGATGGATGCAAGCCCAATGGCGCATTACGATAAACGGTGCCGCGAAGCATTTCCTCGGCCTTCGACTCATTCTCCTTGGCGTCAGCCATACGGCGTGCCGTCCATTCGTACAGTTCATCAACGATATGCTGAACAGTCAGTTCACCCTTCACACGATCCAACTTGAAAGCCCACTCTTTCAGTCTGCCGTCGCTCTCGAAGTCAACGTTCTGTTCGCGACTCATCATCTCAAAGTTCGTTGAGGGCAGTGGAATCACTGTCAGACGTGTAGCCAGACCTGAGCCGAAATTGCGCTCATTCACCTTGTTACGAAGTGCCAAGGGCGTGCCCGTATAGATATAGTTCCATGTGACGATAAAGTTCTGAACCACGCTATCCAAGTTAGAGTATGCCTGACCATCCTCTTCATTATGGAAGGCCTTCAACTCCATCGACTGCTTATCAATCCATGAGCCGCCCTTCTGAACGGTCAGCGTATTGTCAAGCTCAGTGTCGAAGGTCAGCATGTGCAGTTGCATCTCAGTACCATCCACTACCTCCACAGCGTTCACCATGTCCTGAATGAACTGCGCGTTACTGGTACGAGCAGGATGCACACGAAAGAGTGCCTTTGGCTTCTGCGGCTTCTCCTTGTTCGCGCCCTTGGTCTTCATCTCCTCCTTGTAGCGGTTGATGGCTGCAATGCCAGCCTTATCCGCTGCCACCATAGGAGCCGCCAAGAGTTTGAACAGTCGAGTAGCAAATGACTTACCACTGGCAGGGTCGCCAATTATCAGCGTCGAATTGTTGAGCCTGCGCAGTTCCTCAGGACGATGATAGAACCTGTAAGTGCAGCGCGTCATCAGCGTCATCATCAGGCCACCAGCCACAAACACAGCCGCCGGATATTGGTTCTTCTTCAAGCCACGACAGATATCACGCAAAAGTGGGTAGTCATCAAACAAAGCCTCTATTTGGTCACCCCATTCCCACAGCCACTGGTCCATCGTCATCTGAGCCTCTGCCGCCGCCGACGTCGTTTGCGCCCCTTTGGTAATCTCTGCATACGTCTTGCCCGATGCCTTGGCGATAGCATCCTGCATGGCCTTACTCGGCTGCTGGCTGAGGTATTTCTTCTCCCTCTCAGCCATGCGCTGAGCGGCACTGGCCACGGTCTGCTCCACGTTCTCGTCGCGCTCGTCGATGATCTCCTGCACCCACGGCTGCGCTTTGAGCATGGCCAGCGTCTTCTGCTTGTCGCCATCGAACGACTCTCGTTGTGGCGGTTACTGTCGGCAGCGCATGGCAGTTTGTCGCCATAGCGCAGGTCAATAATAGACTGTACATCATAGCCCTTCCACGTCAAATCCAATGCCTCAGCATCCACAGTCCTACCCAGCTCAGACCCTTGTTGATTACTCGTATTGGCCACAACATCAGTCTTAGTATCACCACTATGCCCAGCCCTATACTCAGCATTGTATTTATCAGCAAACTCTTTGTTCTCATACGTAAACAACTCTTTATCCAAATACAAAATATCACTCTCTTTACAGATGAAACTCATCCTGCTAGCATCCTTGCAACTCTCATCTACCACCACATCATCGCCCAACAGTTTTGCCATCTGGTGCTGGTTGTCGATAAGATTACCCCAGTCCAAACGAGCCTTAAACACAATCTTAATACCCTTTCCACTAGGGGTGATATAGATGAGCAAAATGCCCAATGCCTTCAAATCGAGCCCCTTTTCTATCCAACCTTGGTACAAGGTCAAAGGGTTATCGATATGATCTACATCCATCACCACCAAGCCCGTTAGACAGGTAGCAGCCTGCTTGCGCCAGGCGCCTGTTTTACCAGCCTTAGATGTTGTCTCTTCGAATGTAGCTTGGAAGATGAAGGCTGGCAGTTTACGCTTCAACTGAGCATCACCAGTCTCACGGAACTTGTCAATGTTCTCAGCCCATTGTGTTGCCCTGACGAGGGCCCAAAACTGGGCCTCGTCTACTGGCAACGTTGGATTACTAAAATTTTTCTGATAGCAAAATCCCATACACCCTCCTTATTATACATTATCCAGTATCTCTTCTATCTCCAGCGACTGCATGGCAGTATTAAGCTCGCGATGCATTACCACATCGACAATGCGACGGCCAAGGTCTTTTCTTACGCTGTTATAGAACTTGTAACGCTGGGGCGTCTCCTTCAGCCAACCGTTTTCCAGCTGACATACCACACGTTCGTGGCGCTGGCGAGACTTTCGCTGATAAGCCCTAAAGGTTACTTTACCTGTCCACTCGTCTCTACGAAGTGAACCTTCCACACACTTGCCTTCTACAAGGCGCTCTACCACTTCTAGTGGAATCTCTACATACTTTCGCATAATCTTATCGAATTATGAGCAAAGGGAAAGCGGGGTTTTAGTTGAGCTCATTAGTCCGGACACATTTCCTCGCTCATCCTCCGACTCGGTTAATGCTGTCTTATCCTTTCTTTTCTATGATAAATGTTTCAAGCAGACACGAACCTCTACCGTCACCATCGTCATGATACAGTCCAGACTCAGTGTAGAAATAGTCACGCTGGGCTTCCTCCCAATGGAATCTCCAAGTCCATTCTTGGGTAAGGTCAAATTCATTCTTCAATTGCACTATCTCCTCGGCCTCTTTGAGAGCGTCACGACCTGCCCAGTCATACTGGTATTTCTTAACATGAAGCCAGTCGTGCTCATAATATTTCAGGTGACGCTTTTCTTTGGTAGTCAGCTTCATGTCGCTGCTTACCACATCCTCTAAAGGCTTTCCAAAAAAGACTGTCACTTTCAGTTCATCATCCATAATACGGCTTCTTACATCAAGCACCATGAAGCGTTGACCATTAAGTTTCAGCAGATTACCCACCAAATAATTACCTACACACTCCACCTTCTTGGCGGCAATCCTTTTTCTCATGCCATCTACAAGAATCTGCTTAATATCCAGTTCCTTTGTCTCATCCATCAGCTGACTGGCCAGCTGCTGCTCTACGTAATACGATAGTTTCATAATACCTTACTTATTATTAGTTTCACTTTCTTTGTTATTCTCTACCTTGACTGTCTTTTTCTTGCCGTACTTGCGAACCATATACTTCATGTGGCCAGCAAACATCAACTGCGGCATATCCTCCTTCAGCATCTTGCAGATAGTCTTGTAGTGTTGGCTAGCCATAGCACTCTTGAAGGTCATCTTTGTGCCAGTCATCACATACACCACCAGAGCATACGCCATAGCAGAGCGATCCAGAGGGTGATAGTATTCGAGTATCTTTTCTACATGCTCTCTGCTATCCTGCGTCATCCAAAGTTCCAACAGCTTCATCATCATCTTGGTAGCAAGGGTTGTTTCCCAACTGCCTACAGATTCCTCACCATTGGTCTTCTCAATCCACGGAGCAAGGTATTGCAACACCTTACTCAGTTCAGAGTCTTGATTGATCTCTGCCTCCTGGTCCTGTAGCCAAGCACCTTCCTGCTGAGCAGCGAGGGTTTCTTTCTGAATGTCATTTGTATTCTTCATAAAGCTTATACTATTTATTCGATAGACATTTCCTGATTGTTCACTTCTGCCAACATCTCCTTTGCTTCGTCGATGAACCAAGGCAACAGTTTCTGAAAGAGTGGTTCGTTATCCCAGTCTGCATCCAGTGCGATGACCTTCAGGGCTGCATACGCCTTGCAGACGGCATATGTCTCTACAAGCAATCCCTCAAGTGAATTACCATACTGCGACAAATTCTCAATCAGTACATTGCTCAGAAGCTCACCATGCTTCACCGTAGTTTCTAGATTCTTCTGCTTCGCGTCTTGTGTGCTACTTTTTTTAGTTGCTTTAGCCTGCAATCCGATTTTCTTTTCCATAAATCTATAACTTTTATTAGTGATATAAAAAAATTGCCAACGGTCGTCATTTCTGATTTCCGTTGGCAAAGATTCTAAATCCAGTTTCAGATTTACAAGTCTTTCCTAGAATAATTATATTTCTTCTAAATTGCTGATTTTTAGCGATTTAACTGAATCCCCTGGCATTTTTAAAAGTGGATTCAGGTGGATTCAAGTGGATTCAGTCTCAGGATACTTCTTTAACAATCCCTTTAGCAGTCCAAAAAGCATATTTGCCTCTGCCGATTCCAACTTATTACTCATGCGCTTCACTGCGCTGGCTGGTTTATTATAATAAGGTGCAAAAGCAAATTCCAAGTCAGTAAACTGTAGATCACGCGACCTAAGCTCATCTATCTGTAGCAGTTTGCCAATAAAAGGAGCCACAATCATCACGCCATCATATTTTGAGGTAGCGCTGAGATAATCATTTATTTTTTGCTCATAGTTCTTCCTCAGGTCGTCCATCATCTTCGCTATGCGCTGGCCATCCACAAAGAACACATACTCGCCCTGCCATGCTCTAGTGTTGGTTTTGATGGTCTCGCCATTCTTCTTAGCAGCCTTCATCACAACGGCCTTTACCCTTTTTACAAACACGTCGGCAGGAGGCAGGTCTGGCTTCACCTTTACCTTAGACTCATTGTCCTCAGCCGTTTCGTCCACCATCTCTTCAAAGTCGGCAAACTCCTTCTCCAGT
>ONYZ01000048.1 GCA_900322175.1 uncultured Prevotella sp.
GCAACTATGATTAACAGAGAAATGGAAGGATGGATGGCAGGGCATACTATAAAATATCGGATGGCAAGCTGATAGGAGTCTTCAACCGTACAGGTCGAAGATTTTTTTGAATCCTCACATCCAAGACATTTTGCTCCAAATAATCAGGAATGTCCCTTTGGGGGAACGAATGATATGAACACCTGTCCCTTGTTTGAATTGTTATGAACAATGAAGAAAGTTGCATTTTACGTTGACTACAACTATGAGGTTAGCAGTGATGAGTACGGATCGAACCTTGTCGGACGATATGACTTTTCGATTGATTGTTCAGATGAAATATATGATGAATTGTATCAGATATGGGATGAGAACGGTGGCGATTTGAACAGTTGGAACACTAACTGGGATGGACACGACAGTTTGTACCATTCCATTAATCAGATTGCAACGAAGATGCTGAATGAGATATTGGAGGAAAATAAGTCGGGCATACGTAACATTTCTTCACTTGATGTTTTGTGGGAAATAACAAAAGAAACAATAGATGAGTTTGAAACTCGTAGCTAATAAGTATATTATGAACGATGGAACTAAGAAAAAGTACGACCTCTATCTGGAAATAGTAGAGGAGAGAAGTTGGATGTGGATGCCGTTATATGATGGAATCACCATAGATGTAGATTTCTCTGATGATGAGGTGGAGACTATCCGACAATTGGTAAGTAATGCTGGAGCTGGCGAGGAGGACAACCTGATGCCAATTATTGAAGATGCCGCTCCAGAAGTCTTTCAACGCATCGACAAAGCAGCTCGTTCTGCTATGTTTGACTATTATTTGGTTCAGGCAGACCAGGACTATAACATAGAATTCGACGAGGATGAGCAACGACGGAACTTTGAGCATGACCTCGAAAGTGGTCTTTTTGTGCCAGAGGACTTCGTTGAGGAATCGGACAATTATAGCGAGGTGCCGGAAGACGATGAGGAACTGTTTGACTTGTGGTCGGAATGGGAGCACAATAAGTTTGAAGAGGAAGATGCAGAGTGGATTCGCTCACGCTACACGATAGATGAAAACGCTATAGATGTCAGTGAAGACGAATATATCTGTTATATCCCAGAAGAATGGATGACGAAAGAGAGTTCTTGCTTGCAAGCCAGCGGAGCTGAAGCGGACAGCTAAGGAACTGAACCAGTTAGGATAAAACTACTATTGGGGGAACGGTGCTGAGGTTGACCTGCATCGTTCTGCCTATTATCTTGAAAAAGCAGCCAAAGCAGACTGTTTGGAGGCCGAAAGAATGTCTTCAAGAATATCTAGTGCTATGCTATCTAACGATGGTACAATGGTGCAAATATCAACGCCTAGAATCTGCGGGTGACTAAGCGGGGGGATGCTCCCCGCTTATACTTTTTTTGACCAATTATGATTTTATTTTGCAAACGGACAAAAAAATATCAGATAAAACTTGTAAGTATGCTTTATATGTCTTATCTTTGCACTCGCTTCTTACATTGAACATTGACAATATATATGAATACTATTAAACTATTGGGCGCTATGGCGCTGGTGGCTTGTCTGGTGGCTTGTGGGGCTAACAAGCAGGAAGAAACATCGGGGTTTGTAACGGTGGAGAACGGGCACTTTGTGCGCGATGGTAAACCTTATTATTATGTGGGTACCAACTTCTGGTATGGTGCGATATTGGGCAGCGAGGGTCAGGGTGGCAATCGCGAACGACTATGTCGCGAACTGGACAAGATGAAGGAGATGGGGATAGACAACCTGCGAATACTGGTGGGTAGCGACGGCGAGCGTGGCGTGACTACCAAGGTGGAGCCTACGCTACAGATAAAGCCGGGTGTGTATAACGACACGATACTGGCTGGACTGGACTACCTGTTGCAGGAGATGGGCAAGCGACAGATGGTGGCTGTGCTGTATCTGAACAACTCGTGGGAGTGGAGCGGAGGATACGGATTCTATCTGGAGCACGCAGGACTGGGCCCGCAGCCGCGACCCAACGAGGCTGGCTATCCGGCATTTATGGAGGCAATGACGAAATATGCTACAAACGAAAAGGCTCATCAGCTGTTTTATGACTATGTGCGCTATATCGTGAGTCGTACCAATCGCTATACGGGGCTCGCATATAAGGACGATCCGGCCATCATGGCATGGCAGATAGGCAACGAGCCGCGCGCATTCTCGAAAGAGGCTCTGCCGGCATTCGAGAAGTGGCTGAGCGAGGCATCGGCGCTGATACGCAGTCTGGACCCTAACCACCTGATATCTATCGGTAGCGAGGGTGCATGGGGCTGCGAGGGCGACTACGACTGTTGGGAACGTATCACTGCCGACAAGAACATAGACTATGCTAACATACACCTGTGGCCATACAACTGGGGATGGGCCAAGCAGGACTCGCTGATAGCGAATCTGCCACGTGCCAAGCAGAATACCAAGGAGTATATAGACCGTCATCTGGAGATATGCGACAAGATAAAGAAGCCGCTGGTGATGGAGGAATTCGGATATCCACGCGACGACTTTAAGTTTGCACTGGGCACTCCTACCAAGGCCCGCGACGGATTCTATGACTATGTGTTTGCACTGGTGGTTGACAATGCTACCAAGGGCGGAAGTTTTGCCGGATGCAACTTCTGGGGATGGGGCGGATTTGCCCAGCCCAAGCACGAGGAGCAGTGGCAGGTGGGCGACGACTATACGGGCGACCCGGCACAGGAGGCTCAGGGACTGAACTCGGTGTTTGCAAGCGATACAACGACACTGAGTGTGGTGAAGGAGCAGGTGGCACGTATGAACAGTCTGATAAAATAGTGTAACGCAAAAGCAAGAGAATATGAAGAGAGGTATAAGTCTGATAATGGGACTGATGGCGTGTGTGGCCATGATGGGTCAGATACGCGGAAACAGTGTGGTGGTGACGGTGGAGCCCGACCATCAGGACTGGCGATACAACACTGGCGAGAAGGTTACCTACACTATAGAGGTGCGCCAGGAGGGTACGCTGCTGAAGAACGTGGCTATCGACTATGCCATGGGGCCTGAGATGTATCAGGACGTGAAGAAGAGCACTGTGCTGAAGGATGGCACGCTGAAGCTGTCGGGCACAATGAAGCAGCCGGGATTCTATCGTGTAGACGTGACTGCCCACGTGAACGGCAAGGATTATCGTGGTGCATGCGGCGCTGCATTCAGTCCTGAGAAGCTACAGCCATCCACAATGATGCCAAAGGACTTTGAGGCATTCTGGCAGAAGGCCATCGCCGATGCACGCTACACGGCACTGGAGCCCACCAAGCGACTCTTGCCCGAGCGATGCACCAAGGATGTGAACGTATATGAGGTGAGTTTCCAGAACGAGAGTTGGGGCTCGCGTACCTATGGTATATTATGCGTGCCCGCGCGCGAGGGCAAATATCCTGCACTGCTGCGTGTGCCAGGTGCTGGCGTGCGTCCATACGGAGGCGACATCTACACTGCATCGCAGGGTGTGATAACTCTGGAGATAGGTATACACGGTGTGCCTGTGACGATGGAGCAGCACATATACGACGAGATGAACAACGGTCCGCTGAAGTGCTACTGGGAGTATAATATGGACAGTCGCGAAAAGCACTACTATCACCACGTGATACTGGGCTGCATACGTGCGATGGACTATATAGAGCAGTACACACCATGGAACGGCAAGAAGGCTGCTGTGACAGGTTCGAGTCAGGGAGGATTCCTGACGCTGGCTACGGCCGGACTCGACAAGCGCATAACCAGTTATGCTCCTGTGCACGCTGCGCTGTGCGATCATACCAACTGGCAGAATGGTGCTGCCTGCGGATGGCCACACTATTTTTATAGAGGTGGGAAGTTAGAGGTGAGAAGTGAGAGATCACCTCTGCAGGAGAAGCAGATTGAGGTGTCGAGATATTACGACGGTGTGAACTTTGCGCGACTGATCGACGGCAATCAGAAGGGCTGGTTCTCGTTCGGCTACAACGACGACGTGGTGCCACCAACCACAGCATGGGCTACATACAACACGGTGAAGGGCCCCAAGGAGATTAAGCCATATCAGGCCACATGGCACTACTGGCATCAGGAGCAGTGGGACGAGTGGGAGAACTGGCTGCTGGAAACATTGAAGAATTGATAATTAAAAATTGACAATTGATAATTATATGAAGAAGTTAATGGCTATGGCGGTGGGGGCGATGATGATTGCCGGATGCACTGCAACCAAGAAGGTAGAGACGGAGAAAACTCTGGCCGAACAATTGGAAGAGCGACTTGACTCGCTACAGAAACGTGGGTATATGGCTGGCCATCAGGACGATCCGTTCTATGGTATCGGCTGGGCATACGAGGATGGCAAGAGCGATGTAAAGTTGACCACGGGCGATTATCCCGCTGTGATGGGATTTGAACTGGGTGGTATAGAGATGGCCGACGAGAAGAATCTGGACAGCGTGCCATTTACGAAGATACACGATGAACTGCTGGCTCACGTGAAGCGTGGAGGTATCGTCACCATCAGTTGGCATCCACGCAACCCCATTACCACAATGCCTCATGGTGGGCTAGACGGACAGGCGTTTCCTGCGGGTTCGGCTTGGGATGTGAATGACACTACCGTAGTGAAGAGTGTGCTGCCTGGCGGACAGAAGGCAGAACTGTTCCAGACATGGATGAAGCGTGTGGCCGACTTTGTCGAGACACTGAAGGACGACAACGGACAACCTGTGCCCATCATCTTCCGCCCCTGGCACGAGAACAACGGATCGTGGTTCTGGTGGGGACAGAAGTTGTGTAGCGACGAAGAGTTCAAGGGCTTGTGGAATCTGCTGCAAGACTATATGAACGAGCGTGGGTTTGATAATCTGCTGTGGAGCTACTCGCCAAATCTGGATGGCAACTGGAATCTGGAGCGATTTATGCAGCGCTATCCTGGCAACGACCGTGTGACGCTGATAGGCGAGGATGCCTACCAGTGGGGCACTGAGCAGGACTTTGTGACACAATTGAATGCCGACCTGGCATTCCTCACCCAGTTTGCCAAGGACAATGGCAAGTTGCTGGCGATGACAGAGTGCGGATTTCAGAATATCCCTGATTCCACATGGTTCGGTCGTGTGCTGAAGCCACAGATGGACAAGTATCCCATCTGCTACTTCCTGTTGTGGCGCAACTACGAGAAGGAGTGGTTCGGCCCAGTGCCAGGCACCCCATGCGGCAATGACTATGCCAAGGCATTTAAAGAAGCGGAAAACGTAATGTTCCTGGAAGACATAAAAAAATAAAAGAATAAAATAATGAGTAATTTTGAAGAGAAAGTTGCAGCATTGAGAGAGCATCATGAGGTGCTGCTGACAATGAAGAACGAGCCCCTGAAGTGGGGGAATGGTATCTACGAGAAGTACAAGAACCCTGTAGTGACTGCGGCACACGTGCCCCTGGAGTGGAAGTACGACTTCAGCGAGAAGGATAATCCCTACCTGATGCAGCGCATCATGTGCAACGCCACACTGAACGCTGGCGCAATGAAGTGGCAGGGTAAGTATATTATGGTGGTACGCGTGGAGGGAGCCGATCGCAAGAGTTACTTTGCTGTGGCCGAGAGTCCCAACGGTATCGACAACTTCCGTTTCTGGGACGAGCCCATCACCATGCCCGACGACGAGATACCTGCAACCAATATCTACGACATGCGACTGACACAGCATGAGGACGGATGGATATACGGAGTGTTCTGTGCCGAGCGTCACGACGACTCGCAGCCTGGCGACCTGAGCGCTGCTACAGCCACAGCCGGTATTGCACGTACCAAGGACCTGAAGACATGGTATCGTCTGCCCGACCTGAAGACCAAGAGTCAGCAGCGCAACGTGGTACTGCACCCAGAGTTTGTGGATGGTAAGTACGCATTCTACACACGTCCGCAGGATGGATTTATCGATACAGGTAGCGGTGGCGGTATCGGCTGGGCACTGGTAGACGATATCACCCACGCTGAGATAAAGGAAGAGAAGATTATCTACGAGCGCAAGTATCACACCATCACCGAGGTGAAGAACGGCGAGGGTCCACATCCCATCAAGACGCCAAAGGGATGGTTGCATCTGGCTCACGGAGTGCGCGCCACTGCAGACGGACTGCGCTATGTGCTGTATATGTATATGACTGCACTCGACGATCCAACGAAGGTTATCGCACGTCCGGGTGGATACTTCCTGGTGCCCGAGGGTAACGAGTACCTGGGCGACGTGATGAACGTGGCATTTGCCAATGGATGGATAGCTGATGAGGATGGCAAGGTGTTTATCTACTATGCATCGGCCGACACCCGCATGCACGTGGCTACATCTACCATCGATCGCCTGATAGACTACTGCATGAACACCCCCGAGGACGGCTACTACACAGCCGCAAGCGTAGAAACTATCAAAAAACTCATCGCAAAAAACAATAATGTTAAACATTAAACGTTAAAGATTAAACATTAAACTTTAGATATGGCTACACTAAAAGAGAAGATCGGGTACGCCCTGGGCGATGCCGCTGCTGGAGGAATCACATGGAAAATCATGTCGATAGCCTTCCCACTGTTTTTTACAAATGTGTTTGGACTTACGTTTGCCGACGCTGCTACGCTGATGCTGATAGCACGTATGTTTGACGTGGTGACCGACCCGCTGATGGGTTCGTTGGCCGACCGTACGCAGAGCAAGTGGGGCACATATCGCCCATGGCTGATAATCGGCGCCATCCCCTTCGGTCTGATATTCGCCCTGCTGCTATACACACCCGACTTCGGACCTGTGGGCAAGCGTGTATGGGCTTATAGCCTGTATCTGCTGATGATGGCGATGTACACAGCTGTGAACGTGCCTTACGGATCGCTGTTGGGCGTGATGACCGACGATGACAACGAGAAGAACCAGTTCTCTAGTTTCCGTATGGTGGGAGCTTACGCTATGGGATTCATCACCCTGCTGTCGTTCCCATACCTGCAGCGCATGGTGGGTGGTACAGAGCAGCATCAGTATGCTGTGCTGGGTGCATTCTTCGGCTTTATAGCTGCAGCCGGAACACTGGCTTGCGGACTGATGACCAAGGAGCGACTGAAGCCAGTACGTGCCGAGAAATTCTCGTTCAAGCAGTTTGGCGATCTGTTTAAGAACAAGCCATGGATTATCCTGACACTGATAGGAATTTGTACAAACTTTTTCAACGGATTCCGTTATGCTGTAGCTGGATATATGCTTGAGTACTGTCTGCATGGCGACGTGACTGTGAGCGGACTGATCATCAACTACACAGTGTTTATGACCTTTGGCGAGCTTACTTGTATGATTTTCGGTGGTGTGTCGCCATCATTCACCAAGATGATAGGCAGCAAGCGCATGGCATTTATGGCGGCTGCACTGATTTGTGTAGTATTTTCGATAGCATATTTCTTCGTGCCAATGGATCCAAGTTACATCTGGGTGATGGTGGCTCTGGTAGTGCTTACATCAATCGGTATCGGCCTGTATTCGCCACTGTTGTGGAGTATGTATGCCGACGTGGCTGACTATGCTACCGAGAAGAACGGTACATCGAGCACAGGCTTGATTTTCTCGTCGGGTACCATGGCGCAGAAGTTTGGTACAGCCATTTCTGGTTCGCTGGTTGCTCTGTTCCTGGGTATCGCAGGAGCAAGTATGATAACAGACGACATGGGCAACACGATGGTTGACCCAGCATCGATCACCGACTCGGTGCTCACGATGGTGTGGAGTCTGTTCTCTATCTTCCCAGCTGTCATCGCTGGTTTGATTATTTTGCTGTGTTGGATTTATCCTATTAAGAAATGAACGGGCGCGTAAAGAAGATGAGGCAGGAAATGCAGGATGTACTGGAAAAGAACATCCTGCGCTTCTGGCTCGACAAGATGATAGACCACGAGAATGGTGGTTTCTATGGTCGCATAGACGGTAACGGACAATTGCACCCCGAGGCCGAAAAGGGTGCTATATTGAACGCCCGCATACTATGGAGCTTCTCAGCTGCCTATCGTGTGCTGGGTAACCCAGAGTATCTTGAGGCCGCTACACGAGCCAAGGACTATATCATCGACCACTTTATCGACGAGGAGTTCGGAGGCGTGTACTGGAGCGTAGACTATAAAGGCAATCCCCTGGATACCAAAAAGCAGTTCTACGCCATCGGCTTTGTTATCTATGGTCTGACGGAATATGCCCGTGCTACGGACGATAGAGAGGCACTGGACTATGCGCTGAACCTATACGAATGTATAGAGGAATACGCGCTTGACTGCGAGTACAACGGCTACATAGAGGCCCGCACACGCGAGTGGGGTAAGATAGCCGATATGCGCTTGTCGGAGCTTGATGCCAACTATCCCAAGTCGCAGAACACACACCTGCACATCATTGAGCCATACACCAATCTCCTCAGGTGTCTCAAAGAGATGCAGGCCAAGGAGTCGTGCGACTATGTGCCAGCCATCGGATCGGTGCTGCCTGTGGGCATAAGTGTGCCCATGGAGATTATCGTAAGCGTGGAGGCTGCGCTTAGGAATCTGATTGGTATTTTTACCGACAAGATCCTTAATCCTGAGACCCACCATCTCGACCTTTTCTTCGATATGGACTGGACACGCGGAGCAGGTCATTTGGAGAGCTACGGACACGATATCGAGTGCTCGTGGCTGATGCACGAAGCAGCACTGGTATTGGGCGACCAGAAGGTGCTGCAGAAGGTGGAAAAGATAGTACAAATGGTGGCTAAGGCATCGGAGAAGGGACTGGCCCCCGAAGGGGCTATGATACACGAGGCAAATCTGGACACAGGCCGTGTAGACGACGATCTGCACTGGTGGGTTCAGGCCGAGAATGTAGTAGGGTGGTTCAATCTGTGGCAGCACTTCGGCGACGAAGAGGCCCTGAGCAAAGCTGAGAAATGCTGGGAATACATCAAGGATCAGTTGATAGACTGGGACAACGGCGAGTGGTATTGGAGTCGCCACAAAGACGGCTCGCTGAACACCACCGACGACAAAGCCGGTTTCTGGAAATGTCCCTATCACAACGGCCGTATGTGTCTTGAGATAATCGAGCGAACAGCCGAAAATTAATCGTTAGGCAAATAGATTGCAAAAATTTTCGCTAAAGTGTTTGGAGCTTTGGCGGATTTTTTGTACCTTTGCCCTCGATTATGAGGAGAATATTACTATTCATTGCAATAATAGCGTGCTATGTGACTGACTGTCAGGCACAAACACAATTCAACGAGCGGCCGAAGCTCGTGGTGGGGATTGTTGTAGATCAGATGCGTTGGGACTATCTGGGCAGGTATTACGACAAGTATCAGGAAGACGGATTGAAACGTCTGATAACCAAGGGATACTCGTGTAATAACTGCCTGATTAATTATTTGCCCACCGTGACTGCCATCGGACATACAAGCGTGTATACAGGCACAACTCCAGCATTCCACGGCATCTGTGGTAATAGCTTCTACAAGAACGGAGTAAAGGTTGGCAGTTGCGAGGATCACGACGTAACGACAGTGGGTAGCGACAAGAAGGGCGCTTCATCGCCAGTAAACCTGTTGGCAACTACCATCGGTGATCAACTGCGACTGCATACAGACTTCAAGTCAAAGGTCATCGGAGTGAGCTACAAGGACCGTGCGGCCATCCTGCCCGCTGGTCGTAGCGCTAATGCTGCCTACTGGATTGACAACAAGGCTGGGCAATTTATCAGCAGCACATGGTATATGCAGGAGTTGCCAAAGTGGGCTAAGGATTTTAACGCTCAGATGGCTAAGAACAAGGAACTGAAGAAAGTGGGTAAAGACGTTGGCCTGTATCCACTTTGTGGTCATCTTACAGCCGATATGGCCATTGCTGCCCTGAAGGGTGAGCAGTTGGGCAAGGGCGAGGTGACAGATATGCTCTGCGTAAGTTTCTCGCAGACCGACGTTATCGGCCACCAGTATGGTACTCGTGGCGAGCACACCGATGAGGCTTATCTGGAACTGGATAAGGATATCGCCAAGCTGCTGAAGGCATTCGACGAGCAGGTGGGCGAAGGAAACTATTTGGTATTCCTGACAGCCGACCACGGTGGTGCACAAAACTACCAGTATATGATCGACCACAAGTTGCACGGTGGTGCATGGATGGGCGACGAGGAGCACGTCGCAGAGGCCTATAAGCATATCGCAAAGAAATTCGGACTGACCAAGAATGTTGTGAGGGACTGTCTGGATTACCGCTTGGTGCTCGACAAGGAAGCCATCCGCGAGCAGGGTATAGACGAGCAGGAACTTCGCGATGCTATCGTGGAAGAACTGCTGAAGCTGCCCCACGTAGCATTCGCATTCGACTTTAAGAAAATAGCCACAGCCCCAGTGCCCGAGTTCCTGAAGGAGCGCGTGCTCAAGGGATATCATCACGACCGTTCGGGCGACATCATCTTCATGCTTGATCCAGGATGGTACGGATTCAACACCAAATGGTCGTCGCCCATCGGAACCACCCATGGCGAGTGGAACCCATACGACGCCCATATCCCCCTGCTGTTCTACGGCTGGAAGATTAGGCATGGCGAAACCAGCAGAGAGGTGCACATCACGGATATAGCTCCGACAGTGTGCCAGAAACTGCACATACAGCAGCCAAATGCGTGTGTAGGCGAGCCCATCACAGAGGTGATAGCTCAGTAGTAGAAACTGCTTGATGATTGATAATTAAAACATTAGTAATATTATTTTATTAGCTTTTTATGAACTTTACTTTGTTAATTACCGTCTTGGTGACGGCTATTACATTGGTGGTAGCGGCTTACGTGGTAGCCAAGCTGATAGGACCTAGGTCCTACGCTAAGGTGAAGGGTGAGCCGTATGAGAGCGGTATTCCAACCCGAGGCAGCTCGTGGCTGCCCATCTCGGTGGGATTTTATCTCTTTGCCATCTTGTTCCTCATGTTTGATGTGGAAACTGTGTTTCTGTATCCATGGGCAGTGGTAGTGAAGGAGTTTGGTTCGATGGCATTGCTGTCAATCGGCTTCTTCTTGGTAGTTCTAGTATTAGGCTTGGCTTATGCTTGGCGGAAAGGAGATTTGGAATGGAAGTAAGAAAGCCCCACATCAAGAGTATTCCCTACGACGAGTGGAACGACAACTCATCGCTGGAGAAGATTGTTGACGAGCTCCATGAGGGCGGCGTCAACGTGGTTACGGGCTCGCTTGACCAGCTGATCAACTGGGGCCGCTCAAACTCGCTCTGGTCGCTGACCTTTGCCACATCATGCTGTGGTATCGAGTTTATGGCTTGCGGTTGTGCCCGTTACGACTTCGCACGTTTCGGTTTCGAGGTTACTCGTAACTCTCCACGTCAGGCCGACCTGATTATGTGTGCTGGTACCATCACACACAAGATGGCCCCTGCACTGAAGCGTCTCTATGACGAGATGGCCGAGCCTAAGTACGTGATTGCCGTAGGTGGTTGCGCCATCAGCGGTGGTCCATTCAAGTCGAGCTACCATGTAGTTAAGGGTATCGAGGAAATCGTGCCCGTAGATGTATTCATCCCTGGTTGCCCCCCACGCCCAGAGGCTATCATGTACGGCATGATGCAGCTGCAGCGTAAGGTGAAGATTGAGAAATTCTTTGGTGGCGCCAACCACAAGCAGACCGACGAGGAGGCTGCACTGGGAGTATCTAACGAGGAGCTGACATTCCGCCAGAAGCATGGCGACCACCGTCGCGAGCCAATGGTGATCACAGAGGTTCCCCAGGAGTTTGTTGAAGAAATCAAGACTGCTCAGGCAGAAGCAAAAGTAGAGGAGGGCAAGGCATGAAATTAGAATTCTTATCATTCGATTTTGACAAGTTCGCCTCTGAGATGCTGAACTTGAAGAACAAGAAGGGCTTTGACTATCTTGTTACCATCGTAGGCGAGGATTTTGGTGCCGAAGAGGGACTGGGATGTGTCTACATTCTGGAGAACACCAAGACCAACGAGCGTTGCAGCGTGAAGATGCTGGCCAAGACTCAGGTTTGTGGCGACGGCATGCAGAGCAACGGCGTGAGCGCACTCGAGGGACAGATGGTTTCCTACATCCCGACAGTATCTAACATCTGGAAGGTGGCCGACCTGCTGGAGCGCGAGGTATTCGACTTCTACGGTATCGTGTTTCTGGGTCATCCCGATATGCGTCGCCTCTTCCTGCGCAACGACTTCAAGGGTCACCCATTCCGCAAGGACTGGCAGTATGACGACAAGTACACTCTGGAGGATGACAACGAGCCCGACTACGGACTGGAGTTCTATCTGGACAAGGACGGCAACCTGCAGAGCAAGCAGAACCGTCTGTTTGGCGCCGACGACTATGTGATCAACATCGGTCCTCAGCACCCGGCTACACACGGTGTGCTCCGTCTGCAGACAGTGCTGAACGGTGAGACCGTTAAGCGCATCTATCCACACCTGGGATATATCCACCGTGCCATCGAGAAGATGTGGGAAGGCATGACCTATCCACAGACTCTGGCTCTGACAGACCGTCTGAACTATCTGGGTGCTATGCAGCATCGCCACGCACTGGTAGGTGTAATCGAGGAAGGTTTGGGCGTAGAGCTTACAGACCGCATCAAGTACATCCGCACCATCATGGACGAGCTTCAGCGTCTCGACTCACACCTGCTCTACACATCGTGTGTGGCTCAGGACCTGGGCGCACTTACAGGTATGCTGTATGGTATGCGTGACCGTGAGCACGTGTTGAACTGCATGGAGGAGACCACTGGTGGCCGACTGATCCAGAACTATTATAGAATAGGTGGACTACAGGACGATATCGATCCTAACTTCGTAAAGAACTGTAAGGCTCTCGTTAAGTATCTGCGCCCAATGATTCAGGAGTATATGGATGTGTTTGGTGACAATGTGATCACCCACAACCGTCTGGAGAACTGTGGCCCGATGAGTCTCGAGGATTGTATCAACTACGCTGTTACAGGTCCTGCCGGACGTGCATCAGGTTGGAAGAACGACGTGCGCAAGAACCACCCATACGACATGTACGACAAGGTGAAGTGGGAGCAGTGCACACTGACTGGTTGCGACTCTATGGACCGCTACCTGGTTCACATCAACGAGATGTACCAGAGCCTGAACATCATCGAACAGCTTATCGACAATATCCCAGAGGGCGACTTCTACGTTAAGCAGAAGCCAATCATCAAGGTGCCCGAGGGACAGTGGTACTACTCTGTAGAGGGTGTAGCTGGAGAGTTTGGTGTATATCTCGACAGCCGTGGCGACAAGAGCCCATACCGCATGAAGATGCGCCCAATGGGACTCTCGCTGGTAGGAGCCTTCGACCCGATGCTTCGTGGTCAGAAGATTGCCGACCTGATTGCTACTTGTGCTGCTATCGACGTTGTAATTCCTGATATTGACAGATAATGGGAAATTAAGAGTTAAGAATTAAGAATTTAGAAAGTATGTTTGATTTCTCAATTATAACACAATGGTTCGACCAGTTACTCAGGATTACAATAGGCTGTCCTGACTGGTTAGCGATATTGATTGAGTGCGTGCTGGTGGGCACAGGTATCCTGCTGGGATATGCCCTCATCGCATGCGTACTGATACTTATGGAGCGCAAGGTTTGTGCCTACTTCCAGTGCCGTCTTGGCCCGATGCGAGTAGGATACTGGGGACTGCTTCAGGTGTTTGCCGACGTGCTGAAGATGCTCATCAAGGAGATCTTCTTCGTTGACCGTGCCGACAAGTTGCTCTATGCCGTTGCTCCACTCTTGGTGATTATCGGTAGTGTAGGTGCATTCTCGTTCCTGCCTTGGAACAATGGTGCTACCATCCTCGATTTCAACGTAGGTGTATTCCTGCTCACCGCCATTTCTTCTATCGGCGTGGTAGGTATCTTCCTTGCTGGTTGGGGTTCTAACAATAAGTACTCTGTGGTTTCGGCCATGCGTGGTGCTGTGCAGATGATCTCTTACGAGATGTCGCTCTGCCTCTGCCTGATTACAGCTGTAATCCTGACAGGAACCATGCAGATGAGCGGTATCGTTGAGGCACAGATAGGCCCATGGAAGTGGCTTGTGTTCCAGGGTCACATCCCTGCTATCATCGCCTTCTTCGTATTCCTCATCGCAGGTAACGCTGAGGCTAATCGTGGCCCATTCGATATGGCTGAGGCCGAGAGCGAGCTGACAGCCGGTCACCATACTGAGTACTCAGGTATGGGATTCGGTTTCTTCTACCTCGCTGAGTTCCTCAACCTCTTCATCATCGCAGGTATCGCTGCTACAGTGTTCCTGGGTGGTTGGGCTCCTGTAAACATCGGTATCGACGCCTTCGATGCAGTGATGAACTACATCCCAGGTATCGTATGGTTTATGGGTAAGACCTTCTTCCTGGTTTGGATTCTGATGTGGATCAAGTGGACATTCCCACGTCTGCGTATCGACCAGATCCTGAAGCTTGAGTGGAAGTACTTGATGCCTCTGGGACTCATCAACCTGGTAATTATGACTGTTGTTGTGGCCCTGGGCCTATATATTAAATAAGGTATAGCAATGGAAGATAATAAGACATATTTCGGAGAAATCGGGCATGGCATGAAGACTCTGGCCATTGGTATGAAGACCACCTGGAAGGAATACTTCAAGGACTTCTTTACCAACAAGTCGACAGAGCAGTACCCCGAGAACCGCAAGACCACACTGCACGTGGCTAAGCGTCATCGCGGCCGCCTGACATTCAAGCGCAACGAGGATGGCAGCTACAAGTGCACGGCTTGCACATTGTGCGAAAAAGCCTGTCCTAACGGAACCATCAAGATTACAGCCCACATGGCCGAGGATCCTGAGACAGGTAAGAAGAAGAAGGTGCTCGACGACTATCAGTACGACCTGGGCGACTGCATGTTCTGCCAGCTCTGTACTAACGCCTGCAACTTCGACGCCATCGAGTTTACAAACGACTTTGAGAACGCTGTTTTCGACCGCTCTAAGCTGGTGCTCCACCTCAACGAGGAGGTTTACCAGGGTGGTTCGCTGCCTAACCTTATTGATGGTGGCGCCGAGTGGGAAGTCGGCAAGTTTAACACTAAAACGAAGTAACGCGTTATGGGTAATACAGTTATGTTTATCATTCTCGCGGTGTTCATCATCGGCTCTGCACTGATGTGTGTCACCACGACGAAGATTATGCGAGCCGCAACATTCATGTTGTTCGTGCTCTTTGGTGTGGCAGGCATCTACTTCCTGCTGGATTACACCTTCCTTGGAGCCGCTCAGATCTCAGTATATGCCGGAGGCGTTACTATGATCTATGTGTTTGCCATCCAGTTGGTAAGCAAGCGCACTCTTCAGGGACTTGAGGAGCGAGTTAAGAGTAGCAAGATGATAGCTGGCGGTCTGGCTGCACTGGCCGGACTGGTAGTGGTAACACTCATTCTGCTCAAGGCTGGTTTCTACACTCAGGAGATAGCCAACGTAGAGGTTCCGATGAAGGAGATCGGTATGGCCCTGGTTGGTTCAGGTAAATATCAGTATGTACTGCCTTTCGAGTTCATCTCAGTATTCCTGCTGGCATGTATCATCGGTGGCCTGGTAGTAGCAAGAAAGGAGGATAAGGCATGATACCTGTAGAATGTTATTTCGCACTTAGTGCCCTGTTGTTCTTTATTGGTGTATATGGTTTCACTACCCGCCGCAACCTTATCGCCATGCTCATCTCTGTTGAGCTGGTGCTGAATGCGGTCGACATCAACTTTGCTGCCATCAACCGTCTGCTCTATCCAGAGGGAATGGAAGGCATGTTTATGACTCTCTTTGTAATCGGTGTTGCCGCTGCCGAAAGTGCAGTTGCCATCGCTATTATCATCAATGTATATCGCAAGTTCAAGAGCGACAGCGTTGATGCCATCAAGAATATGAAACGATAGTTTTAGGTTAAACATTAAACATTAAAGATTAAACATTATGTTTGGATATACAATCTTTATAATGCTGCTGCCGCTGCTGTCGTTCATCGTTCTTGGACTGGCTGGCATGAAGATGCAGCACAAGGTGGCCGGACTCATCGGCACCTGTTCACTGGGAATCGTCACGATACTCTCTTACCTCACAGCATTCCAGTACTTCGGTATGGACCGTGTGGATGGAGTATATCAGACATTTGTTCCGTATAACTTCACATGGTTGCCTCTGGGCAATCTGCACTTCGACCTCGGTATACTGCTCGATCCTATCAGCGTGATGATGCTGATTGTCATCTCTACAGTATCACTGATGGTACATATCTACTCATTCGGCTATATGCACGGCGAGAAGGGATTCCAGCGCTACTACGCTTTCCTGAGCCTCTTCACCATGTCGATGCTGGGCTTGGTACTGGCCACTAACATCTTCCAGATGTATATGTTCTGGGAGCTTGTGGGTGTATCATCTTACCTGCTCATCGGCTTCTACTATCCTTTGAAGCCCGCTATCGCTGCCAGTAAGAAGGCATTCATCGTAACCCGTTTTGCCGATATGTTCTTCCTCGTAGGTATTCTTACCTTCGGCTACTTCGTTGATTCGTTCAGCTTCTCATTCGCTGGCGACATCGTGATGGGCCAGGGTACCACACCTTTCATCGAGGGCAACATTGCCAAGGCTGTAGCCGCTGGTGGTTTCATCATTCCTACCGCACTCGTACTGATGTTCATCGGAGGTGCCGGTAAGAGTGCTATGTTCCCACTGCACATCTGGCTGCCCGATGCCATGGAGGGTCCTACACCTGTATCTGCACTCATCCATGCTGCCACCATGGTTGTAGCTGGTGTGTTCCAGATTGCACGTATGTTCCCGCTCTGGATTGAGTATGCTCCACAGGCTATGTCGATTGTGGTTTGGGTGGGCGTCATCACCGCTTTCTATGCTGCTGCTGTAGCTTGTGCTCAGAGCGACATCAAGCGTGTGCTTGCCTTCTCTACCATCTCGCAGATTGCCTTCATGATGGTGGCTCTTGGCGTATCGCTGCCAGGTCATCATGGTGCTGTGCTCGACAATCACGCACAGCTGGGTTACATGGCTGGTATGTTCCACCTCTTTACCCACGCTATGTTCAAGGCTTGCTTGTTCCTGGGTGCCGGATGTATCATCCACGCCGTTCACTCTAACGAGATGGCTCTGATGGGTGGTCTGCGCAAGTACATGCCTATCACTCACATCACATTCCTCATCTCATGTCTGGCCATCGCTGGTATCCCATTCTTCTCGGGCTTCAGCTCAAAGGATGAGATCATCACCGCCTGCATGGAGTACAGCCCGGTAGTAGGTTGGATCATGACAGGTATCGCCGCCATGACTGCCTTCTACATGTTCCGTCTGTACTACGGCATCTTCTGGGGAACAGAGAATAAGGAGGCTCACGAGCATCACACTCCACACGAGGCTCCTCTCACAATGACTATTCCTCTGATTGTTCTTACAGTGATCACCGTTGGTGTTGGTGTTTACACCACTATCGCAGGCTTTGCAGAGTGGGGCGGTTCGTTCGGTAGCTTCGTAAGTGCTGCTGGTACCGACTACACCATCCACTTCAACATGCAGATTGCTGCTACCTCTACAGTTATTGCGATTCTGAGCATCTGTCTCGCCACCTATATATATAAAGGTGAGAGCCAGCCTATTGCCGATCGTCTGTATGCTACGTTCCCCAAGCTGCATCGTGCAGCCTACAAGCGTTTCTATCAGGACGAGATCTGGCAGTATGTTACTCATCGCATCATCTTCCGTTGCATCTCTACACCTATCGCCTGGTTCGACCGCCACATTGTGGATGGCACATTCAACTTCCTGGCTTGGGGTGCTAACGAGGCTGGTGAGAGTATCCGCGACTGGCAGAGCGGCGACGTTCGTCAGTATGCCGTATGGTTCCTCACGGGTACAGTTGCTTTGACATTAATCCTTTTATGCATCTAAATATATGAGTATATTAAGTGTTTTCGTAATAATTCCCGCTCTGATGCTGTTGGGTCTTTGGCTTGCCAAGAACCTCAATCAGGTGCGTGGTGTGATGGTTGCGGGTTCTAGCTGTCTGTTGGCTCTGAGCATTTGGCTTACCATCTACTTTATCCAGGAGCGTGCTGCTGGTAACACAGCCGAGATGCTGCTCACATACAGCACACCTTGGTTCAAGCCTCTCAACATTGCCTACAGCGTGGGTGTCGATGGCATCTCGGTGGTAATGCTGCTGCTGTCTAGCATCATCGTGTTCACAGGTACATTTGCCTCATGGCAGTTGAAGCCTCTCACCAAGGAGTATTTCCTCTGGTTCACCCTGCTCTCTACAGGTGTGTTCGGCTTCTTCATCTCTACCGACCTGTTCACCATGTTCATGTTCTACGAGGTGGCTCTTATCCCGATGTACCTGCTTATCGGTGTATGGGGTAGTGGTCGCAAGGAGTACTCGGCCATGAAGCTTACCCTGATGCTGATGGGAGGTTCTGCCCTGCTGATTCTCGGATTGCTGGGTATCTACTACTTCAACGGTATCTACAGTGGCAACTACACATTCGAGCTTACCACTATCGCAGCCAACCACTGTATTCCTGGCGACATCCAGAATATCTTCTTCCCATTCATCTTCATCGGATTCGGTGTGCTGGGCGCTCTGTTCCCATTCCACACATGGAGCCCCGATGGTCACGCTTCGGCCCCTACAGCAGTATCTATGCTGCACGCTGGTGTACTGATGAAGCTGGGAGGTTACGGCTGCTTCCGTGTAGCTATGTATCTGCTGCCCGAGGCTGCTCAGGATCTGTCGTGGATCTTCCTCATCCTCACTACTATCTCTGTAGTTTACGGTGCTCTGAGCGCTTGCGTACAGACCGACCTTAAGTATATCAATGCTTATTCATCGGTATCTCACTGCGGACTGGTGCTCTTCGCCCTGCTGATGATGAGTCAGACAGCCGTTACAGGTGCTGTGCTGCAGATGCTGTCTCACGGTCTGATGACAGCCCTGTTCTTCGCCCTCATCGGTATGATCTACGGCCGTACCCACACTCGTGACATCCGCGAGCTGGCCGGACTGATGAAGATTATGCCATTCCTGGCTGTAGGTTATGTTATCGCTGGTCTTGCTAACCTCGGACTTCCTGGTTTCTCTGGCTTCATCGCTGAGATGACCATCTTCGTAGGTTCATTCGGTGCCCACCCAATGAGTGGCGACCCCAACACCTCGTTCCGCATGGTTGCCACCATCATCGCATGTATGTCGATCGTAGTAACAGCAGTCTACATCCTGCGTGTTGTTGGTAAGATACTGTATGGCGAGGTAGAGAACAAGCACTTCCTCGAGCTCACCGATGCTACATGGGATGAGCGCGTTGCAGTTATCTGTCTGATTTTCTGCGTAGCAGGTCTTGGTTCGTTCCCATTCTGGGTTAGCGACATCATTTCGCCCGCCGCAGGTACTATCTTGGAGTCAATTGGTGTAATGTAAAGTAAGGAGGACTAAAGATATGAATTATAGCGAATTTCTAAATATGGTTCCAGAGTTTGCCCTGGTGGTATCTCTGTTGATAGTCTTCTGTGTAGACTTCTGCTGCTCACGTTGTGGCTCAGATCGCACCAAGATGATGAACATTCTGGCATCGCTGCTGCTTATCGGTACAGCCATAGTCAGCGCTACCAGCGAGCCCACATCAGCCTTTGGCGACATCTATGTTACCTCGCAGGCCATCAATGTAATGAAGGCCATCCTGGCATTCGGTTCGCTCATCGTGGTGGTTATGGCCAATCCATGGGTAGAGAAGAACTGGAAGCATGCCGGCGAGTTCTATATGCTCATCATCAGCACCCTGCTGGGTATGTTTGTGATGATGTCATCAGGTTCGTTCCTGATGTTCTTCCTCGGTCTCGAGATGGCCTCAGTGCCCCTGGCATGTATGGTGGCCTTCGACCGCGACCGCAAGGAGAGCGCCGAGGGAGCTGCCAAGTATATCCTCGTAGCCACATTCTCAAGCGGCGTAATGCTGTTCGGTATCTCGTTCATCTACGCTGCCACAGGTACTCTCTATTTCGACGACGTAGCTACTGCAGTTACAGGCTCGCCTCTGTGCATCATGGGTCTGGCCTTCTTCTTCAGTGGTCTTGGCTTCAAGATTTCGCTCGTACCATTCCACTTCTGGACAGCCGACACCTATCAGGGTGCTCCTACACCAGTAACCGGTTACCTCAGCGTTATCTCTAAGGGTGCTGCTGCCATCACGCTGTGCACCATCCTGATGAAGGCCTTCCAGCCAATGGTTGAGTACTGGAACTACATGCTGTATATCGTTATCGTGCTCTCTATCACCGTGGCCAACCTGTTTGCCATCCGTCAGAGCGAGCTCAAGCGCTTCATGGCGTTCAGTTCTATCTCACAGGCCGGATACATCATGCTGGCAGTGGTAGGCAATGGTCAGCTGGGTGTAGCCGCACTTACATACTACGTGCTGGTTTACATCGTAGCCAACATGGCTGTGTTCACCGTTATCAACGTGGTAGAGCAAAACAATAATGGCCGCACAGATATGGCAGCCTACAACGGATTCTATCAGACCAACCCCAAGCTCAGCTTCCTCATGACGCTGGCTCTGTTCTCGCTGGCTGGTATCCCACCGTTTGCAGGTATGTTCTCTAAGTTCTTTGTGTTCATGGCTGGTGTGCAGAATGGCGATCCGATGGCCTACGCAGTAGTGTTCATTGCCCTCGTCAACACCGTAGTATCACTCTACTACTATCTGCTCATCGTCAAGGCTATGTACATCACCAAGACCGACAGTCCTCTGCCTACATTCCAGAGCGACCAGGCTAGCAAGATTGCCCTCGCTGTATGCACAGCCGGCATCGCCCTCTTCGGCGTTGTAAGCTGTATCTACGAGTGGATTGCCGCAGCTGGTCTATAAGAGTATTGTTTTTTATTCAAATGTTTATCCCGATAGTCCAATGATACAGGACTATCGGGATATTTATTTGAACAGTTGCTAACTGTCCCTTTTTCATGCGCCCACACAGCTAGTGGCGCCCAGTGCCGTCAGTATCGCCGATGCAATCGAAGCGATAAGCTGAACTACGAATTTAATGGTTTCCTTCTTACTCATGGTATTACATTTTTATAATTGAGTCCACTTGAAAATGTGGCATTTATTTGATTCGACATTGACCTCAGACTGGCTTTGTATCCTAGTGTTGGTCGTTAACTCTCGGAGCTGGCGTGAG
>ONYZ01000061.1 GCA_900322175.1 uncultured Prevotella sp.
AAGGATGAATTTGTCAATATTTCAGACAAAGAGACGTTTCATGTCCTATACATAGAGACAAGTCGAACTTGGACAACTATTATGAAATATTCAGGTTAACTAAGTATTGATGCCAAGCATCCATTATTATATCTCGTTGCAGGTCCAGAACCGTCCTTACCACAGATTTGACTATCCACCATCATTCCAATATCGTTCTTGGCTGTCGCATCTGAAATCCTAAAATCAAAGAATTGCAAATAGTCCTGTTTTGAAAACTTATCTCCTGCTTTCTTTGTAGAAATGAACTCCATCACTCTGTCATCATTACCTGGACCATGAGTCAGTTAAATTAAAATCACAGCGGCAAAGATAGCGTAAAAAAACAAAAAAAAACATTATGTTTATTGTTTATTAATAAATAATTCTCTATATTTGCATCAGAAACAATAACTATGATCTATTATATGACCCGTCTGTATTTCCAGCCCATCAAGGGCAAATCATTCTCACAACGACTGACGCAGCGCATACTGATAGTCATCATCACTACGATAACCATCGTATCGATTATAGTAGTGTGGATTACCACCTGCCTGCTTAAGACCATGACCATAGGCTATCATATGAGCGAGTTGCAAGTAGCCAACGAATCGATAGAAAAAAGACTTGACGGTGTAAAGATAGCCTCAGAGATGTCGATACGAGAGATAACTCAAAGCGTAGATTCGCCCGAGGGTATATACAGCGCTCTGAAGAATGAGCTGGAGCCCAACGACAAGCGTGTGCTGGGTTTCTATGTGGCCTACAAGGCTAACTACTTTGCCAGTCAGGGCAAGTGGTTCGAGCCATACGTATTTCGACAGAATGACACTATCAAGCAGATGCAAGTGGGATCGGCTAATCACAACTACTTTAATAAAGAATGGTATAAGATAGCACTTAACGCAAAAAAGGGTTATTGGTCTGATCCGTATTTCGACGATGTGGCCACCCACGTGCTTATGTGCTCGTATACCAAGCCTATCACTGATAGAAATGGACACAAGATAGGTGTGTTCGGTGCCGACTACTCGTTGGACTGGCTATACAAGTATATGCAGAATAATGAAGAAAAAATTAATGAGTACAACCCGCTGGGTAAGCTGATAAATAACGAGAAAGACAAAAAGGCATGGGCTTACAACATCATAATAGATAGTCAGGGTAAATACATATACCACCCTGATAAAAACCGTATTATAAAAGACAACTTCTACAAGAACATACAACATACGCCAGACAGTGCGCGCAAGCAACTGACAGAAGGACTGGCCGCCAAGAAAAAAGACTACCAGAAAATAATAATTGACGGTGTGGAGTGCTACATATTCTACACCAGAGTGAACCACACCAACTGGGCTAACTGCATTATACTGCCAAAAAGCAGAATGACCATGCCTATTTACATTATAGGATTGCTATTGCTGGCATTTAACGGCATAGGACTGATTGTGGCCGACAGGATTATCCGCATATCGATACGTCGCACCACCAAGCCGCTACATATACTGGCCAAAAGCGCTGACGAGATAGCCAAAGGCAACTTTGATGCTCTGCTACCAGAGATGTACCAGAACGACGAGATACATCAGTTGCGCAACTCGTTTGTGAACATGCAGCAATCACTGACGCAGTATATCGACCAGCTAAAGACTACAACCGCGCAGAAAGCTGCCATCGAGAGCGAGATCAGTATCGCCAGAGACATACAGCTATCAAGTGTGCCCACCGACTTTCCTAATAGCGACAACATTGATATATATGCCACACTGACACCGGCCAAAGCCGTAGGTGGCGATTTGTACGACTTCTTCATCAGAAACGACAAGCTATACTTCTGCATAGGCGACGTGAGCGGCAAGGGTATTCCTGCAGCACTGTTTATGATGGAAACCAAGAGCCTGTTCAGGGCTTACGCTACGGACAATCTGCTGCCCAACCACATAGTTTCGCGAATGAACAACGTACTGAGCGAGAACAACGACAGAAACATGTTTGTAACGCTTTTTGTAGGTATACTGAACCTATCGACAGGGCAGCTTAACTACTGCAATGCGGGGCACGAGCCACCCATCATAATAGCCCGAGATGCTACACTGATGAATGTCAACCCCGTTATACCCGTAGGAGTAATGGCTGACACGCCATACCAAATGCAGACTACAGTATTAGAGTATGGAACGACGGTATTATTCTATACCGACGGTCTGAACGAGGCAATGGATGCTGATGGCAACCTGTTTGGCAAAGAGCGCATATACCACGAAATACAACTTGCCATACAGCATGGCCAAACAGCCCCAAAAGACCTGATATACAAGATGACAGAGGCTGTGCACAAACATGTAGGCAAAACAGAGCAAAGCGATGATCTGACCATGTTATGCATCAGGGTTAAATAAAAAATCGGTTCTTCACGCATTAATATCAAATATCATAGAAGAAGCAAATGGTGGCGATGGCGGTGGCCATATAAACCAGTTTCAGCGGAAGTCCGATGCGCAGGAAATCCTTTGCACTATATCCTCCAGGACCATAGACTAGCAGATTGAGCGGTGTGCTGACAAGTGTCAGGAAGGCAGAATTGACTGCCAGCAGCAGGGCGATGGCATACGGAAACAGCGGACGCCCAAGGCTTTCTGTGGCTGCATAGACGATGGGGAACATCAATACGATGACCGACGAATTGGCCATGAACTCAGTGATTATCGCAGCCATCGCACAAAGGGCAATCAACACCAGCAGGGGGTGGTTGCCGCATAGGCCGAATATACCCGTAGCCACGTAGTCGGCAACACCGGTCTTCTGAATGGCCGTACTGACTGCGATACCGCCTGCCAGGGTGATGATGATTTTCCAATTGATGGAGCTCATGGCCTGTGTTGGCGTACAACAGCTGAACACCAGCATGGCGGCGGCAGCGAGGAAAGCACTCTGCAGCAGCGTCATGACACCTGTGCTGGCCAGCAGCACCATGCATAGCAGGATGGACGTGGAAATGAGCGGCTTAATGCCGTTAACGGGTATCTCGGTGGAGTCGATGAATTGCAGCTGCGAAGCCAGTGCGTTGGTGTTGACTTTCGCATGAGGCGGATGAACCAGGAGCAGGGTGTCGCCCGCCTGAAGGACGACTTCGCGGGGCGCCTTGCTGATGCGCTCGCCCTTGCGCGATACGGCAACAAGCGTCATGCCGTTGTCCTGTTCGAAGCGGGTTTCGCCAATGCACTTACCTATCAGTTTGCTGCCGAAACAGACGTATGCCGTCTTGATGCGACGGTCATTGCGCGGGGCTTTGGCACTGATCACGGGATGGTCGGGACTGACAAATCCCATCTTCGTAGCCAACTCCATCAATTCATCAATCGGTCCCGAGAAAATCAGCCTGTCGCCACCCAACAGGGGTACGCTGTCGCCCACTGGCAAAATGCTCCGTTCGTTGTCGAAATGTATGAGTTCCACGAGGGTGCCGGCCTGCGCGCGGTTCAGTCCCAGCTCGCCGATGGTCTTTCCAATATGGGGATTATTCGAGGTGACAAGCATTTCGAGTGTATAGTCGCCCGTGCGTTCAAAAGCCGTCTCAGGGCTGTCGTTGTTGGGCAACAGTCGACGGAAGATGATGAGCGCCAGCGTAGTAGTCGCAAAACACAACAGCGCGGGGAGCAAAGACGCAAGGATGTCCAACGACTCGCCCGTCTGCTTCTCATACATGCCAAAGAGCAACAGCGTCGTCGGCGTGGCGATAGCAGCCAGTGGGCCACCCATACCGCCCGCATAGCTCAGGGGGATGAGTAGCTTTGAGGGTTTAATGCCTATTTTCCGGGACCATAACTTGACAATGCCCACAAAGAGCGCAACAACGGAGGTATTGTTCACAAACACACTCAGCAAGCCTACGGGCAACATCAGGCGCAACATGGCTGCAATCTCGCCCTTAGGCCGCCCAAGCACATTTTTCGTAATCCACTGAAGCACACCCGTGTAGGACAGCCCTGCGCCTATGACGAACATAGCGGCCACGATGATGACCGACGAGTTGGAGAACCCCCCAAAGGCCTGGGCAGAGTCTAACACGCCCGTCAGGAACAACACACCTACGGCTCCCAGAAAGACAACATCTGACCTGAGCCGCGTAAACACCAACACAGCCATCAGCGCAACAAGCGTTGCAATAGTAATCCAAGCATCAAGTCTCAGACCATATAACATTATTGATTCCATATATTCGGCAAAGGTACGTAAGCGCGAAGTGACTACTTGCAGATTACATCGAGCGCCTTGCGATTCTTTTCCTTTGGTTCGTCGGCGGCGTAGCCGATGGGGATGAGTACGGCAGGTTCCTCGTTGTCGGCGAAGGCGAAGAGTTGGCAGCACTTCGCGGCATCGAAGTTGCATACCCAACAGGTGGCAAGCCCCTGCTCTGTAGCGGCCAGACACAGATGTTCTACGGCAATGGCTATGTCGATGTCGCCATGATGCTTACCGTCCTTGCGCACCCATTCTTCATCGTGCAGAATGCTACAGATGATGTACATCGGTGCAGTAGAGAACCACTCGCGATTATAACACTCCTGCAACTTAGCCTTGTCGGCCTCGCTACTGATCACTCGGAACATCCACGGCTGCTTATTAACTGCCGACGGGGCAAAGCGGACGCACTCCATCACGTAGTCCAACTTCTGCTGTTCAACACTCTTCTCCTGATAGCTACGACAGCTATATCTCTGCTTAACTAAATCTAAAAATGTCATATCTTATTTCTCCTATATTTATAAATCAGTCCATCGGATATACTACCCCCATGCGGTGGCGGAGTTCGTCCATCTGGGCCATGATATACATGGTTTCGGATAGTGGCATGGCTTCGGCCTCTAGCTTGCCATCGAGCAGGGCCTGGCGACAGGCTTGGAACTCGTACTCGTAGCCGGTAATCTGCTGGGGAACGTGAATGGTCTCGACGTATGTACGGTCGGGGCCATTTACTGTTACGGTCTGGGGATTGTTGATGTTGTCGATGATGAGATTGCCCTGGGTGCCGGCTATCACGCCGATATTATCGCCTACGCAGGCGGCACTGCTCTGCAGATTGCACAGCAACTGTCCGTCGCTGCCACCATCGAGCACCAGCGTGATGGCATTGGTGATGTCCATGCCGGTATCGCTCTTAACGCAACTGCACTGCATGCTGCTTACGGGCAGTGGGAAGAACATACGCACAAAGTTGAGTGCGTAGACACCTAGGTCGAGCAGTGCGCCACCACATAGTTCGGGCCGCATGATGCGGGGCTTGTTGCCCATAGAGTAGCCCAGAGTGGCTGTGACCAGTCGTGGTGTGCCTATGCGACCGCTACTGATGAGCGTGCAAACGGTGTCAACAATGGGTTGATAGCGTGTCCACACAGCCTCAGCCAGAAACACATGTCGCTCGCGGGCAATTCGTATAATCTCGTCAGCCTCGCGACAGTTGGCCATAAAGGCCTTCTCTACCAGACAGGGTTTATCGGCCATCAGAGCCTGACGGGTAACATCGTAGTGATGCGAATGAGGTGTGGCCACGTATACCAGGTCTACATCCTCATCGGCTATCAACTGGGCGTAGCTGCCATAGGCACGGGGCACGCCCCACTTGGCAGCAAACTCACCGGCCTTAGCCTGCAATCGCGAAGCTATGGCGTAAATCATGCAATCATCGAGTCCGTTTAGTGTGATAGCAGCCTTCTCGACTATCCAACCTGCGCCGATAACTCCCACGCGCAAAATCTTGTCTTCCTTCATCGTTAGTGTCAGTTTAATTAAATATGCCGCAAAGATAGCGAATTATTTCGTTATCTCAAAGAGTTTTTCCGAATTTTTATGAGCATAGCGGTTTTATACCAGCGGACCATTGCCGCTGCCAATGTGGATATCGACAGAACGGAGAAGAGAGGATTAGGAAAAATATTAACATTACAGACTGATTCATCAATCATTATGGCGATTAAAGTAGGGATATAAAAGTAGGGATATACAAGCAGTAATGCAGGTTGGTAGGCTATTATTATACGTATTTTTTCAAGATTTCTGCTAAAAAATTTCTATTGTATCAAAAAAAATTGTATATTTGCGCTGTGAATTGAAAAATGGAAGATATGAAAAAGAAACTACTGCACCATTTTACTCTGATGGTGACTATTGCTACTACAATAATATTCATGTCGGGATGCGGGGACAACTCTAAAGAACGTGAAAGACAGAATAGAGAAGCTGAAGACATGGTATATGCTGCCTATATGAACAAGGACTACACACGCATAATAGAACTTGTGGACAGCCTGAAACCTCTGGGTAATTTCTCGGAAGGCAAGGCCTGCTACTGGATGGGCTACGCCTACGACAGACTGATGCAGAAGCGCATGGCCGAACTGTACTGGAAGACGGGATTAGCCGCTGTTGAGAACTCTACCGAAGATGAAGACGTGCGTGTGTATGCCGGCATTAGCAATCGCCTGACAGGACTGCTGAATACATGGACCGAATATGAGGCTGCACTGAAAGTGGCCGTACCGGCTACTGAGCGACTGAAAAGCCTGGGGCGCGACACTACCAGCGAATACACCAACATGCTGATTTATATCGGTTGCTGTCAGAACCACTTCGGACTGAGTGAACATAAGACCAACAAGACTCTGGAAGAAGCCTATATCGCCCACATCAACAATATCAAGAAGCACCCGCATGCCATCAGCTATCGCGATGCCATCGTAGGCATAATCAACATCAGCTATAACTACATGGAAATAGGCGACTATAAGAAGGCTAAAACATGGCTAAAGCGACTGAACCAACTGATAGACGGATATGAAAAGCAGGCTGATGCGCGCCCCGACTATACCCAAAAACAGCGAGCACGCTACAACATCTATCTGGCCAGAACACTGGAGGGGCTGGGGAAAAAGGAAGAAGCTGCCGAGGCATACATCAAGTTCTGCCAGTCGGATTTCTTTAAGACGGCCGAGGGCAAGATACTGGCCAGCGACTATCTGCGACTGGCTGGGCGATGGCAGGATGCCGCTGATAACTTCGGAAGCCTGGATGAGGTGATGAAGGAGTACGGCATCAGCTATTCGCTAGAGAACATACAGAAGATGCTGCTAAAGAAGTATGAAGTAAATATGAAGGCAGGACGAATAGACACAGCACGTGCCGTGAGCATGAAAATAACCGAACGACTCGACTCGGCCATCACACTATCTCGCAGCGCCGAAGCACGCGAAGAGGAGGCCGTGCACGAGAAGGAACTGGAGATGACAGCCGAAAACGAACGGTACTTGCGCCAGCGACATATCACACGACTAGCAGTGATGGCTGGTGTCATCGTTATACTCATCATCTACATCGTGCTGCGCCATCGCTCGCAGGCACGACTGGCCAAGGCTCTGGAGCGCGCAAAGGAGTCGGACCGTATGAAGACTGCATTCGTTCAGCATATCAGCCACGAGATACGTACACCACTCAACATCATTACGGGCTTTGCACAGGTGGTGAGCAATCCCGACTACGAACTGAGCGACGAGGAACGCAGCCGGATAATGGCCGACATCACTCACAACACCACAGAAATCACAAACTTTGTAAACGAGCTGTTGGAACTGTCGGAGAGTGAGAGTCAAAGCCAATACCAACTAGACGAGGATGTGGATGTGGCAACGGTATGCCAGGAGGCTGTAGAGGCTTATGAGGCTAAAAACCAAGGGCGACTGACACTGAGTGTAAACAGCGAGCTGGCCAATGGCTGCATGATAAAGAGTAATGCCGCAGCCATACGCAAGATTATGGACAGACTGATGAGCAATGCACTGAAGTTTACCAACCATGGCAGTGTGACAATCATACTGAAAACTGTAAATGATAAACTGCAAATAGCAGTCGAAGATACGGGCATAGGCATCCCTCGCGACCAGCAAGAGCGCGTGTTCGAACGATTCTATAAGGTAGACTCCTTTGTACAGGGCATCGGACTGGGACTGACAGTAGCACGCCGCGCGGCCCAGCTGCTAGGCGGCACACTCACCATCGATCCTACCTATACATCAGGCTGCCGATTCGTTGTGACACTGCCAATGCATTAAAAAAACGACATAGCCCGATTACACACCCCCTATTTATACCAGCGGGCCGTTGCCATGCCCAATGTGGATATCTACAGAACGCAGAATAGCACTGGTGATATAATCCTTGGCCTGCGCTACGGCATCGGGCAGCGTGCAGCCCAAGGCCAGATACGAGGCGATGGCACTGGAGAGTGTACACCCAGTGCCATGCAGATTGCCAGTCACTATCTTGGGTGTGGTGTACTGATGTGTGGTGCCATCGGGCATATAGAGAATGTCTGTCATCATGTTGCTGTCGGCATGGCCACCCTTGATAAGGTATGCAGCACTGAGACTATGCACATCTATGCGGTCAGCCTCGGGCAGATTGGGGGTGATGAGAGTGCAAAGCCGAAAGAGGTGATGGGCGATGTAGTCGATAGCATCAGGAGCCATCAGGGCATAGCCGCTGGTGGATATCATCACAGGGTCATATACTATCGGCACACGTACATCGCATAGTGCATGCACAATAGCCGCAGCCACATCGCTGTCGGGTATCATGCCTATCTTAATAGCAGCTGGCTGCAAATCGGATAATACAGACTGTAACTGCGATGCTACAACATCGGCAGGGACAGCCATTGCCGACTGTACACCCAACGTATTCTGCGAGGTGATAGATGTGATGACTGTAGCACCATAACAACCACAGGCTGTGATGGTCTTGAGGTCTTGCTGAATGCCGGCACCACCCGATGGGTCGCTACCGGCTATGGTCAATACTATCTCCATGCGTCGCCTAGGATCATGGCTCCTCCGAAGCCCATTTGTAATACATCTGGTACACGATTAAAGGTTACTCCGCCCAAGGCCATCACTCGGTCGTCGATGAGATGCTGCGTATGTGCTGCAGCTATCACATCGCGGGTAAAGGCAGAACGATAACCACGTTTAGAAATGCTGTCATAGATTGGACTAAGACTCATATATGCATATGACTGGCGGCGACATTCGGCCAACTCGCGGAACGAGTGGCACGATATGCTGACAGCCCCACTCCACTCTGATGGCGGCTGGGGATTACGGCTGTTTAGATGTACGCCGTGCAACCCATATTTCACTGCCAACGAAAAGTGGTCGTGAAGCACCAGACGAGAGTAGAGCTCAGAGGGAATGTATGTCAAAAGGCGCTCTACCTCGTTCTGGTGTGATTGAGGCTTACGGATATGTATCAGGTCGGCCCTGCCGCTATTTAGCATATCCACGATGCGCGATGCTTCGCCATCAAAGAAATCAGGGCGGGTAATTACTATTATCATACGCACTTCTTGTATAAGTCGAACGAAGCGTCCCAATCTTTCCATACAGGTTCGCGACCCAGTTCCTTCAGACGGGCATTGATGACCTTGGCAGTACGTTCATCGCTGACGGTGAACTGCTCCAGAGCCTGGGGATAGGTGTGATAGCCTCCAGGATTGACATGACTCTCGGCCGACATGGTGGTGACGCCCAGTGTGCACATATTGTCGCGGATGTATGCTGGCTCGCGGGTGCTGTAGGATATGTCAACATCATGGTCGAAGATACGCATAGCGAATGTGGCCTGAGCCAACTCGCGGTCAGTCATCAGGCAGTTAGGCTGGAAACCCTCGTTCTGCGCAGGTCGCATGCGGGGGAAGTTAATCGAGTACTTAGTGCGCCAGTAGTGCTTCTGCAGGTAGCGCAGGTGATAGGCCATCATGGTGACATCAGTGCGCCACTCTTTCTCAAGTCCGATGAGCACACCCATACCGATGGAGTGAACACCCGCCTGCCCCATCCGGTCGAACCCGTCGCAACGCCACTCAAAACGGCTCTTCATGCCGCGAGGATGGTACAACTGGTAGTGGTCGCGATTGTAGGTCTCCTGGAAACAGATCACTCCATTCAGGCCGTGGTGGGTCAGTTCGCGATATTCTTCCATCTTGAGCGGCATCACCTCTATCTTGATATTCGAGAAGTAACGCTTGGCTATGTCGATGGCCTTGGCCAGATAGGGCACGCCTGCCTTGGCAGGATTCTCACCTGTGACCAGCAGGATATTCTCAAACGGGGCCAACTTTTTGATGGCACAATATTCGTCCTCAATCTGTTCGGGAGTGAGGATGGTGCGAGCCATGGGGTTTTCGCGATGGAAACCGCAGTACACACACGAGTTAGAGCAAGAGTTGGTGATGTACAGCGGGATAAACATCGACATAGTCCGTCCGAATCGCTCCTCAGTATATCGACGCGAAAGACGGGCCATCTGCTCTAGGTAAGGTTCGGCAGCAGGCGACAAGAGCGCCATAAAGTCGTTCACATCGCAGCGACTCTTACTGAGTGCGCGACGCACATCGGTATCAGTCATCCGGGCAATGCGCTCGGTGGTTTCCTGCCAACTGATATTCTTTAATTCGTCTGAAAACATATCGTTATTTTGATTTACAAGGTTGAAAAGCGTATTCCTTTAGTTCATGGATAGTGGGACTGGTGCCGCAGAGGGCACAGTCGTCGCGATGAGCAAAGCCATAGCGCTGCCATTGCATCGACAGGGCATCGAAGGTGAGCAGCGAATCAGTGAGCAGATCGCCCACGCCAGCCAGATATTTTATGCACTCAGTGGCCTGCACTGTGCCCAGCATACCTGCTATTGAACCCAGCACACCCACCATGGCACAGGTCTCTACATCGCTCTGCGCTGGAGGCTCAGGAAACAGGCAGCGATAGCACGCCGAACCTGGCACGTGGGTTATCAACTGACCACTATAGCGACTGATGCCGCCCATCGTGTAGGCCTTACCCAACATCACGCAAGCATCGTTTACCAGATACTTGGTAGCAAAGTTATCAGTGCCATCGATAACGAAGTCGTAGGGGTGAATCAGTTCGAGGGCATTGGCCTCGCTAAGGTAGGTCTCGTAGGTTATCACCTGTATGTCGGGATTGATGGCCAGCATACGTTCGCGCGCCACTTCTACCTTTGGGCGACCCACATCGGGAGTGCTGTGCAGTACCTGGCGCTGAAGATTGGTGATGCTCACAGTGTCACCATCCACCACGCCAATGGTGCCCACACCAGCTGCCGCAAGATACAGGGCCACGGGCGAGCCCAAGCCGCCTGCACCCACCATCAGCACTTTTGCTTGCAGCAGCCTGCCCTGTGCCTCAGCCCCAAACCCATCGAGTATGAGGTGGCGATTATATCGCTGACGTTGTTCTCGTGAAAATTCCATCATATATAAATTTGTGAAGTGCCGCTGTCATGTCGAGCGTAGTCGAGCGCTCGGCTTTGCCGCTTGGCTTGTCCAAGACTTCTCATGAGATCTCTCCATGCGCTTCGCTTAGTCGAGATGACATCGGGGCTTGCGAAAGTTGAGTTTTAATGTTTAATCCTCCTCAGGTCATGGGTAAGTTTGGCGGCACAGAAGTTCGGGCCGCACATGGTGCAATACTCGCCATCGGTATGACCAGCCTCAGTGAAATACTGCAGGGCCAGTTCTGGGTCAAGCGACAGATGGAACTGGTCGCGCCAACGAAACTCGAAACGGGCCTTCGACAAGGCATCATCACGGATTGTAGCTCCAGGATGTCCCTTGGCCAGATCGGCAGCATGGGCTGCTATCTTATATGTGATGATACCTGCACGCACATCATCCTTGTTAGGAAGTGCCAGGTGCTCCTTGGGGGTGACGTAACACAGCATAGCGGTACCCAGCCAAGCTATCTGCGCACCACCTATGGCGCTGGTTATATGGTCGTAGCCAGGGGCGATATCTGTTACGATTGGGCCGAGGGTGTAGAACGGTGCCTCATGACATTTTTCGAGTTGTCGCTCCATGTTCTCACGTATCTTGTGCATGGGCACATGTCCGGGGCCTTCGATAAATGCCTGTACATTCTTATTCCACGCGCGTGTGACGAGTTCGCCCATGGTGTCGAGTTCGGCAAACTGGGCAGCATCGTTGGCATCGGCTGTACATCCAGGTCGCAGTCCGTCGCCCAGCGACAAGGCCACATCATACTTAGCCACAATGTCGCAGATATCATCGAAGTGCTCATAAAGGAAACTCTCCTTATCGTGCAGCAGGCACCACTTGCTCATGATGCTGCCACCACGACTCACGATGCCACACAGGCGACTATCGGCCAGATGAACATTGTGGCGACGTATGCCGGCATGGATGGTAAAGTAGTCCACGCCCTGTTCGCACTGCTCGATGAGCGTGTCGCGATACACCTCCCACGAGAGGTCTTCTACCTTGCCATCAACCTTTTCCAAGGCCTGATAGATGGGCACAGTACCCACTGGGACGGGACAATTGCGAAGAATCCACTCGCGTGTTTCTGAGATATTGTTACCTGTTGACAGGTCCATCAGTGTGTCGCCTCCCCACTTGCACGACCATACAGCCTTGTCCACCTCCTCATCTATAGATGAAGATGTGGCAGAGTTACCGATGTTGGTATTGATCTTAACTGCAAAATTTCGGCCTATAATCATAGGCTCGCTCTCGGGGTGATTAATGTTGGCTGGGATTACGGCACGTCCACGTGCCACCTCCTGGCGCACATATTCGGGGGTGATGTGGCTATGGATACCAAGTGCCTCGCAGTTCATGTTTTCGCGAATGGCCACATATTCCATCTCTGGCGTGATGATGCCTGCCTTGGCACAAGCCAGTTGGGTAATGCCCTGCCCTTTTTTAGCGCGATCGGCTATCCACTTGGCACGCATGTGTGGCAGACCTTTCTTCAGATCGACCTTATAGTCAGGGTCTGAATATGGTCCGCTGGTGTCGTAAATAAGTACAGGTGCGTTAGGCTGCATGTGTGTCTTACCGTCCTCGTCGCGGGTTACGGTAGGGGTAAGGTTTACCTTAATCATTCCAACACGCACATCGGGAAACATCTGTCCCTGCATATAGTATTTCTCACGCTGAGCGTAAGCTTTGTTATCGTTAATCATACTTTCTTAACTCTTAGTTCTTAACTCTTAATTGTCCAAGAACGCAGTGAGTGGACTCGAGGCTTCGGCATTGTCGGCGATGGCGCCTAGGCCGGCTTCGTAGGCCTGTCTACCAGCGATGACGGCCTGTCGGAAAGCATCGGCCATAGCCACAGGGTTGCCTGCCACAGCAATGGCAGTGTTTACCAGCACGCAGTCGGCACCCATCTCCATAGCCTCGGCAGCATGACTAGGTGCACCTATGCCTGCATCAACCACTACTGGCACTGTGGCCTGGTCGATGATGATCTGCAGGAAATCCTTCATGCGCAGTCCCTTGTTGGTGCCAATGGGTGCGGCCAGTGGCATGACGGTAGCTGCACCTGCCTCTTCGAGGTGCTTGCACAGCGTGGGGTCGGCCTGGCAATATGGCAGCACCACGAAACCAAGTTTTACCAGTTGTTCAGTGGCCTTCAACGTCTCTACCGAGTCGGGCAACAGATAGCGCGGATCGGGGTGAATCTCTAGTTTGAGCCAGTTGGTGCCGAAAGCCTCGCGAGCCATCTGTGCAGCAAACACAGCCTCTTCGGCATTGCGCACGCCCGATGTATTGGGCAACAACTGTATCTTGGGATTCTGGGTGATGTGGGTGAGCAAGTCGTCGTTGGCATCGTCTAGTTCTACACGTTTCATCGCTACGGTAACCATCTCTGTGCCAGACACTTCGATGGCGCGTGCCATCAGGACGTTGTTGTTAAACTTGCCTGTGCCCAAAAATAGGCGGGAGCTAAACTCTCGCCCTGCAATTACTAATTTACTCATTGATTGACTATCTTTAATATTTTTTTCATTTTCTCTACTGGATTGTCGGCATGCAGCACTGTGCCGCTAAGCGCAATGCCATCGATGCCTGTGTTAAGTATGTGGTGGATATCGTCCTGAGTGATGCCGCCAATTGCCACGATGGGGATATCGATATGAGCCGCACGCATCTCAATCACTATGCGGCGATAACCATCCAGTCCCAATACGGGCGAAAGGTTCTTCTTGGTGGTGGTGAATCGGAACGGACCACAGCCGATATAATCTGCACCAGCCGCGTAGTGAGCCCTTACATCCCAGATGGTGTTGGCTGTGCCGCCGATGATAAAATCGGAGCCCAGTATGCGTCGTGCCTCGGCGATGGGCATATCGTTCTTGCCCAGATGCACACCATCGGCACCTAGTTCGCGCACCAACTCTACCCTATCATCGATGATAAACGTGGCACCATAATCGCGGCACAACTGCAGAGCCTGGATGGCCACAGGGCGCACCTCGTCGTCAGTAGCGTCCTTCATACGCAACTGTATCCATCGGCATCCGCCCTCAAGAGCCATGCGGATGCTATCCAAGTAGCTATACTTATCAGAATAATGAGATATAAACTGTAACATCGCCCTTACCCCCCGCATGCTGCTTTGATAATAGTGATACTTGCGCCATCCTGGATGGCAACATCGCCCCAGGAGCCACGTGGTTTCAACTGATTATCTACGGCTATTGCCACACCTTTGGCGGGCAACTGCAATTGGGTGGCAAGCTCACTCAGTGTGACAGCTTGCGTCTCGTGCTGTTTGTTGTTAATCGTTACTTTCATATTACATTCCTCCGACGGCATTACCCGTGTCAGGTTCTATGGGTATTTTCTCAGCTTCGGCAAACGCCTCAGCACCCCGAATATTTTAATTTTGCGCTGCAAAAGTAAGCAAATTATCCGAAACAGGCAAACTTTTATAAGTTTTTTTTCTCAGAAGCTAGCAAAAAGTCATCAGAATCGGCCAAAACCGGGAACTTCTGACGGAATCGGTGCAGTTCTTCCATGTCCAGTTGGGCTGCAGCTGTATCCACCTTGCCTGGCATACACTCAGCGATGGCGCGACCATAGGCATTCAGTATCACAGAGTCGCCTTGGTATTCGCAAGCGCTATCACTGCCCACACGGTTCACACCTATCACATAGCACTGATTCTCGAGTGCACGGGCCTTGAGCAGCGTCTGCCATACATCGCGACGAGGTTCGGGCCAGTTGGCCACATAGATGATGGCATCGTAGTCGCCACGATTGCGCGAAAAGACTGGGAAACGAAGATCGTAGCACACCTGCAACAAGAAACTGAACCCACGCCAATGCACCACCACGCGGCGATCGCCAGCCACATACTCCTTGGTCTCACCGGCAAAACTAAACAGGTGGCGCTTGTCGTAGTGGTCGTAAAAGCCATCAGGACGCACAAAATACAGACGGTTGCGCAGTTTGCCGTCGTCATCCTTGGTAGCCACGCTGCCTGCTATCGCAGCATTCAGTCGGCTTGCCTGTCGCTGCATCCAGTTCAGTACCATCATTCCCTGCATGCCAGCCTTATCAGCCGAGCCCTCGGCCATAAAGCCTGTGGCAAAGGTTTCGGAGAGCACAAACAGGTCGGCTCCAGCCTGCTTATCCATCAACTCTGATACGTGCTGCATGTTCCAGTTCAGGTCGTCCTGGCGGATTACGTGTTGAATAATTGCTACCTTCATTTCTACACCTTATTATATATATGGCGCAAAGTTACGATTTTTTTTAAAAAACTGTATCTTGTTTCGAAGTTTTTTTGTATCTTTGCGCCCAAAATAACGTTTTTCAATTAATTATTCATTATGAACGACAACAAAGTTATGAACATGGCAGCGGATAATATCCGTATCCT
>ONYZ01000062.1 GCA_900322175.1 uncultured Prevotella sp.
ATATACGAAAAAAGTGAGAATAAACGGAAATATTAACAAACAAACCGCACGAGCCGCAAGGTTTCAGCTTTTACGCTACGGCGGAAATTAGTACAACATTACTATCTATCAATATGAAGAAGTTATTTATAGGAATACTGTCGCTAATGATGCCAACAATGGCCGCCTACTGTTTCGACGATGTCACGTTAAGAGCAGGCGAAGCACAGTCTCCTGCTGAGGTAAAGATTGACATTACAAAGACATTCCAGACGATTCAGGACTTTGGCGCCAGCGATTGCTGGACAGCAGAGTATATCAGCGACTATTTCAGTACCACACAGAAAGAAAAAGCTGCCCGTTGGCTATTCAGCCAGAAAATGGACGCCAATGGCTGTCCAGAAGGTATTGGATTGTCTTGTTGGCGAGTAAACCTTGGTGCAGGGTCTGCCTCACAAGGATCAGCAAGTAATATCGAAGATGAGACCCGTCGTGTAGAGTGTTACCTAAACTCTGATGGCACGTACGATTGGACCAGATGCGATGGTCAGCAATGGTTTATGAAGCAAGCCAAGGATTATGGTGTTGAGCACTTCCTGCTCTTCTCAAACTCCGCACCTATCTATTTTACTAAAAGTGGTAAGGCAAATACCAACAATCAGAGTCTATCTTGCAATCTGAAAACCGACCGTTTTGATGACTTTGCCGAATTCCTAGCATCAACAACGAAGCACTTTGTAGACGAAGGCTATAATGTGACTTATATCGATCCTGTTAACGAGCCACGATTTGATTGGAAGGATGGTCAGGAAGGTTCACCTTGGGAGAATAGTGACATTGCCAAGTTGGTCAAGGAGCTCGATAAGAGTATTACAAACCGTAATCTCTCTACTAAGATTCTTATTCCAGAAGCCAGTTCGTGGGATCTCTTGTATAGCGGGACCGGCCGTGCTTCTAAACAGATAAATGCATTCTTTAAGAGTAGCAGTTCTACCTATATAGGCGACTTGCCATCGTTAGCAAAGGTGGTTACAGGTCATAGCTATTGGACCTTTGGCAATAATAGCGACCTGAAGGACATCCGCGAGAAAGTACGTGATGCCGCACAGGAATATGGTCTAGAAGTAATGCAGACAGAATGGTCGATGCTTGATGCGGCGCCATCCACTTCAGCAGGATTCCCTGCCAGCTACGATGCAGCAACCAAAATGGATATCGCACTCTATATGGGCAAATTGATTTATTGCGACCTGAACTATGGCAATATGTCGGGTTGGTCGTACTGGACGGCTTTCGCTCAAGAGAGGTACAGTCAGAAGAACCGTTTCTACCTGATTCGCATGAATGCACAGGGTGACTCTGGCGAAGAGAGTTATGGCGACATCAAGAACGGTGGCACTCTGACAGCCGACAAGAACCTATGGGTGCTAGGAAACTACAGCCGTTTCATCCGTCCGGGGTACAAGCGCGTATCTGTTGATGGTGCCGACGAGATGAATAACCTGATGGGGTCTTCGTGGCTTTCGCCTGATGGAAACACCTTAGTAACGGTGCTGGTCAACATGAACAAGACCAGTCGCAATATCAGTTTGTCGCTAGCCGATAAATCTATTGAAAGCATTAAGACCTATGTAACTAACAAGATAAACAATTTGCGACTGACACCTGCGCTCAGCGATGCCTCAAATATGGAGATTCCCGCCCGATCAGTAGTTACCGTTGTTGCCACTCTTGATAATTCATCTGGTATCAGCACCATTAAGAACGATAACAGGAACGACAACAAGATCTATTCTCTGAGCGGACAATTGATAAACAATCCATCAAAGGGAATCTATATTAAGAACGGTAAGAAATACGTTGTAAAATGAAAATTCAATGGTTAATAGGCCTGGCTACAGTAGCATCTGTTTGTCAGGCCGCTGACTTTAAAATAGAGGTCAGCCAGCCGCGCCAGAACATACATCACTTTGGCGCTTCGGATGCGTGGTCAATGCAATTCATCGGCCTTTGGGATGATGAAGCCGAACAGCAAAAGATTGCCGATTGGCTCTTTTCGCTCGAAAATGATGCTCTAGGCAAGCCAAAGGGTATCGGGCTCTCCATTTGGCGATTTAACCTGGGAGCTGGCAGCGCCGAACAAGGCAAGGATTCTCAGATAAACCCAGGAACCCGTACGGAGTGCTTCCTAACTAAAGACGGCACATACGATTGGAATAAGCAGCCTGGCCAGCGCAAATTCCTGAAAATGGCCAAACAGCACGGTGTGCCCTATTTCCTGGCATTCCTTAACTCTGCACCTGTCTATTTCACTCAAAATGGTCTTGCAACAAATACAGGTCGAGGCGGAACGATTAATCTGAAGGACGACTGCTATGACGATTTCGCACGTTTCATGGCTACAGCCGTTAAAGGTATCGAAGAACACGACGGCATTCACTTCGACTACCTATGCCCCGTAAACGAACCTGATGGCCATTGGAATTGGCTAGGTCCCAAGCAGGAAGGATCGCCTGCCACTAACCATGAGATAGCCCGACTAATTCGCGAAACCAGTAAAGCGTTTAAGAAACAAGGTCTCACTACGCAGATTCTCGTAGACGAGTCTAGTGATCTGCGTTGTCTTCTTGCTACTCACGAGACGAACTGGGAGCGTGGCTATCAAATACGCACATTCTTCTCGAAAGACAGCACCAAAACCTATCTCGGCAATTTGCCTAATGTGCCACGCCAGATGGTGGGACATAGTTATTGGACCAATACCCCTGTACCATATATGCGCGAGATCCGCGAGCAACTTCGTGATACTATTGCAAAATATGGTCTAAAGTTTTGGCAGACAGAACTCTGCATAATGGGTAACGACGAAGAGATTGGCGGTGGTGGAGGTTACGACTTCTCTATGAAGACTGCCCTATATGTAGCTCGTGTAATTCATCACGACCTGGTGTTTGCCGATGCTGAGAGCTGGTCATGGTGGCGCACAGTGGGCGAGGATTATAAAGATGGACTGATTCGCGTATATACATCCGATCGCATGAAGAGTGGCTATGCCGTCGACTCCCGTCTGATGTGGGCACTTGGCAACTTTAGTCGATTTATACGTCCTGGTGCTACCCGCTATGAGGTATCGTCATCTGCAGAATTTGATCCTTACGGAGTAATGTGTTCTGCCTATCGTAATGCCGATGGAAGGTGGGTAGCGGTGGTCATCAACTATAGCCAGCGTGTACAGCCTTTCAGCCTCAGCATTTCAGATGGACAAAAATGTGAGTGGCAGATGTACCGCACATCTGATGTCTCAGGCGAGACATTAAAACCTGTGGGCAAAACTACGGGAAGCCAGCAATTGCCTCCCCGCAGCATTACCACCTTTATTTCAGATTAAGATCATCGTACTATTTACCACTTATCACGGGTCTGAATATCATCGGCCCAGCGATGATCCTTGGGGAATGGCTGACCTCCCCAAGCTTTTACTTGTGTCCAAGGCTCAGCGGCATCGGTCCAGAAAGGATGATCGGCTGGCAAACCAAGTGGCATAAAAGCTAGAGATGTCATATATAACGAGCCGTTGTTGGTGTACCAATCTGCAGTTTCTGGCTGAGAACCACAGAAACCAATGGTAAGATAACCAGCATCATTGAAATTATGCTGATAGTCGAACATGCGGTGTAACACCTTGGTGAGGGCAGCGCGCACCTGACCGTTGCTAAGTTCATTAGGCAGCGTCTGATACCATGCCATCAGTGCCAGCGGTTGCATGGCAGCCATACGATAAGGCGTAGAACGGCCTATGACTGGGAAAGTGCCTTCAGGCGAAATGAAACGTTCGAGAATGATGGCAAACTTCTGAGCACGCTTCAAAGCACGCGCGTGGTACTTCTGATAGTCGAGACGCGAATTGTATTTCGAGTCGACCATCGCCTGAAGCGTTTCCAGATACATAGCGTGGAACACATAGCTGCTGTAGTAATCGAACGCAAACACTGGGCCATCTGCATACCAACCATCACCAATATACCACTCCTCGACTTTACGGCAAGCTGTGTTGACACGGAACTCATCGAACTGAGCATGAGCTTTGGCCAGCAGACTCTCAATAGTAGACGAGAAAAGAAACCAATTGGTATAAGGTGGATCTATATTACGCATATTCTGGAACTCCTTGATGTAGCGCTGTTTGGTGACATCATCGAGCGGCATCCATAGCGTATCCCAGGCTCTCAAGAACGATTCTGCGATATAGGCAGCATCGACAAGATTCTGTCCTGCCTTACCCCAACAAAGGTAGTCGGGCGATTGGGGATCAACCGAATTCTTATAGGCAGCCAAGGCCCATTGGCGCAGTTGTTTGCGCTGATGGCCCTCTGCAGTATCGTCATCGGGCAGTGTAAGCCAAGGTGCAATACCAGCCATCAATCGACCAAAAGTTTCCATATAAACCACACTTCGGTCACGGTTGTCAAACGATGGCGAAAACTCTGTTTTCATATTCTTCTGTAGTTCGCCCTTAGCCATATTCTCAAGCACTGGCTGTGCCATTTTGTAGGCCAGACTACTCCAGTATTCGCGATCAGACTGTTGCGATTTCTGTTTCTTAGCTGCCTGCATGGGCAGTAGCAGTGCGATAGTCGTTAGAAGAGTGAGAATTCTTTTCATTGCAGTTCGGTTATTAATGGATGTTTGATGTTTTGCATAAACTCATCTACGCATAGTTGCCACTGGGCCAGTGTCTGCACATCATATTTACTCCAGGCCGCCCCCGTAAAATATGTATAAGGCAATCCCTTATAATTATTGACAATACCCAACGCATGATTGTGCGCTCCCTTGTGCATCATAGTCTTATCTACACCATTGGGGAAGAGTGCCGCTACATAGATCTGCGACTGATGCACTTGGGGATTCTCAGTGGGATCAGCATAGAGCACATAGTCGCGCCCAAGAACATATTGATTGTCGCTATGCAACACAACGCCTGAAGCAAAGGTCATGGGACGTTTGACACCATCGTATGAGACTGTAATGCAATTGAAATGTGAGCCTTTATCAAGACTCACTATCCGATGTTCTGTAATGCCGTCTTTATTCAGATTATAGTCAAGTCGGGCGGTGAAGCGCAATGGACCGTTGTCGAGAATCTCACACGTTTTCCAACAATAGGGGAACACCAAATGACCGTCTTTCAACAATGCCGGCGCTCCGCAACCCAGACTAGGACCTACACCATAGCAATCGAGGCCATAGTTGTGGTCGTAGTGGAACGAGGTGGCTAAATAGACATCATTAGCCTCTTTCTTCTTACCAATACGATAGAGCGAATCGCGCTGTCCTACACCCCACATGTGCTGGCGATAACGATCTTCTACTACCAAGTCGGGGGTGTTCTTCACCCAGACATCCGTGCCATAAGCCTTTTCGCCAGACTGTTGCAAGGCAGGACCATACATACGATAGATTCCGCGATCGTTCTCCCACGCCAGGTCGTCAGCACGCTCTGGATAAATCTTACCCTTGACAAAAAAGGGAAAAGGCAAAGGCGCACCAACACTGATAGTGAAGGTAGCAGTGCTATGCGGCTGCAAAGATACATCGAGCAGCAATTTGCCGTCGTAGGTAATCTGATAAGTCTGTTGCTGCCCTAATCCATTATACACTATAATAGGAGTTCCATTAGCTATGCCCAACAACTGACATACAGTCTGATAGCTAGTCTCCACTATCTCTTGTCGTTGACTGTCGCTGGAGTTAGTAACCTGTAGCGTGACCGTCTGCATCAGATATCTGCAATATTCGCAAGCAGCCAACAGGAAGGCCCCAACACCAAAATTGGCTTGTGAGCTAGCATCTACAGTCTGACCAGGGATAGCGCGTTCGCCTATGGGCTGAACATAGCCTATCTTGCCATCACTCTGCATAGCAATGTTGGCAAGATAGTTCCAGGCCTTCTCGATGGTAGGAGCAAACTCATTCTTAGAGAGATATCCGTGGTTGACGCCCCAAAGCAGACCATAGCAGAAGAATGCCGTACCGCTGGTCTCATAGCCAGGGGCCTGTTGTGGATCCATCATCGAACGCGTCCAATGACCTTCAGGCTGTTGCAGTTTCTTGACCGCCCGAGCCAGATTGACATATTTTTCCAAGAAGAACGGCTGGTGGACATAGGTCTCTGGCATATCCTGTAGCACCTTAGCAAGTCCAGCCAGCACCCATCCATCGCCACGCGCCCAGAAATCCTTCTTGCCACTGGCAGTCTTGTGATTGGGATAGACATATTTGCCGTCACGGAAGTAGAGCCCTGTCTCCTTATCAAGCATAATGCTGTCGCAATAGCAGATGTTCTCATAAAGTTTCTGCAGATACTTGGTGTCACCTGTCAGTTTGTACATCTTCGTCATTACAGGCATCACCATATAGAGAGCATCTGCCCACCACCAGTAGTCGTGTGCTTTAGAATCTGCCTCATACCCCATCACCTCCTTGGCACGTGCCACCATGTATTCTCTTTTCACTTTCCTCTCTCCACTCTCCTCTATATTATAAAGGTCGATGTAGGTCTGAAAACAGATTTGCCAATCGCCAAAGAGAACATAATCTTGACCCTCGCCGTAGTTCTTATACTTCCATTTGGCGGGATCGGCCTCAGTAGCACCCTTCCATTGGTTATGTTCTGCCCAACGGATGCTATAGTCGAGCATCTGCTGGTCGTGTAACAGTTTATACACTTCAATGTTACCTGTATGATAGGCAGCATTGTCCCAAAACGCACGAACCTCAGCAGAATTATTTGTCTGCCAATAGATATTCACCTTTCTGATTAGATCTTTTACCTCATCAGATGTCCATGTTTTAGCTTGAATTTCCATAGCCAAGAGTTGGACTACAGAAAACAATATTAGCAAGTAGTGTCTCATTTATATATTTGTAAAAAGTAGATTAGTAAAGCAGTAGAAGTCCGGCAAAACCGGCATAGCAGATCATACGGATAGGATTGATTTTAAGATAGCCTGTGCCAAAGGCTGTGGCTGCAAGGAGAGCACAACTGATGCAGAACTGCCAAGGATTCTCCATCGGGGTAGAAAAGTTCTCCTTATTGCAGAGCAACAGCGTGGCAGCAGCAAGCAATCCTACTACAGCTGGGCGGAGACCTGTAAATATAGATTGTACCAGCGGTGTATTCATGTACTTCATGAACATCTTGCTGATAAGTATCATCAGTATCAGTGATGGCAGCACCAGAGCAAAGGTTGCCGTAGCCGAACCAAGAATGGACATCAGATGACCATAGCCGGCATTATGAATGGCGGTATATCCGCAATAGGTGGCTGAGTTAATACCAATTGGGCCTGGTGTCATCTGCGATATGGCTACAATATCGGTAAACTCAGAAGTTGAGAGCCAGCGATGGGCCTCGACCGTCTCGTGCTGAATAAGCGACAGCATGCCATATCCACCACCAAAGCCGAAGATACCTATTTCGAAGAACGTGATAAAAAGCGATAGAAAAATCATTTGTCTTGAACTCCTTGTTTACTTGTATCCTTGTCTTCCTGAATAAACTTCCCATATATGTAACCACCAATAGCTGCGATGATTATAATATAAATAGGTGAAACGCCTAGGGCCCAAATTGCCAAAGCGCAAGCGATGGGGATCCAGATGGTATAGCGATTGAGCTGGGCACGCTGACCTAAGCGGAATGTAGGTACGGCAATCAATGCCACTACCGCAGGACGTATACCGCGGAAGATGGCAGCAATCACCTTATTATCCTTGAACTGACTGAAGAACATAGCTATAGCCAGGATGATAAGGAATGATGGCAGAGCTGTGCCGAGTGTCGTGCAGATTGCGCCACGTGTCTTGCGCAACTTATAGCCGATAAAAGTGGCAATATTGATGGCAAACACACCTGGGCAACTCTGGGCGATAGCTATCAGATCGAGCATCTCGTCCTTCGTCACCCACTGTTTGCGGTTAACCACCTCCTCCTCTATCAAGGGTATCATGGCATATCCACCACCAAGGGTGAATATGCCAATCTTAAAGAAGGTCTTAAAAGATTCCCAATATATGTTCACTTCTCAACCTTTTTACTTTTTCACCTTTTCCTCCACCCATTTACGTGCATTAACGAATGCCTCAATCCAAGGTGTAACCTCGTCCTGGCGACGGTCAGCAGGATACCAGGCATTCTGCCATGGGAATACGGCACGCTCCAGGTGAGGCATCATACAGAGATGACGACCATCGGCCGAGCAGATACCAGCCACATTATAGTCAGAGCCGTTTGGATTAGCGGGATAACCAGCGTAGTTGTACTTGGCAATAACATTGTAAGCACTCTCAGCCTCAGGCAGTGAGAACTTACCCTCGCCGTGAGCTACCCACAGACCGAGTTTATTGCCACTCAAGCTGCCAAACATCACAGAGTTGTTCTGAGGAATACTCAAACTGATAAACTCACTCTCGAACTTATGAGAGTCGTTGTGCAACATCTTAGCACCCTTGGCTCCAGTGAGACCGAGTTCAACCATCAGCTGACAACCGTTACAGATACCCAGTGACAGGGTGTCCTCGCGGGCATAGAACTTATCGAGTGCCTCCTTTGCCTTGGGATTGAAGAGGAAGGCACCAGCCCAACCCTTTGCCGAACCAAGTACATCGGAGTTAGAGAAACCACCACAGAATACAATCATATTGATATCCTCGAGTGTCTCACGACCAGAAATCAGGTCGGTCATCATAACGTCCTTCACGTCAAAACCAGCCAGATACAAGCAGTAAGCCATCTCGCGCTCACCGTTAGTACCCTTCTCACGAATGATGGCAGCCTTTACGCCAGATGCCTGACGACGATCGGCTGAGATGCCATACTGAGCCAGCTTACCAGTGAAATCCTTATTGAACTTCATCTCGATAGGTTGCTTCTTATAGTTCTCAAAACGCTCCTTAGCCTTACCATTGAAGCTCTGCTTGCGGTCGAGCAAGTAAGATGTCTTATACCATGTGTCACGGAGTGCAAAGATATCGAATGTATGATCTACATCACCAGCCTTAACCACGATGGTGCGAGCATCCTCAACAGGATAACCAATCTTTGCATAGCCAATGCCCTGCTCCTCCATGAACTCCTTGAACTCCTGCTTGTACTCATCGCTTACCTCGATAACTACACCTGGATTCTCAGCGAACAGAGCCTTCACCACATCGCCATCCTTGCAGATGTCGTGCAGGTTGATGTGCATACCACCCTTCTGATTGGCGAAGCACATCTCGAGCAGTGTGGTAATGAGACCACCAGCAGAGATATCATGACCTGCCAGAATCCAACCGCGGTTAATCATCTCCTGAACAGCCATAAATGCATCAGCAAAGTACTCAGCGTTCTTCACAGTAGGCACATCGTCGCCCACCTTACCCAAGCTCTGAGCAAAAGCAGAACCACCAAGGCGCTGCTCATCGAAGCTGAAGTCGATATGATAGATTGATGCATTCTTATCGTTTACCAATACAGGTGACACAACCTTCTTAATGTCAGAAACCTCACCACCAGCAGATACAATCACCGTTCCTGGAGAGATAATCTTCTCGCCGTTAGGATACTGCTGAGAGAGTGACAGCGAGTCCTTACCTGTAGGTACGTTGATATGCAGGTCGCAACAGAAGTCGGAAAGCGCCTTAACACCAGCATACAGACGGGCATCCTCACCCTCCTGAGAGCGGCAAGGCCACATCCAGTTGGCTGAGAGGCTCAGTGAATCCATTCCCTCAGCGAGTGGAGCCCAAACGATATTGGTCAGAGCCTCAGCAACAGAGAGTACAGAACCAGCAGCAGGATCAGCCAGACCTGCCTGTGGTGCATGTCCGAGGGCCGTGGCGATCCCCTTCTCACCACGATAGTCGAGAGCTACAACACCACAGTCGCTCAAAGGCAACTGGATCTCACCCTGACACTGCTGGCGAGCAATCTTACCTGTTACAGAGCGGTCCACCTTGTTGGTCAACCAGTCCTTACAAGCCACAGCCTCCAGCTGTAGCACGCGATCGAGGTATTCATCAATCTTATCCTGACTATAGGTCACGTCAGCATAGTGACGCTCTACAGTATTGTCCTTCATAATAGTCTTGGGTGAGTGACCAAACATCTGGGCAACATCCAGATCGAATGGTTTAACACCATCGCCCTGCTTGAACGAGAAGTGGGCATCACCAGTAGTCTCACCTACCACATACAGCGGAGCACGCTCGCGCTCAGCAATCTTACGAACATGATCGATATGCTTCTCGTCGATGAGCAATCCCATTCGCTCCTGACTCTCGTTGGCAATAATCTCCTTAGAACTCAAAGTCTTATCACCGATAGGCAACTTGGTCATATCGATCTCGCCACCGCACTCTTCAACGAGCTCAGACAGACAGTTCAAGTGACCTGCTGAACCGTGGTCGTGAATAGAAACTACAGGATTTACATCCTCCTCACACAGAGCACGTACCAAGTTGTAGGCACGCTTCTGCATCTCAGGGTTAGCACGCTGAACGGCATTCAGTTCGATACCATTGCTATAACGGCCTGTGTCAACGGACGATACAGAGCCACCACCCAGTCCGATGCGGTAGTTATCACCACCCACAACGACAACCTTGTTGCCTGGCTGTGGCTCCTTCTTCAGACAGTCGCGCTTGGTGCCATAACCTACACCACCTGCCAGCATAATTACCTTGTCGTAAGCATATTTCTCCTGGCCCTCCTGGTGCTCGAAAGTCAGCACAGAACCACAAATCAGCGGCTGACCGAACTTATTACCGAAGTCAGAGGCACCGTTTGAGGCCTTAGTCAGAATCTGCTGAGGTGTCTGGTACAGCCACTGACGAACAGGAAGGATATCCTCCCAATCGCGTGCAGCACCTTCATCGTCGTGCAGACGTGGATATGCTGTCATATAAACAGCAGTACCGGCGATAGGCCAAGAACCTACACCACCACCCATACGGTCACGGATTTCGCCACCAGTACCAGTAGCAGCACCGTTGAATGGCTCTACGGTTGTGGGGAAGTTATGTGTCTCAGCCTTCAGCGAAATAACACTCTCAATATCCTTCACCTGGAAATAGTCGCTGGTGCTCTGGTCTTTCGGAGCAAACTGCTCAACCACAGGACCCTGTGCAAAAGCTACATTATCCTTATATGCCGAGAGAATCTTGTTGGGATTCTCCTGTGTTGTCTTTTTAATCATGGCAAAGAGTGAACTCTCCATCTCCTTGCCGTCGATGATGAATGTACCACCAAAGATTTTATGGCGGCAGTGCTCAGAGTTAATCTGTGCGAAGCCAAAGATCTCTGAGTCGGTCAAAGGACGACCATTCTTCTTCTCCAATCCGTGTAGATACTCTACCTCCTCCGGGCTAAGAGCCAAACCTTCCTGCTCGTTATATTCCTCCAGATTGTCCACATACTTGATGGGCTCAGGTTTGATGTTGATGGTAAAAATGTCCTGGTTCAGGCCTGTGTACATACGTTGCAGCATCTCATCGTGCTCAGCATCCTTAGAGTCAACGGCGAAGTACTCCTCTATACGAGAAATGCCGCTGAGGCCCATATTCTGTGTAATCTCAACGGCATTTGTCGACCATGGGGTCACCATTTCGCGGCGTGGACCTACATAGTAACCCTCAAGCTGCTCAGCATCTAACAGCGAAGCATTGCCGTACAACCAACTCAATTCTTTGATTTCCTGTTCACTCAGTGCGTGATCAACCTCTGTGGCAATCACAGATTTCTGTGGGGTCTGAAAAAAGCGTATCATACCTTACTTATTTTATATATTTTCAAATTTGCGTGCAAAGGTACTACTTTTTATCGTAAAACACAAATTAAATCACCAAAACATTTGGAACTTTAGATTATATTGCAAATATTTTCTGAGTCTTCCTACAAATTGTAGCTAATATTCTTATATCAACGAAGCGCCCTCCTTTTTTGGGGGGAGGGCGCTTTGTTGATTATTTAACAACCATCTTTTTGCCATTTACTATGTATATTCCCTTTGGAAGATTGTTGATTATATCATTGGACTTACCACGTTTCAGCAGTGTTCCGTCCAACCTATAAATCGACACAATACCACTATCTTTTGGCCTCATCACATCGATAATATCAGTGGTATCGTCATCACCAAATAGACTTGCCACATTAATGACGCGAGCACCGGCATTCCCATTATGATTTGGTTCGTGGAATGTGTAAACCTCAAACGGGAGAACATCGCGATAGTTGCTTACAAACACGCTACCCTCCTTGTTATCATCGAATTCGTATAGCACATTCAGTGCGTAAACCATTTCATTCTGTTCAACACGCTGGAAGGTTGGAATAATGGCTATGGTATCGCCTAGCCAGATATCCCTAGTTTCAGTAGCTGGAATCGTAACATCAGTAGAAGCAAATGTTATCTTACCTGCCAGGTTGAATTCCTGGGTGTAGGTTTCGTTGTTAGGCATACTAATGATATATGGCTTGTTAGCCTCGATGCTAGTGGCAGTTACGCAACCCTCATCAGTTATCTGGTGCAACCAGAAGTGGTAGATACTAGCATCATTGCGGAATGGAGCTATTTCGCCATTAACCTCATGAGTGTATGTCTGCACATCGAATGGTAGAGCAATACTCTCCCAACCGCGACTTACGTTTATTTCCGTAGTCTGTCTGAACTCGCGGGTGTAGCTGATGTTTTCTGCAGTAAACTCCTGCGGACAATAGAAATTGTAATTACCAGAGTCCGATGTAGGATCAGTCAGTACTATACTCTTGGCCATACCGTTAACCACAACATTGTTTACTCCGCTAGGAGCCAACTGTTCATCTGTTACATAAATCAGCATGTTAGGATTGTCGATACCTCTAAGCATATCCATTGTCAGCGGCTCCCTGGCGTTCCAAATGATGGCAGTAATGGTCTTAGCGGCCTGTTCGCGTCCACCTATGCTCTCGAATGCATCGTCAATGTTTCCGCCCTCCTTCACAGTCAGCACACTTCCCTCGAAGGTTTCTGTCTTCTCTGTGATGGTGAGCGTACCATATACATAACTTATATTGTAATTCCTAGCCTCAGCTCCATAAACATAGATGTCGTATTTGCCAGGATTACTATTCTTGGTAGCTCTTGTCATTACTGTTGGCTTAGTAGTGAATACCATGTCAGTCTCATTGTTCTTAAAACCAGAGTACTCAGCTTCAAGTGTAGGCAAATCCTTACCTTGCTTAATTGTATAGCTCTTTGCTGTAATGGTGAGCGGAGCCTTGGTGATGGTGAGCGTACCCTTTACGAATGTAACCTGACTGTTGGTAATATCGCCCCTGGTTATAATGATATCATAGGTGCCAACAGGCGATGTTGCTGTAGCTTCGCAGGTAATGGTAGGCGTGCCTACCAGCGTTGCGCCATCTACTGTGTACTCGAATACAGGATTAGCTTCGCCATATTCGCGAGTATAGCTCTTGGCTGTCACCACAGCATCGTCTGTGATAGTCAGCGCACCATTTACATACTCCATCTCATAGTTCTGGGCTTCAGCACCTGATACTACTATCTGGTAAATTCCAGGCTGAGTGTAGCTGTTTGCCTCGCATGTAACTACAGGCTTCTTGGCGAATACATCATCTGTTTCATTGTTTTTGAATCTAGTGTATTCGACCTCGAATGTAGGCAATTCAGAACCACGCTTTATGGTATAGCTCTTAGCTGTAACAATAAGCGGCGCCTTGGTAATGGTGAGCGTACCCTTTACGTATGTCACCTCACTGTTGGTAATATAACCCTTAGAGATTATGATATCATAGGTACCAACAGGCGATGTTGCTGTAGCTTCGCAGGTGATTGCAGGTGTACCCTCCAGTATAGCTCCCTCGGAAGTATACTCAAATATAGGATTAGGCTCACCATATTCACGGGTATAACTTTTAGCTATTACCACTACGTCGTCCGTTATCGTCAACGAGCCTTTCACATACTCCATCTCATAGTTCTTTGCCTCAGCACCCGATACTCTTATCTGGTAAGTTCCAGGTAGAGTATCGCTCTTGGCCTCGCATGTAGCTATAGCCCTCTTAGTAAGTACTGCATCTGTTTCGTTGTTCACATATCCAGAGTACTCTACCTCGAATATAGGCAACTCTTCACCACGCTTGATAGTGTAGCTTTTGGCTGTAACGGTGAGCTTCGACTTTGTAATGGTGAGTGTACCCATCTCGTAGGCAATATCATAGTTCTTTGCCTCAGCGCCATAAACTGTAATCTGATAGGAACCAACATCGCTTACTGATGTGGCAGTTGTCGATACTGTTGGTTGGGTTATGAGTACCGTACTGTTTTCGTTGTTCTTTAAGCCTGTATAATCCAACTCAAACCCTGTCATTTCAGAGCCACGAACAATCATAGTGTCCTTTGCATGAATAGTCATTGGCGCCTTGGTGATGGTCAGCGTTCCATTCACACAGGTTACATTCAGATTTGTTGAATTCGTCGATGCGTCTCCTCCTGCCGGAGTATAAGAAATAACAATAGGATACGTACCAACATCCGATGTAGCCGTAGCCTCACAGGTAATTGTTGGTTCACCACTAATTGAAACACCCTTTGTCATGTACTCGAACGTAGGATTCTCATCACCATACTCACGGGTATAATCTTTAGCAATAAGGATCACCCCATACTTATCTGTGAAATAACCAGGCTTATCGTTGTAAGGATCATCAATACGAGCATACGTAGAACCTACTTCAGAAGCATTATACATTGTACCTGCACCACCAACAAGACTTGTACAACCATAAAACATCGTAGATGCATTTGCTGTTACCCAATTGTTGCCAACATAGATGGTCTTTAGGCTAGAAGCCCCGTTGAACATTCCATCCATATAAGTTACCATAGAGGTATTGAATGTACTTAAGTCGAGCGATGTAAGCTTTTCACAATTTTCGAACATGCTTATCATGCTAATGACATTATCAGTCTTCAGATTTTCAAGACCTACGAAAGAAGTTAAGTTCTTAAATCCTTCGAACCAGTAAGCAGTACTCCTTATGGTATTACAGTCAGCAAACGACTCGTCGAATACAACGGTGGTAATGCTTTGCTTGGCATTGCTCCAACCACGTTCACCTTCACCTCCAAAAGGTCCAACGTCCCAACCGCCTCGTTCTTCCTTCTTCTTGTCGTAGTAGAAGGTCAACTTGGTGTTTTCATCACTAAGCACTGCGTAGGGTTCATCTACTGCTTGTACATAATGATTAACAGTCTCAGCTAATACTATGAGATCATTTGTT
>ONYZ01000111.1 GCA_900322175.1 uncultured Prevotella sp.
GAATTCTTCTACGGTCGTTGAGCCTATGCCCAGTGATTTCGTTCATTGTCTGATGGTTCGTGAAGGCCAGATATGGATAGGTACGGAAACGGCAGGTGTAGTGAAACTAGCACCCAAACCCTTGATGCTTCAACATTACGTTCATCAGCCGGATAAGGTGACATCACTATCGCGGGGCCCTGTGAATGCCATGTATGCAGCCTCCGACGGCTCCTTATGGGCAGGCACCGTGGAAGGCGGTCTGAACCGAAAAGAGGGTAGGGGTGATGGGTTTGCACACTGGTCTATGTTTGATTTGGGACTTAAGCATAATTCCGTGTCAGTGTTGGAACCCGATGTTCATGGCAGGTTGTGGATTGGAACGTGGGGCGCAGGTCTTAACTATATCTCTTTATCTGCCCATGATCAGGTACATCATGTGACGATGCCGGAAAGCATGACTCCGCTGACTAATTATATAGGATCGTTGGCATACGACAAGTATCACGATGCATTGTGGATAGGAAGTAACGACGGTGTGTTCTATTATGACTTGAAGACTGGTGTGCTGAAAGATCCATTTAAGGGAAACCGTACCATACGAGGTTGCATCGGTAGTCATATAGACCGCGATGGCAACTTGTGGATAGGTTGTCTCTTAGGGGCTTTTGTAGTCAACTTGAAAACCCCGACATTCTCTCATCGCCTTTTCCGTAATAAGCTCAATAATCCCGAGTCTCCGGTTGTTGACAAAATATGCTGTTTCTGTGAAGCTAGTGATGGAACCATGTGGCTAGGGTCTAATGGCTATGGCTTATATAAGAGAGTGGTTTCTAGCGATGGCAAATGGACCTTTGAAGTATTAACGACGGATGACGGACTTGCAAATAATGCCGTAAAAGGTATCGTTGAGGATGAACAGGGTAGGCTTTGGATTACTACAAATAATGGAATGTCGGTGTATAACCCTCGTACGCGTACCTTTAATAATTATAGTCAACGTGACGGCCTTCCATGTCAGCGCTTTTATTGGAACTCTGCAGTAAAGGGGGCTGATGGTACTGTATATCTGGGTAGTTTGGACGGGTTGACTGAAATAAAAGGTGAGAATACCGAAATCAAGTACTCGAATCATTTAACTTTTACCCGTCTGTTGGTGGATAACCAGGAAGTGACGGCGGCCAATAGTGATATCTTGGATGCCGATATCTCTCAGGCTTCTTGCATCAGGCTTCATGAGTCGAACAAGTCGTTCTCCATTAGTTTCTCTACTTTGACCTACGGAGGCGAGTCACAAGGACGTTACAGCTACCGCTTGAAAGGGTTTGATGACGAGTGGACAGTTTTGAATCCTACTGAAAATTCGGTACGCTATACTACACTAAAGCCTGGGAAATATACCTTTGAGGTGGAATATACAGACGGTATTGATGCCGAAAAAAGCGTTATCAGTATTCAAGTTGTGGTGGCTCCCTATTTCTGGAAGAGTTGGTGGTTTGTCCTTTTGCTGTTGTTGCTGCTGGCTGGGGTTGCAATGTGGATTTATCGCCAGAGAATTGATAAGTTGCGACAACAGGAAGCAGAGAAACTGTTACAACCCATTCGTCGTGTTCTTGATGAGTCTGATGATCCTGAACAATTGCAGTCGCGTATTCAAAACATTTTGGATAATCATGAGCGCCTACAGAAAAGCTATCGACGCACTTTGGAGGCTGATAAACAGGAGGTGCTGCGTACTAAGAAATCGTTTATGGAGCGTGCTACGGAGGTGATGGAACAGAACTACATGAACAGCGAGTTTGGTATCGCTGAACTAGCGGAGGCTTTAGGGGTAAGCCGTACGCTCCTTTCTAAACGCTTGAATGCAGAAACAGGACAAAGCACTGGCCAGTTTATCAGAAACTATCGTCTGTCCGTTGCCAAGAAAATGATATTGGAAAACCAAGGCAATCGAAATATTACCGAGATAGCATATCGCGTTGGTTTTAATGACCCAAAGTATTTCACCCGTTGTTTTACCCGCCGTTATGGTAATAATCCAAGTTCTTATACGGGAGAGGACGCTTTGGTGGACAAATAAGCATAAAACAGATGATAAACCGTGTAAAAAGTGGGCAAATAACTATTTTATCCACCTTATTTGTTGGTTTGTCCACCAGTTGAATTTCTAAAACACCTATCTTTGCGGCCATATTATTACTATTAATTATTTTTTAACTTTAAAACAAATAACAATGAGAAAACAAACTTTATTCTCTGTTATGCTCGTGTTGGGACTGACGGGAGGACTTACTGTCTGCCCTCTGCCGGTAAACGCTACGGTGACCCAACAGACCATAAAAGTGAAGGGACAGGTTGTTGACCAGGACGGTGAACCGCTGATTGGTGCCACTGTCAGGGTTAAAGGTGTCCAGTCGGGTGTTGTTACTGATTTCGACGGTAACTTTGAAATTAGCGCTGCAGGCAATGCGACACTGGTGATTAGTTATGTGGGCTACAAAGACCGTGAGGTGGCTGTACGCAATCGTGCTATTCTGGATGCCATCCAGTTGGAGTCCGATTCCCATCTGCTCGATCAAGTAGTCGTTGTGGGTTACGGTACGCAGAAGAAGGCCGACCTGACCGGTTCTGTCTCTATCGTTAACGCTGACGAACTGAAGCGTGTCTCGAACTCAAACATTTCTACGATGTTGGAAGGTAAGGTAGCCGGTGTACAGATTACTTCAGATGGTCAGCCTGGTGCTGATCCTTCTGTACGTATCCGTGGTATCGGTTCTTTCGGAAGTACTGCTCCTCTCTATGTCATTGACGGTGTGCCCATGGGTACAACTATCCGTGACTTCTCTCCTAACGACATCGAGACCATTCAGGTGTTGAAGGACGCTTCTGCAGGTGCTATCTACGGTTCTCGTGCTGCCAACGGTGTGGTTATCATCACGACCAAGAGCGGTAAGAAAGACCAGCCCCTGAAGGTGGACTATAAGGGATATTTTGGCGTTGACTGGATTCCCAGCAGCACTTATGACATTATGAATGCCGACCAGTACAGTGATTATCTTGGTCATGCAGCTGCCAATTCCAATACACCTCTGCCCAGTGGCTATAGTCTTGGAGCCGATGGCAAGTACCATTTCATGGATAACACCAATACTGATTGGTTCAAGGAGGTGTTTAAGACTGGTACACGTCAGAACCACAATGTCAACCTGGGTGGTGGTGGCGCGCATAATACATATAATGTGGGACTTGACTATTTCCAGCAGAAGGGTACGTTGGAAGGTGCCGGTCCTAACTACAAGCGTTTCACGGCTCGTGTGAACAATATGATGGAGACCAAGTTCATCCAGTTCAACACCAGTATCGTGTATTCTCACTCCAACCAGGACGGTATGGGTCTT
>ONYZ01000004.1 GCA_900322175.1 uncultured Prevotella sp.
AAGCTCTGCTGCCTCTAAGGGAGAAAGAAACTGTTTGTCTTTCAGCGTGTCATTGAACTGCTTCTTCTCATCAACTCTTCTTGATAAGGTACTCAAATCAATAGTGCTGTCGGGAGGTATGCACTTACCTGATTGCACATTCCTCTTGTACCTATAAGCCTGATTGCAACATTTACTGCTGCAAAACCTTGCTGTGACCATCTGACCAATGAAGGTCTTATGACACCATTCGCATTTCTTAACTATTTCCATATGTCCTATTTTGTATGTTATTATTCCTGTTTCCTGTCCAACTCTGTCCAAGTCTGTCTAAATGTGTCCAAATGTGTCCAAAGGGTGCCACGCGAGGACATCGTTTAGCAATCCAATGCTGTCCAACGTGTGCCAGTCGGAGACATTGAGTGAGCATGTGCCAACGTTAGGTTTTTCCCAAACGTACAAATAACGTACAAAAATGAGCGAAAAAAATATCATCAACGTTTAACGCTGATGATATTGCGAGTGTGGAAATGCTTGGAAATAAACGATTTAGTCATATCGAGTAATATCGAGTGATAACCGTTAATCGTATTCTATTTTCCCACGCAGAAGTTTTTAAAGATATTTCCTAAAACTTCGTTGGGAGTGATCTGGCCGCCGGTGATTTCGGCGAGAGTGTCAAGAGCTTGGCGGAGGTCTTCACTTAGCAGGTCTCCGCTAAATTGCATCTGCAGGCCATCGATGACACGCTGTATGCTGTCGTGGGCACGAACCAATGCGTCGTAGTGACGGGCGTTGGTTACGATGATGTCGCTATCTGCTGTCTCAGGGATGCCGGCAGCCTTGTAGATAGCTGTCTCCAGCGTGTCAATGCCTATGGATTTCTTGGCAGAGATCTTTAAGATGTGAGGGGCGAAGGGGGCTGTCTGTTTCTCATCTGATTTGTCTATTTTGTTGAGTATGACTATCAGCGATTTCCCTTTGCATCGCTCTTGCATATCGTTAAGCTCAGCGTCGCTAGGCTTTGTGTCAATCACCCATAGCACTATGCGAGCCTTCTGGATGGCGGCATAGGTGCGGGTGATGCCTATCTGCTCTACCTCGTCGCGTGTCTGACGGATGCCTGCAGTGTCGATAAATCGGAACGTGACACCCTGGATGTCGATAGTATCCTCGATGGTGTCGCGGGTTGTGCCGTGGACATCGCTCACGATGGCACGATCGTCCTTAAGCAGACGGTTGAGCAGGGTGGATTTCCCCACGTTGGTCTTGCCCACGATGGCTACGGGTATGCCTCGCTTTAAGGCTTGGCCTGTCTGGAATGAGTGAGCCAGACGTGTGATGTGATTGTCGATAGAGCTGGTGAGTTCTAGCAGCTGGCTGCGGTCGGCAAACTCCAGATCTTCGTGGTCAGTGAAATCCAGCTCTAGCTCTAGCAGGGATGTGAGTCTAAGCAACTGTTCGCGTAGTTTGCCAAGCTTGGAAGAGAAATGCCCTTTCAGTTGGCTCATCGCAATCTGGTGCGTGGCCTTATTGGTAGAAGCTATCAGGTCGGCCACAGCTTCGGCTTGCGACAAGTCCATCTTGCCATTTAGGTAGGCTCGCTGTGTAAACTCGCCAGGACCAGCCTGTCGGCAGCCGTTCGCTATCAGCAGGGCTAGTACCTTATTTAATATATATCGGGATCCGTGACAGGATATCTCGGCAGAGTCTTCGCCCGTGTAAGAGTGTGGGGCGCGGAATACGCTCACCAGCACCTCGTCGACGACATCTTTCGCCTCCATCCCTAGCCTTTCCTCCCTTGAGTGGGGGAGTATTGTGGAAATAATATGCCCGTAGTGTATGGTGTTGGGCTGGGCCTTGGCGAGGTCCTTAGTAAATACATGCGAAAGAATCTCAAGCGACTTGGGGCCTGAGATTCTTATGATTCCTATTGCTCCACCAGGAGCTGTTGCTAATGCGCAGATTGTATCCATCAACCAATAACTGTTAGATGCGGTTGAGTACTTTCTCGATAAGTGTGTCGATAGAGTTCTTATACTCTGTGTTCATCTTCTGTGCATAGCGGTTGGCGATGACCATACAGCACGTCATAGCGCGATGGCCCAGCAGTGAGGCCATACCGGCGAGGGCCGACGACTCCATCTCGAAGTTGCATATCTTCAGACCATCATACTCGAAACTTTCGATCTTCTCGTTCTGCTTAGGATCCTCGATGTCAGCACGCAGCACGCGTCCCTGTGGACCGTAGAATCCGCCACACGAGATCGTGTATCCGCGAACCATGTCATCCTGAGCAATGCGGTCGATCAGTTCGGCATCAGCTACAGCTACGTAAGGGGCCCCCTTGATAGGATTCCACTGCATGTGCTGCTTGAATGCCTCTTCGAGCTTAAGGTCGCATACCTCGTTGCGCCCCGCATAGTAGTTGAGCAATCCGTCGAACCCGATGCTCTTGACGCTGGCGACAAAACATCCTGTAGGAGTGTTGGGTTGCAGTCCGCCACAGGTTCCGATACGAACCATTGTGAGTGTGCGATGCCCGGCCTTTTCCTCGCGGGTGTTATAGTCGATGTTTGCCAGAGTGTCGAGCTCGTTGGCCACGATGTCTATATTGTCGCAACCGATGCCATGACTCTGACAAGTGATGCGCTTGCCCTTATACATACCAGTGATGGTGTGGAACTCGCGGCTGCTAACCTCGCACTCCTTTGAGTCGAAGTGAGCTGCAACGGTGTCTACACGGGCAGGATCGCCTACCAGCACCACTTTATCAGCCAACTGTTCTGGCTTGAGATGCAGATGGAAACATGAGCCATCGGCATTGATAATCAATTCTGATTCTGGGAAAATCTTCTTCATAGACTGATTGTATTATTGATTTTTACTATTTATTTCTGCATTGCGTGTTGCCTTGTTCAATTGTCTAACATTGGCGTTAAGCTGGATGGCGTCTTCTTCTAATTTCAGTATTTCGCTCTTCATCTGTTGCCTCTCGTTGGTGTTGGCCTTGTGATACTTCTGGCGCAACTGCTCTAGGCGCGAGTTTACGATGTCGAGTGAGTTTTGTTCTGTCAACAGCTTCTGATACAGAGTCTTAGCCTCTTTCGAGTGATAGACTACCACTGATGCCTCGTCGCCTGTTCTGACCAACTGTCCAGGGACATCGATAGCTGAATATTTCGACTTTATTCTGTCGAGCGCAGCTTTCCTTTCGGCTCCGTCGCCCCATGTATCAGCTATTCTAGTGATATCGGCATAGCTACGAATCTGCTCCTCGGTATATTTGCCAGCATTGTAGGTTTTGCGTGTTTCCGAAGGGATGAAAATGTAGATGCAAACCTTGCCTTCAGGCTGGCGGCGATCGCTTGCGAAGTAGCCTATACGATTGGCCTCGTCGATAGCGTACATATAGTCGTTGGCCTCAGAGTTGAAAGGCATTCCGATATTCTCAGGTTTTAGAAAACTGCCACTACGCGAGTCGTAGCGAGTCATAAAAATGTCGTATCCACCAATACTCTCTTCGCCTTTGCCGGCAAAGTAGAATGTTACTCCATCAGTAAGCATAAAGGGGTAGGAGGCTTCGTCGATACCCTCGCTGATGCCTTCGATACGTTGCGGACGGCTCCACTCGTTGCCCAGTTTGTCGGCAGTATAGAGTTGAAGCAGACGGCTATCTGGCTGGCTGAAGTAAACCTTGTTGCCCATCTCGTTCATGTGCAGAATACCATCCTGATTATTACGATAGAATGAGCCTGTGGTCATCAGTTTGCCTGATTCTGCAGACATACGGATTGAAGCAAGAAACTTGTCCTTGCTGGTTACGATACTATCGATGATGACTATCTGTTGAGTCATCTCGCGCATATTCATGATACGAGAATCATACTGTGGCTCTTCTACTACAGGAACGGGTCTAGGTCTTGTGATGCGTTTACGCTTTTGTGCCGCTATCGGCATTGATAGCAGTACGGCCATACTGAGTATCGTAATTTTCCTTAGATTCATATATTATTCTTCTATCAGTTTGTTGTCTGCATTAAGCGCATTCCACATGCTATATCGTGCCTCTGGGTTCATCCGCTCGATGGCATCGTAGATTTGCTTTATTTCTGCGCGATGCGAGTTGGTCTCGTATGGACATTGTTTCTGCTGTTTCTGATATCCCTGCCACTCGGCATAGGTCTTGATGTCCTTCTCCTCGGTCATACATAGCGGACGAATGATGGATAGTGGCATCTTTCGCATCTTGAGCAGCGCTGGCATCGTGTCAAATCGTCCCTGAAATGTGAGATTCATCAGTGCCGTATGCAATAGGTCGTCTTGGTGATGGCCTAGGGCTATCTTGTTGCACCCCAATTCTTGCGCCAAGTTGAACATCTGCTTGCGCCTGTTCCAAGAGCAGAGGAAACATGGGGTCTTCTGCTTGTGTAGGCGAGCGGCATCCCTCTCCGTGTTATTATCTACCTCAAAACTCGTAGTCATTACGTGGAGTTTTACTCCCAGATCGTCGCAGAACTGTTGCAGATATGAATTATCCGTCTCGTAGTGGATGTTAGCCATCTTGACGTGTAGTGCTTCTACCTCGAATCGTGGATGCTGGATGCGTGAGCGCTTGGCCAGCAACTCTAGCAAGCAGAGCGAATCCTTACCGCCTGATAATCCCACGAGTATGCGGTCATCATCCTCTATAAGATGATAAGTAGCCATCGCCTTGACAAATCGTTCGTTCAAACGATGCCATAGGCGACGGCTCTCTTTATCTTGATTAAGCTTCTCCACGCAGATGCTTATCCATATTCAATGCGGCACGACGACCATCGCCCATAGCGAGGATTACCGTTGCACCACCACGCACGATATCACCACCAGCGAAGATCTCCTGTCGGCTAGACTGCATCTCCTCGCTCACGGCGATAGTGTTCTTGCGACCAAGTTCCAATCCCTCGATACTCTTTGGTACCAGTGGGTTTGGAGAAACACCTACGGCCACTATAACCTGATCGACATCGAGCGTAACGATCTTACCCTCAACTGGGACAGGACTACGACGACCTGAAGCATCAGGCTCGCCAAGTTCCATTACCTGCAGAACAGCCTGCTTTACAGCACCTGTCTCATCAGCGATATACTCGATAGGATTGTGCAGGGTGAGGAACTTGATGCCCTCTTCCTTGGCATGCTTAACCTCCTCAAGACGAGCAGGCATCTCAACCTCAGAGCGGCGATAAACCAGTGTAACCTCAGCACCCAGACGTTTGGCTGTACGACAAGAGTCCATAGCTGTGTTACCACCACCCACTACAAGCACGCTCTTAGCTGGGTTAAGTGGAGTATCTGTTGTTGGGTTAGCGGCATCCATCAGGTTCACACGGGTAAGATACTCGTTACTTGACATAATGTTGATGCTATTTTCGCCAGGGATATTCATGAAGTTAGGCAAACCTGCACCAGAACCTACGAAGATACCCTTAAAGCCCTGAGCCTCAAGCTGTTCTACGCTGATGGTCTTACCTACGATAACGTCAGTCTGGAAGTGAACGCCCATCTTGGCAAGGTTCTCGATTTCTACGTCGACAATCTTGTTGGGCAGACGGAACTCGGGGATACCATACTTAAGCACACCACCGATTTCGTGCAGAGCTTCAAACACGTAAACATCGTAGCCCTTCTTCACCATATCGCCAGCAAACGAGAGCCCGGCAGGACCAGAACCTACTACAGCAATCTTAATACCGTTGGCAGGTGCAATCTCTGGCAGAGAGATGTTTCCGCTCTCACGCTCAAAGTCGGCTGCGAAACGCTCCAGATATCCGATTGCTACGGCTGGTTCGTTCATCTTCAGGTGGATACACTTGCTCTCACACTGCTTCTCCTGAGGACATACACGACCGCAGACTGCGGGTAGGGCAGAAGTGTTCTTCAGCACCTTAGCAGCTGCTAAGAACTGACCACGCTCGATATTCTTGATGAATGAAGGAATATTAATGTTTACAGGGCACCCCTCAACACAAGTTGGCTTGGCGCAATCCAGACAACGTTTGGCTTCTGTCATTGCCATCTCCTTGGTCAGTCCGATGTTAACCTCCTCAGTGCGAGTGGTTGCGCGATATACAGGATCGAGCTCAGGCATGATAACACGCTCAATCTGAGTGCGTTCCTTTGGTTTCATGCTCTTTCTGAGCTCATCGCGCCAAGGTGCATTGCGGTCTGTAAGTACCTCGATGCTATCGTTGGTAGGATCGCTGTCCATCTTGATATCTGTGCCTTTGGCTTCGGTCTTTACATCAGCGTTGAGGTTATCCAGATGTTCCTCGTAGTGGGCCAGCTCCTCCTGCTCCTCGCGCTTGAATGTACCCATTCGTTTGAACATCTCGTCCCAATCTACCAATGCGCCGTCGAACTCAGGTCCATCGATGCAGACAAACTTGGTCTTGCCTCCGATGGTTAGTCGGCATGCTCCGCACATACCCGTTCCATCCACCATGATGGTGTTGAGCGATACCTCGCAAGGGATATTGTGTTTCTGAGCTGTAAGGTTAGAAAACTTCATCATGATTGGAGGGCCGATGGCGAACACCTTGTCCACGTGTGGCTCCTGTTCGATAAACTTCTCGATACCAACGGTCACCACACCCTTTTCACCGTAGCTTCCGTCATCAGTCATGATGATTACCTCGTCCGAGCTCTCGCGTACCTTATCTTCCAGGATGATGAGATCCTTTGAGCGTCCAGCCATTACTGAGAGCACACGGTTGCCAGCAGCCTTCAGTGCCTGGATGATGGGTAGCATAGGTGCAACCCCCAATCCACCACCAGCACAAACCACTGTTCCGTAGTTCTCGATTTTGGTAGGATTGCCCAAAGGGCCTACTACATCCGTCACGTAGTCGCCTACGTTGAGGGCGCAGAGTTTTTTCGACGAGAGTCCAACCTTCTGGACTACCAGTGTGATGGTGCCTTTCTCGATGTCTGCGGCAGCGATGGTTAGTGGCATGCGCTCACCCTTCTTGCCTATACGCACAATCACAAAGTTGCCAGCCTTGCGGCTCTTGGCGATCAGTGGAGCTTCAATCTCAAAGAGGAAAACCTTCTCTGAAAACTGCTCCTTTCTAACGATTTTGTTCATAAGTATTTGTCCATTTGTTGATTAATCAATGATGTCGCAACCCATATAGGGTACGAGTGCTGCTGGAATCTTTATGCCATTCTCGGTCTGGTTGTTTTCCAGCAGAGCGGCCACGATTCTTGGCAGGGCAAGAGCCGAACCATTCAGCGTGTGGCAGAGTTCAGGCTTCTTAGTATCCTCACGGCGATAGCGGCACTTCAGGCGGTTAGCCTGATATGTGTCAAAGTTTGATACCGATGATACCTCTAGCCAGCGGCCCTGAGCCTCTGAGTAAACCTCGAAGTCGTAGCAGATAGCGCTAGTAAAACTCTGGTCGCCACCACACAGCAACAGGATACGATATGGAAGCTCCAGTTTCTTCAGCAATCCCTCTACGTGTTCCAGCATCTCCTTGTGGCTCTCCTTAGAGTGCTCAGGCTTGTCGATGCGCACAATTTCAATCTTCGAGAACTCGTGCAGACGGTTCAGGCCGCGAACGTCCTTACCGTATGAACCAGCCTCACGACGGAAACACTCCGTGTAAGCACAATTCTTGATAGGCAGATCCTTCTCGTCGAGGATTACGTCGCGATAGATGTTGGTTACTGGTACCTCGGCTGTTGGGATGAGATAGAAGTCGTCCACTTCGCAATGATACATCTGGCCCTCCTTGTCAGGCAGCTGACCTGTGCCATAGCCTGAAGCAGCATTTACTACTGTAGGAGGCATTATCTCTGTGTAACCACTCTTACGAGCCTCGTCAAGGAAGAAGTTGATGAGTGCGCGCTGGAGTCTTGCTCCCTTACCTATATATACAGGGAATCCTGCACCAGTAATCTTTACGCCCAGATCAAAATCTATGAGGTTGTATTTCTTAGCAAGCTCCCAGTGGGGCAGGGGATTGGCAATTCCCAATGATGGGTAAACATCCCAGTTGCCAACAGTATCACTCGCGGTGCACTCCTTCAGGTTGCTCTTTACCACATGGTTATCCTCAGCAGCTTTCCCCTCGGGTACCTCGTCGTAAGGGATGTTAGGGATAGTGCAAAGCAGAGTTGTCATCTCGTCCTGAGCCTTGGCCATAGCCTCGTCCAGTTCCTTCGATTTGTCCTTCAGCTGTGCTACCTGTGCCTTTACCAGCTCGGCTTCGTCCTTCTTGCCTTCCTTCATCAGTCGGCCTATCTGACCAGAGAGCTGCTTCTGCTCGTTCAGACATTTGTCAAGTTCCTGCTGAGTCTCGCGACGACGCTTGTCGATAGCCATAACATTATCGATGGCCTCTTTAGCGCCGGCGAAGTGTTTCTTCTCCAATCCGCGAATTACGCGTTCTGTTTCCTCATTGATGAGTTTCAGTGTTAACATATTAAATACGTATTAATTTGTTTATATTCTTTTTCTAAGGCGCAAAGGTACAAATAATCGCGCAATTAGCCAAGAAAATAGCCGTAAAAATGCAGAAATCCCGCTACTCCTTGCGGAGTGCGGGAATCTGTTGTTTGTTTGGAATAAGTGTTTCTTTAATTTTTTACCTTAGGCTTCAGCGTTTGGAATTACTGAAACAACGCTCTTGTTGTACTTGCCTTTGTGGAAGTTTACAGTACCGTCTACGAGAGCGTAGAGAGTGTCGTCCTTACCGATGGCAACGTTGTTACCTGGGTTGTGCTTAGTACCGCGCTGACGAACGATGATGTTACCTGCTACGCACTGCTGACCGCCAAAGATCTTAATGCCAAGTCGCTGAGCTGCGCTCTCACGACCGTTCTTAGAACTACCTACACCTTTCTTATGTGCCATAATGTTGTTCCTCCTACGTTTTTAAGCGATTACCGACTTGATTACTACTTCTGTGAACTGCTCACGATGACCGTTGCGAACGCGATAGTCCTTGCGACGCTTCATCTTGAAAACGATGACCTTGTCACCCTTTACGAGTGGGTTCACTACTTCACACACTACTTTTGCTCCATCTACGGTGGGAGCGCCTACCTTAACTGCACCGTCAGCATCTACGAGCAGTACCTTGTCAAATTCAACAGTCTTGCCAGCCTCAACATCCTTGATGTGGTGCACGAAGAGCTTCTTGCCCTGCTCGGCCTTGAACTGCTGACCCTGAATTTCTACAATTGCGTACATTTTGCTTTTATTTGTATTTAGGGGTTTTTCCGCGAGGCGGCATACGTTCGTACACACTTAACTCTGCCACAACGGACTCTAACGGGGTGCAAAGGTACACATTTTAGTTGAAAGTTGAGAGTTTATAGTTGATAGAATGCTAATATTTAGTAAAGTTTAACAATTGGAGTAGGGGCAAAAAATAAAGCGATGACTTTCGCAAGCGATCGCTCCATATCTTCAATAGGTATTAGTTTTCTAAGGTAAAAAGATTGTTTTCAGGATAACGGTTGCAAAGGTAAGGCTTTTTTTGGAAACTCACAAATTTTTTGGCGTTTTTTTTTGATGAATTGGCAATGTGTGCCTACACAACGGTAGTATTTAAATAATCTTAACATAAAATGCAATGCAAACGATTGCAATTATGGTATTATTCTTTGCAAAAAAAGCATCATCTCATTTGTTGTTTAGATGATGCTAAGTATATAATTATTGTTCGCGCGCGCGAGCATTAATGTTTTTGTAATTTTTTAAGTCTTCGTTTTGCATCCCCTGCATCAGGATATAGTTCCAGTGCTTTTTGATAGTTGCGTATTGCGGCCTCGGGCATGTGTTCGCGTTCGCATTCGCGTCCTAGTATGGTGTATTCAGCAGCTAGACGCTTAAGTTGTTCGTTTTTGGTGTCCAACTCCTCTCTTAGTTTGGCTATTTCCTTATTGTCTCGCTCTTGTATTTCGATGATAGCCCGCTTCTGGCGATTGATAATCTCCAGTTTACGTCGTATGTATCGTTTGATATGCGGCTTCTCGATATCATAGCGTGAGTGGATGGCCTTGAAGAATGAGTCGAGGAATGCACCGAAGTCGCCTTTGTCGAATGCTCTGATGGCATCGCGATATTCGCGGTCGGCCTTTCCTTCCTGTAGAGCCTTGTTTATCAGTTGCTGATCGTTGTACTGATTTGCAAATCTCACTACCTCGGCTCTCACAAAGATGTCGCTTTGACGTAGGGGCGCCTTTAGCGATATTCCTTCGAGCGATGTGCATCGCGAAAGTGCCACATAGGTTTGTCCGCCAGCAAAGGCTCCACCACCTCCAAAGTCGATTGAAACCTGATTAAAGGTTAGTCCCTGACTCTTGTGTACCGTTATCGCCCAAGCAAGACGTATGGGGAACTGGGTATAAGTGCCAAGCAACTTCTCGTCAATCTTCTGTTCCTTCTCGTTGAAGGTGTATTTCATGTTCTCCCAGATGTCGCGCTCTACGTCGAACTCCAATCCCGATTCGGTGATGATACCGATGCGTCCCTCTTCTTCGTCGATATACTCTATTGTACCAAGCGTTCCGTTCACCCATCGTTTCTCTTTGTCGTTCTTGATAAAGATAATCTGGGCTCCTGTTTTCAGTTGTAACTCCATCGGAGTTGGGAGCGAACTTTCTGGGAAGTCGCCTTGAATTTTTCCCACAAATGTTATCGGGTCGCCATCCAGAGCCGATAGCTGTTGCTCGTTGATAAAGTCAACTGTATCTCGGCGGGCAGCTAGGGTAATTTTTAGAGTTGATAGGTTAGAGTTGGGAGTTCTTTCTGCGGAAAGCGTCCCGTTGGGCCGAGCGGAGAGTTGAGAGTTGAGAGATTTTTCCACTCTCGAATTGAGCGAGTTTAAATCAGCTGGGGTAGCGGTGTTGTTGCGAATGCGATCCAGAATGGCAATAAAGTTGTCGTCGGTTTGACGATAAACTTTTCTTAATTCGATGGATATTATCGGCATAATCTGCCATACCTTTGCATTGAAAAAGTAAGGCGAGGGGTAGAACGGTTGTAACAGTTGGCGATCCTCGTCCTTAAGTACGGGTTCCAACTGGTAGATATCGCCCACTAATAGAAGTTGTTTTCCACCGAATGGTTCGTGGTTGCGCGTGTACGAGCGTAATACCTTGTCTATAAAATCGATGATATCGGCACGTACCATCGATATCTCGTCGATGATTATCAACTCAACCTCGCGTATCAGTTTGCGTTGCGCACTAGTATACTTCAGGGTTTTCTTCAGATTACGCCAATCATACTGAGTGTCGTTGGGCAATAGAGGGTGAAATGGTAGTTTAAAGAAACTATGTAATGTAGAGCCACCAGCATTGATAGCAGCGATGCCAGTTGGGGCCAGTATTACGTGCTTCTTCTTGGTGTTTTTCGATACGTAGCGCAGGAATGTGGATTTACCTGTGCCCGCCTTTCCTGTTAGGAAAAGCGAGCGACGGGTATAGTTTATGATTTGCAGAGCGTCTTGCCACTCCTTATTGTCCAGATCCAGTTGTTGCTCTTCTTGCATCAGTCTTTCTTCTCAGTAGCTTCGCCGTTATTGTTTGGTGTTGGTGTCTGGTTGGCATCCTCGTTTTCGTGGTGCTCAGCGGCTTTCTGCAGAGGATTTCCATCTGCATCAAGCTCTATAATCTCGTCTGCTCCGCCCAAATGCAATGAGTCTACAGCCAATGAGTCAGAATCTGAAGGAAGTGCCAGATAACCACCACAACCATACATCGACTGATTAATAGCGGCATCGCGTGGAGCACCAAACTTGGTGCGATATTTCTTGAATGCAGGATCCTTTAGCACGCTACCCAGGAAGTATCCGCAGATAGGCAGAGCCGTGCGGTTACCCTGTCCCAGCTGACCGGTGCGGAAGTGGATACAACGATATTCACCACCTACCCATGCGCCACAAACCAGATTTGGTGTTGTGCCGATGAACCAAGCGTCAGAGTGATTGTTTGATGTACCAGTCTTTCCACCAAAGTCGGTATCGGTGATGTCGTAGCCCACAAAACCTCTCAATCTAGAGCTTGTTCCGCTCATACCTCCCATCAGCAACTGCTGAACTAGGAATGCACTACTATAAGGTATAGCCTGTTTACCATCTGATGGAGCCTCGTAAATCACGTTTCCATCGCGGTCCTCAATCTTGCTTACCAACACAGGATCATGCTGTACACCATCGCTACAAGGTGTGCAATATGCGCTCACCATCTCAAGCAGGTTTACATCGCTCGAACCTAGAGCCAGAGCGGGTGTAGCGTCCAGTTTGCTCTTGATACCCATTGCGTGAGCGGTATTAACGATGTTGTTGATTCCGCACTCCTGACCCAAACGAACGGCTACCGAGTTGATACTCATGGCGAAAGCCTGTTTCAGGGTAATAAGCGAGTTAGTGAATCGGCCGTCGGCATTGGTTGGTGCCCATGTCACCTCCTGTCCGTGGTCCATCACCTTCATCGAGAAGTACTCGTCCTTACGTGTGTCGCAAGGAGTGATGCCTTGATTCATAGCCTCGGTATATACGAAGAGTTTGAATGTAGAACCAGGCTGGCGCATAGCCGTAACCTTGTCGTATTTCCAGGTCTTGAAGTCAACGTCGCCTACCCAAGCCTTTACGTGTCCGGTCTGTGGCTCGATGGCTACAAATCCGCAATGCATAAAGCGCTCCATATAACGTAGCGAGTCGAGGGTAGAAATCTCCTTCTCGATATAGCCCGTCTCGCTATCATAGTCGAACAAGCGTACCTTATGAGGCAGGTTCAGATAGTAATCGATTGAATCCTGATTACCCTCGAACTTGCGGCTCAGATATTTATAATAAGGTGTCTTTTTGGCCAGATCCTCTATAAAGTTAGGTATCTCTATGTGGCGCTCGTCCTGCCATGGGTTAGTGCTTCCCCAGTGCGAGTTGAATGTCTTCTGCACCTGCTTCATCTGCTTCACAGCGGCCTCCTCGGCATACTTCTGCATGCGCGAGTCGAGAGTGGTGTAAATCTTCAGTCCCTCGGTGTAGTAGGCGTATTTGTTGTTCTCGCCATAGTAGTCAGCGCACCAGCCCTTCATCCAGTCGGCCACGGCCTCGCGGAAGTAGTTAGCCTCTCCATCGTAGGCATTCTCCACGCTATAGTCCAGCTTAATTTCCAGCTTCTTCAGCGAGTCGCATTCCTGCTGAGTCAGAACGCCATGCTGCTTCATCAGGTCGAGCACTATGTTACGACGCTTCAGCGAGTTCTCAGGATTGATAAGCGGGTTATAATATGTGGTAGCCTTGAGCATGCCAACCAACACGGCGGCCTGCTCGGTGGTGATATTCTTTGGCGAACATCCGAAGTAAGTCTTACAAGCGGTCTTGATGCCGAATGCGTTCGAACCGAAGTCAACGGTGTTGGCATACTGGGTAAGGATTTCGTTCTTGGTGAAGAACAGCTCCAGTTTGTAAGCCGTAATCCACTCCTTGCTCTTAAGTATCAGCATCTTCACTCCAGGTATCTTGCCCAGCAGTCCGGTAGAATACTCCGAACGTGTGCGGAACAGGTTCTTGGCCAACTGCTGAGTGATGGTCGATGCTCCACGTGCGTCGTGATGCAGGGCGTAGTCCTTCAGAGCGGCTGCAAATGCCTGATAGTCGATACCATGATGACTATAGAAACGCTCATCCTCGGTGTCGATAAGAGCCTTCCAGAATGCAGGGTTCACATCGTCGTAGCCCACGGGCGTACGGTTCTCGCTGAAGAACTTTCCTATCTGTTTGCCGTCGGCACTATATATCATCGAAGCCTCGGCAGGGCGCTTGTTCTTGATGGTGCTCATCGACGGACTCTTGCCGAAGAGCCACAGGAAGTTCATGTCGACAGCTCCCAGATACAGGAAGAATGCCACTATCAGCGATGCTATTGCCACCAGAGTCTTGATGTACCAGGCGCGTCCCTTATACAATCCTTTATACCAAGGCCAAACGCCCTTGATTTTCTGCATGGCCATGCCCAGCATGCCCGTGTATTTGTCAGATGATTTGTTGCTCATAGTCTTGAGATATGTAACTGATTATACTATTTTTATCGTCGGGGTTAAACCACCTTATCTGTTCATCTTTCTTATACCAAGTTAATTGTTTGCGCGCGTACCTACGCGTGTTACCCTTTATTCTCTCCACCGCTTCGTCAAGCGTCCATGTACCATCAATATAGGCAAACATCTCCTTGTATCCCACGGTGTTGAGTGCGTTCATCTGTCGCATAGGGTAGAGTGCTCTTGCCTCGTCCAGCAGTCCGTCGGCCATCATCTGGTCCACTCGCTGGTTTATGCGGTTGTATAGCTCCTCTCTGTCGCGGTTCAGTCCGATCTTTACTATGCGGAATGGTCGCTGTTTCTTTTCGCGCTTGCGATACGATGTGTATGTGTTGCCCGTCATCAGGCATATTTCCAGTCCGTGCACCACTCGTCGGGGGTTCTGCTTGTCCACTATCTCGTAGTATTCGGGGTCCAGCTGTCTTAGCTCTTCCACCAGCTTCTCCAGTCCCTCGTTGGCCAGTCGGCGTTTCAGCGTCTCGCGCGTCACGTCGTCCACGGTGGGAATGTCGTCTATTCCGTTGCACACGGCGTCGATATACATCATACTTCCACCCGCCATCAGTGCGTAGTCGCTGGTCTGGAATTCGCGCTCCAGTATCTCCATAGTCTGTTGTTCAAAGAGCGATGCACTATAGTAGTCGTTCAGCGACAGAGTGCCTACGTGGTAGTGTTTTACCTGTGCCAACTGTTCGTCCGTCGGACTTGCCGTGCCTATCTTCAGTTCCTTGTATATCTGCCTCGAGTCGGCATTTATTATGGGGATGCCAAAATGTCGGGCTATATCCAGGCACAAGGCAGTTTTTCCAACTGCCGTTGGCCCAGTGATAACGATCAGCGTCTTAACGGATGACACCTCTTTTAGAGTTTTCGATAAACGAGCAGATGTAGTCCACCTCCTTAGAGTCGGGGTACTTGGCGCGAGCCTCGGCCACACCTTCCTTCATCACACCCTTAGAGTAGATGATACGATAAGCATCGTGGATGGCCTCGATGGTCTCGTTCGAGAATCCGCGACGACGCAGTCCGATAAGGTTCACGCCAGCATAGCGCACGGGCTCCTTACCAGCAATCACGTATGGAGGGATATCCTGGCTGGTACGTGTACCGCCCTGGAACATGATGTATCCGCCCACGTGCAGGAACTGGTGGAACAGGCAGCATGCCGATATGATAGCGTTGTCGTCGACGATTACCTCGCCGGCAAACTTAGTGGTGTTGCCGATGATACAACCGTTACCTATCTCGCAGTCGTGTCCGATGTGCATATTCTCCATCAGCAGATTGTTGTTGCCCACGGTGGTCTTGCCCTTCGATGCGGTACCACGACTGATGGTTACGTTCTCGCGGATAGAGTTGTTGTCGCCGATCTCGCAAGTGGTCTCCTCGCCCTGGAACTTCAGGTCCTGAGGCTTAGTTGAGATCGATGCTCCTGGAAAAATCTCGTTGTTGTTGCCCAGACGTGTACCAAAGTGCAGGGTAACGCTGTTATACAACTTATTGTTGTCGCCGATTACTACGTTCTTGTCGATCACGCAGAATGGGCCGATGATATTGTTGTCGCCCAATTTTGCCTCGGGATCAACAACAGCTAGTGGATGTATCTGATTTGCCATACTTCAATTCTTCAATCTTTCAATTCTTACTTGTTCTTCACGATCTGTGCAGTGAATGTAGCCTCACTAACTACGTGGTCGCCTACGAATACGTATCCCTTCATCGATGAGATACCGTGGCGTACGGGTGCCAGCAGTTCTACCTTAAATATCAGTGTGTCGCCTGGAACCACCTTCTGGCGGAACTTCACGTCGTCTATCTTCATGAAGTAAGTGCTCCAGCGCTCGGGCTCCTCCAGTGTGTTCAGCACCAGCAGTCCGCCACACTGAGCCATAGCCTCAATCTGCAATACGCCAGGCATTACAGGCTCCTGTGGGAAGTGTCCCTGGAAGAATGGCTCGTTGCTTGTGATGTTCTTGATACCAACGATGGTGTTTGCACCCAGCTCTACCACCTTGTCGACCAACTGCATGGGGTAGCGGTGTGGCAACAGTTCGCGAATGCGATTTACGTCCATTACCGGCTCCTCGTTTGGATCGTAGATGGGCGCCTGGATTTCGTGCTTGCGAATCTCCTTGCGCATCATGCGCGCAAACTTATTGTTGATAGTGTGTCCAGGGCGTGTAGCAATGATGCGGCCCTTGATGGGTTTGCCGATAAGCGCCATATCACCGATGATGTCGAGCAGCTTGTGACGTGTGCACTCGTTCTCCCATTGCAGAGGCTTGTGCTGGATGTATCCCAGGTCGGTAGCATCGCGATGCTCTACGTGTAGCATGTCGGCCAGCATGTCCAATCGCTCCTGAGTGGTCTGGCGCTCGTAGATTACGATAGCGTTATCCAGGTCGCCACCCTTAATCAGGTTTGCCTGTAGCAGTGGCTCGATGTCGCGTACAAATACGAATGTACGTGCGCTGGCTATCTCGGTGGGGTATTTCTTAGGATCGTCGAGAGTGGCAAACTGGCTGTTGATGAACTTACTCTCAAACGAGCACATGGCTGTGATGGTAAATGCATTGTCGGGCAGAATTGTGATGCATGATCCACTCTGTTCGTCCTTAATCTCAATCTTCTTGCGGATTATGTAGTAGTCCTTTGGTGCGTTCTGTTCCTCGATACCAATCTCCTGAATCTTTTTTACGTAGAGAATGGCTGAACCGTCGAGGATAGGGAACTCGGGACCGTTAACCTGTATCAGACTGTTGTCGATGCCCAAAGCATATAGGGCCGAAAGTCCGTGTTCTACTGTCGAAACTCGTGCGTCGCCCTTGCCCAATACGGTACCTCGCTGGGTATCGATAACGTTCTCGGCAATAGCGTCGATGATAGGCTGTCCCTCCAGGTCGATACGCTGGATTTTGTAACCAGTGTTTTCTGGTGCTGGGTTAAATGTAACGGTCAGGTTCAGACCTGTATGCAGTCCTTTTCCGAACAAAGAAAAACTGCCTCTCAAAGTTTTCTGTTTCATCTCTCTTTGTTTTATTTTGCCTACGGATTATACGGATTTTACTAAATTTTTAATTTTTGCAGATTATTCCGTGTAAAACTTTAATTCGTATAATCCGTAAAATCCGTAGGTTATATTATTAATTTAATCCTTCAATTTATCTTTCAGAGCGTCAATCTCACGCTGTAGAGCGGCTATCTGGCGATACATATCGGGCAACTTAGCGTCGAGGGCGCGTGCCTTGAAGTACATCTTAGGATTGACCGCGGGTGATCCTATCAACTGCTCGCCGTTGCCCTTAGTGTTGCTGATTACGCCACACTGGGCACCTACAAATGTCTTGTCGGCCACCTGGATATGTCCGGCAAATCCTGCCTGACCACCTACCATACACCAAGCACCTATCTTGGTTGAACCGGCCAATCCCACCTGAGCGCTCATCACGGTGTTCTCACCTATTTCGCAGTTGTGCGCCACTTGTATCAGATTGTCAAGTTTCACACCCTTGCGGATAATCGTCTGTCCCATGGTGCTACGGTCTACACAGGTGTTGGCACCTATCTCTACATTGTCCTCGATTACTACTATACCTATCTGTGGAATCTTGTCGTAACCCTCGGTGTTTGGAGCAAATCCGAAACCGTCGGCACCTATCACACTACCAGCGTGGATTGTAACATTATTTCCAAGTTTGCATCCCTGGTAGATGGTTACATGGGGGTAGAGCAAGCATTTTTCGCCTATCTGCACTCCTTCGCCTATCACTGTATGAGGGTATATCTGTGTGCCATTGCCTATTACGGCACCGTCGCCAATCACTGCAAATGGGCCTACATACACATTGTCGCCAACCTTAGCCTTTGGCGAAATCGATGCCAATGGGTCAATACCTGTCTTGGCTGGTTTCATCGAGTCGTATATCTGTAGCAACTTGGCTACGCACTCGTAGGCGTTCTTCACGCGAATCAGCGTGCAGCTCACGGGTTTCTCGAGTTCTACGTCCTCATTGATGAGTACTACGCTCGACTTAGTATCATAAATATAATGTGTATATTTGGGATTAGACAGGAACGAGATTGCTCCCTCTACACCCTCTTCAATCTTAGCGAAAGTACGAACGGCAGCATTCTCGTTGCCTTCAACTCTTCCCTGGATCAGGTCTGCAATTTGTTTGGCTGTAAATTCCATTTTTTGCTTTTTAATCGATTAAACTTTGCAAAGATAACTAATTTTTTTGAAATCTTTGATAACAAAGATAATATTTTCGTATTTTTTTTGAAAGTAACTGAACATTTAGCAATTCAGAAGCCTCCGAAATATCCTTGATTTCTCCGTTTTTGTAAAGTATTTGTATCTTGTCGTCATCCACATTATACATATCCTTTTGTATCGTGTTCACACTCATCATATAGTGTGCGTCATCGTATGATATGTCCATGTGCTTGGCTATGTGGCGCTTCAGTTCGTCGATACGTTCGGGTGTGGGTTCATCCTCCAGTACTTCTACCTTGAATATGTGACGGTCTAGCATATCCGTAGCCAGTGTGGCCAGTATCTTGTCGCTGTGGTGCTTCCAAGCCTTCATTGCGCTCCAGATGTCGCTATCGTCCAGCTCGCTATAATTCTGCAGAGCCTCGGGATGCGACTCGAACCACTCGGCGTCGATGTTGTTTTCTAGGAAGTAGAGTAGGGCGGGCGATGCAAACACCTGTTGCCCTTGGCGTATCAGCCACTTGGTTCGGTTCAGCATATTTACTAATACCTTTTCGTAGGCCACACATGTTCGGTGCAGATATACTTGCCAGTACATCAGCCGGCGTGTGGTCAGATAGTTTTCGAGCGAGTAGATACCTTTCTGTTCTACTACAAGCGAATCGTCTATCACATTGAGCATCTTGATGATACGTGCGCTGCCGATGTTGCCTTCGGTCACGCCCGTATAGAATGAATCGCGACGCAGATAGTCCAGACGGTCCATGTCTAGCTGACTCGAAATCAGTTGGTGCAGAAAGTTCTTGGGATACTCTCCCTTGAATATGGATATGGCCAGATTCAGTTGACCGTTCATATCCTTGTTTATCTGCTCCATCATCATCAGCGATATTTCTTCGTGGTCTATTCCGTGTATCAGCGTGTTCTCAAGTACGTGCGAGAACGGACCGTGACCAATGTCGTGCATCAGTATTGCGGCCTGTACCGCCTCGGCCTCCGAATCGAAGATAAACTGCCCCTTCTGTTGCAGGTTCTGTATAGCCTCGCTCATCAGGTGGAATGCGCCCAGCGAGTGTTGGAATCGGGTGTGCCTGGCCCCAGGATACACCACAGAGGCCAACCCCAACTGATTGATGCGGTTCAGCCTCTGGAATAGCGGGTGCTCTACTATCCCGTAGAGTATGCCGCGTGGTATCTGGATAAACCCGAATACTGGGTCGTTGATGATCTTTACTTCGTTCATTGTATTATTTTTGCAACGGACCGCTCGATCTCTGCTCGCTTGCTACCGGAGGGACGCAAGAACAGGACTTTAGGACTTAGCTGCTAGCAGCGTTGCCATTTGTTGTTGTAGTTCTTTTGCTTTTTCGCCAGCTACTTCGGCAAAGTCCTTATCGTTGCTGGCGTAGATGATGCCTCGGCTAGAGTTGACCAGCAGACCGCAATCTTCGATCATTCCGTACTTGCAAACCTCTTCCAGACTACCGCCCTGAGCGCCTACGCCGGGGACCAGCAGGAAGTGTGTGGGAGCCACCTTGCGGATATCCTCAAACATCTTGCCTTGGGTAGCGCCTACCACGTACATCATGTTCTCGTCATTTCCCCATTCCTGGCTCTTCTTCAGCACCTTCTCAAACAGTCGCTCGCCGTTCTTGTCCTCCATCAGCTGGAAGTCGTGGCTACCCTTGTTGCTGGTCAGTGTCAGCAGCACTACCCACTTGCCGTCGTACCCCAGGAATGGTGTCACTGAGTCCTCGCCCATATATGGAGCTACGGTCAGAGCGTCTACATTGTACTCTTCGAAGAATGTCTTGGCATACATCTTTGATGTGTTTCCGATATCACCTCGCTTAGCGTCGGCGATGATCAGGTGGTTAGGATAGTTCTCCTGCAGATATTCGATGATACCCTCGAAAGCAGCCATTCCCTCCAAACCGTAAGCCTCGTAGAATGCCAGATTGGGCTTGTAGGCCACGCAATAGGGAGCAGTAGCATCGATGATACGTGTGCTAAACTCGAAGAGCATGCCGAAGGTCATTTCCTCCTCCTCATACTCCTTCTTCACAATCTCTTTCAGGCCCTTGGGCATCTTGTCCAGGTCTGTGTCCAGTCCCACGCACAGAAAACTCTTCTTCTCGCGAATCTGTTCAATCAGTTCTTTTCTGGTCATTGTTTGATGAATTTATATGTTAGAAAAGCAAGTGCTACTATTGCCCACCACAGCACAATGATGCCTAAATATATCAAAAAGCTTCCTGTATTTTTCCCCAGCCACGATATTACTGGGCAACCTAGAAAAGCGATGGCGTTCACAATCATAAACTCCTTGTTGAACTCCTCTCTCAGCGGTGCAAAAAACAGTTTTATCTTGCTCATCATTGTCAATTATCAATTGTCAATTATCAAAGTTCATTCTCCTTCATGCGCTCGGCATTCTCGGCCACGGTCAGCGCATCGATCATTGCCTGAATGTCGCCACCCAGGAATCCCTGCAGATCGTGAGTAGTGTAGCCGATACGGTGGTCGGTCACGCGGCCCTGTGGGAAGTTGTATGTGCGGATCTTTGCGCTTCGGTCGCCGGTAGAAACCAAACTCTTACGACGGTTGGCGATATCATCCACATATTTCTGGTGCTCCTTATCATATATAAAGGTATAAAGACGGCTCAGTGCGCGCTCCTTGTTCTTAGGCTGGTCGCGTGTCTCTGTACACTCTATCAGGATTTCCTCAGTCTCGCCCGTGTTAGGGTTCTTCCACATATAGCGCAGGCGAACACCCGATTCCACCTTGTTTACATTCTGACCACCGGCACCCGAGCTGCGGAAGGTGTCCCACTTGATTTCGCCTTCGTTTACGTGCACTTCAAACTTGTCAGCCTCGGGCAATACTGCTACGGTAGCGGCACTTGTCTGCATACGTCCGTTACTCTCGGTCACAGGCACGCGCTGCACGCGGTGAACGCCTGATTCGTATTTTAGTGTGCCATACACGTCGGCACCCGATACCGAGAAGTCTACTTCCTTGAATCCGCCTACGGCACCCTCCGAAACGTAAGTGATAGCTACCTGCCAGCCCTTCGACTCGCAGAAGTTCTTGTACATTTTGAATAGGTCACCGGCAAAAAGTGCAGCTTCGTCTCCACCTGTTCCTGCGCGTATCTCCATCTCCACGTTCTTAGCGTCCTCGGGGTCCTTTGGTATCAGTGCTATCTTTATTTCCTCCTCCAGTTGTGGCTGCAGTTCCTCATTGGCTGCCAGCTCCTCGCGTGCCATCTCCTTCATCTCAGGATCGCTCTCGTTGGCCAATATGTCCTTAGCCTCCTTGATACCGTTCAGGCATGCGATATAACGCTTGCGGGCGTCCATTATGTCGCCCAGATCCTTGTATTCCTTTGTAAGTTTCACAAATCTCTGCTGGTCGGCTATCACATCGGGGTCGGTTATCAGTGTCGATACCTCCTCGAAACGAGCCTCCAGACCGTCTAATTTCTGTAGAATGCTGTTGCTTGTATCTGCCATTTCTTATATATCATTTATTTGGGCTGCAAAGTTACGAAAAATCGGGCATATTTCCAAATTTTATTCATTTTTTTGTATAAAACACTTTGTGGTTTGAAAAAAATACGTAAATTTGCACCGATTAATCAAGTTTTACTAACCAATCAATAGCTTAATTATGAAGAAAGCATTTTTAGTGATGATGGCGTTTGTGATAGGTATGACTGTTACATCGTGCAAACAGGGGCAGAAGTCTGGTACTACGCCTGAGGAAGCAGCTGCCAATCCTGTTGAGACTTTGAATCAGCTGGTAGACAAGGCTAAGGCTGAGGGTGCCAACTGGAGTGTTGACGAGTGGAAGGAGGCTTATCGCACTGCTTTTTATGCTATGTCGCCAGCCATGAAGGGTATGTACGAGATTATGCAACTGATGAAGGGTACTACCGACGAGAGTGTAGACACTGTAGCCATTGCTAAGGCGATGACAAAGGCCAAGGAGATCGAAGTTAAGTTTGGTCAGGTGGCTAGTATCGTTGAGCGTTTTGATAGCATCGGCAATCTTTATCCTAACGGCAAGTCGGTGAGCGAAGACAAGATTTTCGAGAAGCAACTACTGAAGGAGGTCGGACTGCCAGAGAATCTTGATCTATAGATTCGTAAGACATATCCGCTGCTTTTCTGCACAAAAATCGTAATTTATTACCTAGAATAGTGTTGATTGTCAGCTTTGCAAAATCCCTACGACGCGGGGACACGGGGACGCGGGGACGCAGGGCCATTTGAAAAAATAAAGGTGTGCCTAAGACACACCATCTATATGATTTAGTAATTGAACTCACCGAATTCCGACTTGATTGTCAGTGACTTCGGTCCTTCTTCGATGTGGCCTACTACCTGGGCTTCGATGTTGAAGATGCTGGCCAGAGCGATGACCTTCGGGGCAATCTCTGGGCGAACGTAGATCTCCATACGATGACCCATGTTGAATACTTGGTACATCTCTTTCCAGTCGGTGCCTGAACACTCGTGGATGGCACGGAACAATGGTGGAACGGGGAACATGTTGTCCTTGATGACACGACAGTTGTCGTTGACAAAGTGTAGAACCTTGGTCTGGGCGCCACCGGTGCAGTGTACCATTCCGTGAATCTCAGGACGGAGCTCGTCGAGCAACTTCTTGATGACAGGTGCATAGGTGCGGGTGGGTGAGAGAACCAGCTGACCGGCATTGATGGGCGAACCCTCAACGGCGTCGGTGAGCTTATATTTGCCGCTATAAACCAGTTCGTCGGGAACAGCATGGTCGTAGCTCTCGGGATAGTTCTCGGCCAGATACTTGGCAAACACATCGTGACGGGCTGAGGTGAGACCGTTAGAGCCCATACCGCCGTTGTAGCGATGCTCGTAGGTGGCCTGACCTGTTGACGACAGACCAACGATGACGTCACCTGGACGTATGTTGGCATTGTCGATAACGTCGGCGCGCTTCATACGGCAAGTAACGGTGCTATCCACGATGATAGTGCGAACCAGGTCGCCTACATCAGCAGTTTCGCCGCCAGTGGGATAGATGCCGATGCCCATATCGCGTAGCTCGGCCAGCAGTTCGTCGGTGCCATTGATGATGGCCGAGATAACCTCGCCGGGGATGAGCATCTTGTTGCGGCCGATGGTAGAGCTAACCAGAATGTTTTCGACGGCACCCACGCAGAGCAGGTCGTCGGTATTCATCACGATGGCATCCTGAGCGATACCCTTCCATACAGACAGGTCGCCAGTCTCCTTCCAATACATATATGCGAGGGCCGACTTGGTGCCGGCGCCGTCGGCATGCATGATGTTACAATACTCAGGGTCGCCCCCCAGAATGTCGGGGATAATCTTGCAGAAGGCCTGCGGAAAGATTCCCTTGTCGATGTTTTTGATAGCTGCGTGAACATCCTCCTTAGCGGCCGAAACGCCACGCATCATATATCTATTATACATAATTGAGAATTGACAATTGAAAATTGATAATTAACTATTTCTCGTCGCTGTGCCAGAACTCCCATGAGGCGAAGGCTTGGAGTAATAGCATCTCCAGACCGTTTTTTACCTCGGCGCCATGTTTCGCACCATTGCGCATAAACAGTGTCTTGTCGGGGTTGTAGATCAGGTCGTAGAGGATGGTGTGAGAGTCCATCGCCTCGTATGGCAGCTTAGGGCACTCGTCGGTATGCGGATACATGCCCACGGGGGTGCAGTTTACGATGACGTTGTACTCTTTGATGACCTCGGGCGTGATGTTGCTATACTGGATAGTATCAGGGCGCTCGTAACGACTAACGAAGACTGTTTCCAGTCCCAGCGACTTTAGTCCGTAGTTGATAGCCTTTGATGCTCCGCCGGTGCCCAGAATGAGAGCCTTCTTGTGCCACTTCGGGTCGAGCATGCCCTCGATGCTCTGGGTGAATCCTATGACGTCGCTATTGTAGCCCTTAAGCAGAGTCTTGTTCTTCTGATGAATCACGCGGATGACATTGACGGCACCTATGGCGCGAGCCTCTGGCGAGATGCTGTCGAGGAATGGGATGACCTTCTCTTTATAAGGGATGGTAACATTGAGACCACGAAGCTCGGGGGTGCGGTCGATGATTTCGGGCAGATCGTCAATCGACGGAATCTCGTAGTTTTCATACTTGGCGTTAATACCCTCATCGGCAAACCTCTGATTGAAGTAGCTGATGGAGAATGAGTGGCCCAAAGGGTAGCCGATAAGTCCGTACTTGTCCATAATTCTAATACCTATTTAGTTGCGAAATACATCGTGCAGATGCCGAACGTGAGTCGGCGGAACGAGGCTTCGGCAAAGCCTGCCTTCATCAGTATGTCGACCATGCGCTCGCCTTGTGGGAAAGCCTCGATGGTCTTGGTGAGATATGAGTAAGCGCTTGTGTCGCGCGAGATAAGTCGGCCGTAGATGGGTAGCACCGTATGCGAATAGATGCGGAACAGCTGCTTCATCGGGAACTTGACTGGTGTAGTAAGTTCTACGATGCTGAGATGACCACCGGGCTTGAGCACTCGGTACATCTCGCGCAGACCTGCATCCAGATCGGCAAAGTTGCGTATGCCGAAGGCAGCGGTGACGGCATCGAAGGTGTCACTATTATAAGATAGGTGGCAGCAGTCCTCCTTCTCGAAGGTTACTATGTCGCTTAGTCCCAGTGAGGCCACCTTCTCGCGGCCTATCTGCATCATTCCCTCGCTTATGTCGGCGCCAACCAGGTGCTGGGGCTTAAGCATCTGTGCGGCCAGTATGGCAAAATCGCCCGTGCCAGTAGCAATGTCGAGCAACGACTGGGGCTTATAGGGAGCCAGAGCCTTGATGGCCTTGCGGCGCCAACCGCGGTCGATATCCCACGATAGGCGATGGTTAAGCTTGTCGTAGGTAGGAGCGATGTTATCAAACATCTGCTCTACCTGCGAAGCTTTTTCGCCGTCGCCGTATGGCTTTATCTTTTCTTGCTCGTACATTTACATAAAATATTAGCGGCTCTTGAAGGCTGCCAGCCAGGAGCTAACGTTGTTCTCGATGCGCTTGGCGATGTCGTCGTCGTCGCTTGTCTCGCGCTCAAATTTCTCGCCTACGATGTTCTCGTAGAGCTCGATATAGCGATCAGATACGCTCTCGGCATACTCATCGGTAATCTCGGGCATGGTCTGTCCGGGCTCGTTCATGAAGTCATGCTCGATGAGCCACTGACGAACAAATTCCTTTGACAGCTGGCGCTGGGGCTCGCCCTTAGCAAACTTCTCCTCATAGCCATCGGCATAGAAGTAGCGGCTAGAGTCGGGGGTGTGGATCTCGTCGATGAGGTAAACCTTGCCGTCGCGCTTACCAAACTCGTACTTGGTGTCGACGAGGATCAGTCCGCGCTTGGCGGCAATCTCCTGTCCACGGGCAAAGATCTTGCGGGTGTACTCCTCCATGATGGCGTAGTCCTCGGCCGAAACGATACCCTGAGCGATGATTTCCTCCTTAGAGATGTTCATGTCATGACCCTCATCAGCCTTAGTGGTTGGTGTGATGATGGGCTCGGGGAAACGCTCGTTCTCGCGCATGCCGTCGGGCAGTTTTACACCACAGATTTCGCGACAGCCATTCTTGTACTCGCGCCAAGCAGAACCGGTAAGGATGCTGCGGATAATCATCTCCACGCGGAAACCTTCGCACTTCAAGCCTACGGTTACCATAGGATCAGGAGTGGCCAGTTTCCAGTTGGGGCAGATGTCGGTAGTGGCATCGAGGAACTTGGCTGCAATCTGATTGAGCACCTGACCCTTGAAGGGGATACCCTTTGGCAGCACTACGTCGAATGCTGAAATGCGGTCGGTGGCTACCATTACCATCAGATCGTCGTTGATGTTGTAAACGTCACGAACCTTGCCGTGATAAACGCTCTTCTGTCCTTCGAACTTAAAGTCCGTCTGTGTTAATGCTTTCATATCTTAACTTCTTTAACTTCTTTATCGTATTCCTCGTAGGCATTTACGATGCGAGTTACGAGTTTGTGGCGCACGATGTCGTCGCGGTCCAGATTTACTATGCCGATGCCCTCCACATTATTTAATATATGTAGGGCCTCGATCAGTCCGCTCTTCTGCGAGTGGGGCAGGTCTATCTGGGTCATATCGCCCGTGATGATCATCTTGGTGTTCCATCCCATACGGGTGAGGAACATACGTATCTGGGCGGGAGTGGTGTTCTGGGCTTCGTCGAGTATTACTACAGCATCGCTGAGTGTGCGACCGCGCATGAATGCCAATGGGGCTATCTGGATGATGTGTTTCTCCATCATATCCTGCAGCTTGACCTGTGGCAGCATGTCTTCGAGTGCGTCGTAGAGCGGTTGCAGATAGGGATCGATCTTCTCCTTCATATCGCCAGGCAAGAATCCCAGTTTCTCGCCAGCCTCAACAGCCGGACGGCTCAGGATAATCTTCTTGGCGGTCTTATCCTTCAGGGCTTTTACGGCAAGTGCTATCGACAGGTAGGTCTTACCCGTACCGGCAGGACCCACGGCAAACACCATATCGTTCTGGTTATAAGCCTCGATAAGTCGCTGCTGATTAGGCGTGCGCGCCTTGATGGGGCGACCCGACATAGAGTAGACCACTACGCCATCGGGCACGTCGTCGCGCGTGCGCTTACCTTTAATAATATCCAGGATATCCTCGTCGCCAAGCGAGTTGAAACGGAGTACGTGGGCGCGGAGTTTCTCTACACTTTCTTCGAAGGCAGCCATCTGTTCCTCGTCGCCAAGTACGCGTACAACATTGTCGCGAGCCATGATGCGCAGTTTAGGATACAACGAGCGTATCATCTGCAAGTGCCCGTTGCCAACCCCATAGAATATCACGGGGTCAATGTCTTCTAATACTATATGTTTCTCTATCAAATGCTGAAGTTTTTTTAATTTGGGCACAAAGTTACAAAAATTATTTGTATCTTTGCAACGCAAAAGAAAATTTTTAGATGAAACTTACAAAAAAACGATATTTATTAGGTTTTACGGGGGCGGTTTTGGTCCTTGCGGGTGTGCGTGCGGCATTTCCGCAGGTGGCAGAGAACAATAATGTGGTAGTTTCGAGTAAGGAGGAAGGAGTAAGGAGTAAGGAGAATACTCAGGAAGCAGAGATTTCTCCCTCCTCCAAAAAACATAAAATCCTATCGGTTCCTGATTTCAAGACATGTTTCCCTGATACACAGGCGGTTCAGCTATCGGCGGCGATGAAATATGGCGTGAAGCGTGTAAAGAATCGCGAGGATGCCGAGAGACGTAAGAGTGAACTGGTGTACGTGGGTAGCAACCCTTATTATCATATCGATCCACTATATTCCAGCATCCCATATTTGGTGCCTCGTGCGGCCGTATTACTACAAGATATCGGTCAAGCGTTTTTCGATAGTTTGTATGTGAAGGGGATTCCCTTGCATCGCCCAATAGTGACCAGTGTGCTCCGTTCGGAGGCCGACGTAGTGAAGCTGCGCCGACACAACGGTAATGCTACCGAGAACTCGTGCCACATGTATGGCACTACATTTGATATATGCTACAACCGCTACGAAACGGTGGAAAACCCCGACGGACCAGCCCGAAGAGCCGTGCGTAACGACTCACTGAAGTATGTGCTAAGTGAGGTGCTTCGCGATATGCGCGAACAAGGCCGATGCTACATCAAATATGAGGTGAAACAGGGCTGTTTTCACATGACGGTGAGATGACATTAAACATTAAAGATTAAACATTAAACATTAAATAAAAAACTTAAGACTATGAGATTAGATGGACGAAGAGAAAGCTCGAATGTAGAGGATCGTCGCGGACTGAGCGGTGGTGCTAAAGTGGGTATCGGTGGTATTGGCGGTATCATTATTGCCGCATTGTTTGCCTGGATGAGTGGTGGTGACCCGCTACAGGCTGGACTACAGGCTGCACAACAGCAGATGCAGGCGCCAACCGAAACAGTGGGCGAGGAAAACTTTACCGAGGAGGAACAGGAACTAGCATCGGACTGCAAGAAGATTCTGGCTAGTACCGAGGAGGTTTGGACCAAGGTTTTTCAGGACCAAGGTTGGGGCGAATATCAATATCCTACGCTGGTACTGTTTACCAATCAGGTTAATTCGGCTTGCGGATCGGCTACAGCTGCTGTAGGACCGTTCTATTGCTCGGGCGATCAGAAGTTATACGTAGACTTGTCATTTTTTACTCAGATGAAACGTCAACTGGGCGTGGAGGGTAATACCTTTGCTTACGCATACGTGATAGCCCACGAGATAGGACATCATATCGAATATCTGACTGGTACGCTCAACAAGGCGCATTCGGCTATGAATCAGACGGATAAGGTAACGGCAAACCAGATAAGTGTCCGCCTGGAGTTGTTGGCTGACTACTATGCCGGCGTGTGGGCTCATTATGAGGATGCTATCAACCACTCGATGGAGTATGGTGATCTGGAGAAAGGTCTGGAACTGGCTAAGGCCATCGGCGACGACTGGTTACAGAAAAAGGCTCAGGGTAGGGCAACACCCGAATCCTTTACCCACGGAACCAGCGACCAGCGCAAGCGTTGGCTGAAGCGTGGCTACGAAACAGGTGATATGAGAACAACCACATTTAGCATACAGAATTACAACGACCTATAGTCTTATATGGCCGTAGGTAAAAACTATTCATGATGGTAGGGTTCGCCTTTGATGATGGTGCAGGCTCGATAGATCTGCTCGGTGAACACCAGGCGAATCATCTGATGAGAAAACGTCATTTTAGAAAGCGATAGCTGCTCGTTGGCACGAGAATATACGGCTTGCGAAAATCCATACGGTCCGCCGATGACAAATACTAGTCGGCGGGCTGTATTTCGTTTCTGCTCAAGCCACTTGGCAAACTCTATGCTTCGGAACTCCTTGCCATGTTCGTCAAGTAACACCACGGTATCGCTGGTCTGAATCTGTTTCAGAATCAGTTCTCCCTCAGCCTGTTTCTGCTGGTCCTCCGACAAACTTTTGGTATTCTTTAGCTCGGGGATGGTAACCAGTTCGAACGGCATATAGTGGCCTATGCGGTCGAAATAGTCGTTGATGCCCGCCTGAAAGTGCTTGTCGGTGGTCTTGCCAACCAATATCAGTATCGTTTTCATAATTGATAATTGACAATTGAAAATGGATGATTATTTGATGCTCTTGATGGCCACGAACTCTTGGAACTGGCTCTTGTAGCCATTAAACACATTGATGTCGACCTCACCCTGTATGCCCTTTACGCGACCATCGGGACAAAGTTGCCAGAAGGCCAGTCGCACATCGGGCTTGTACTCGCCGTAGCGTGCTATCCATACATCATAGTCGCGCTTGATATCAGGCGCCATCGACAAGTACTTGTTGATAAACATCTGGTTTATATATAAGATAGGTGAAACTCCGCAGCGGCGCTTAACCATTTGGAGCCACACACGTATCTGCTGGAACATCTTTTCGGGTCCGCCAGTTGCTTTTATCTGTGCATCGCTAGGCTCTACATCGAGCACAGGTGGCAGATCGCCCTGCTTGAATAGCGTATTGTTGATGAAATGCTGAGCCTGAGCCGCACCCGACGACTTGAGTGAGAAGAAGTGATAAGCGCCAATGGGGATGCCCTGTTTGCGGGCGGCAGCATAGTCGGATACGTAGAATTTGTTGCGTATGCTAGTGCCCTCAGTACTCTTGATGAATATGAACGATACGGGGTAATCAGCATTGCCGTGAACATTCTTATGCGACTTGCGCCCCAAGTAGCTGATACTTAGCTGTTTCCAGTTGATGGGGAGGGGACGGCGTCCCTTGCCATGCTGATATCGGGCGATGTCGATGCCATAGATACGCTCGGAGGTGTACTTCATGCGTTCGCCCCAGAATCGGTTGTTCTTCCATTCGCCCACCTGCAGTCGTGGATCGCCGTCGGTGGGAGTTAACAGTTGTATGCCGAATCCGTCGCGTATGTTATTGGTCCAATGGCCCTCAAAGTAGGTATTGCTGGTGACGTAAGCCCCATGACCATCGGCCTCTGTGCCCTTGAAGTCGCCCAGATACGTGCCAAGGGTATCTATGCGCAATCCCGTCTTGATGGTATCGGCATCGTAGGTGGCCACGATAGTGAAGCCAGCTGAATCGACGGTAAGAACCGTTCCCTCGCGGATGCGATTACGCCACGAGCCTACATTCCATACGGTGAGTCGGCGAGCTGGTTCGATGGTGAGTCGCTTGCCATTGGCAAATGCGGCCACCATCTCGTAACCCTCGTCCATCACGTTGTGACGGTCGAAGTAATACTTGAATTCATCGTCTAGAGCGGATATAGTATCGCGATGCGCGCTATTATCGGCAGGGTGTGCGTGTATCGTGTTTCTGATTTCTGTACTAAGCTGCATGCCGCGGTGGGCAGGACGGGGCATCAGATAGGTAGATGCCGATAGCAGCAGCATGGGTGATATAATAGATATTAATACCTTTTTCATTAATTTACAACTTTTCGGATGCAAAGTTACAAATAAAATTTCTATATTTGCAAACGAAACAGTGATAAAATTATGAAGAAAGATAAAGTATTGATATACGATTATCCCGCTAAAAGAGGGAAAAAGTAATAAAATGAAAGATTTTTCGATAAAAAAGTTACGAATTGTTTGTTTATTCCGAAGATTATGATTAATTTTGCAGCCGAAATTAAAAATGAGTACAAGTATGAAGAGTCTAAATCTACTTAATGGCCTAATTATTATTCGACTGCATGGGGCAGGCGGAAGTGATTTAGGTGTACGCATAAGTTAGATGTTAAGATAATGAATGTTATATAGAGCCTTTCTCACTTCCGAGTGTGAAGGGCTTTTTTCTTGGAATAAATATCAAATTGTAAAATAGTTAAATCGTAAAATTGTAGAATTGTAAAATGGAAAGGTTGTTTATTTTCGACACAACGCTCCGCGACGGCGAACAGGTGCCCGGATGCCAGTTGAACACTGTTGAGAAGATTCAGGTGGCCAAGGCTCTGGAACAACTCGGTGTGGATGTGATCGAAGCAGGATTCCCCATCTCAAGTCCAGGCGACTTCAACAGTGTGATTGAGATTTCAAAAGCCGTAACTTGGCCTGTGATTTGTGCGCTGACACGAGCAGTAGAGCGCGATATCGACGTAGCATTCGAAGCTCTACAGTATGCCAAGCACAAGCGTATCCACACGGGTATCGGTACTAGCGATGAGCATATTCAGTTTAAGTTCAACTCAACCCGCGAGGAAATCTTGGAGCGTGCCATAGCGGCAACCAAGTATGCCAAGAGATTTGTTGACGATGTGGAGTTCTATTGCGAGGACGCCGGACGCACGGATAATGAGTATTTGGCTCAGGTGGTTGAGGCGGTTATCAAGGCCGGAGCAACGGTTGTGAACATACCTGATACCACTGGATATTGTCTGCCCGAGGAATATCACGACAAGATAAAGTATCTGATGGAGCATGTGGATAATATTGATCGCGCTATCATCTCTACCCATTGCCATAATGACTTGGGTATGGCTACAGCCAACTCGCTTAGTGGAGTGATGGCTGGAGCACGACAGGTGGAGGTGACCATCAACGGAATAGGCGAGCGCGCTGGTAATACATCGCTCGAGGAGATAGCGATGATACTGAAGTGTCACAAGCAACTGGAAATCGAGACAAACATCAACACAACCAAGATATATCCTACATCGCGCATGGTTTCCAGTCTGATGAATATGCCCGTACAACCCAACAAGGCTATCGTAGGCAGAAACGCATTCGCCCACTCTAGCGGAATACATCAGGACGGAGTGCTTAAGAACGTTCATACATACGAGATAATGGATCCCAAGGATGTGGGTATTGACGACAATTCTATCGTGCTGACTGCTCGTTCGGGGCGTGCTGCTCTTAAGCATCGTTTGCACGTGAACGGCGTAGATCTGTCGGAAGAGAAGTTGGACAAGGTCTACGAGAAGTTCCTGGTATTGGCCGACCAGAAGAAGGAGGTTACAGATGCTGATGCGCTGATGCTTGCTGGTGCGGATATGGCTGATACTCATGCTGTTAGACTTGATTTTCTACAAGTTACTACAGGTAAGGGCGTGAAGAGTGTTGCCTCTATCGGTATCGATATCAGCGGACAGAAATTCGAGGCTGCGGCCTCAGGAAACGGTCCTGTGGATGCCGCCATCAAGGCTCTGAAGAAGATAATCATTAAGCAGATGACTCTGAAGGAATTTACTATTCAGGCAATCTCGAAAGGGTCGGACGATGTGGGTAAAGTACACATGCAGGTGGAGTACGACGGAAGTCTGTACTACGGATTCGGCGCCAACACCGATATCGTAACCGCTAGCGTAGAAGCATATATCGATTGTATTAACAAATTTAAGACTGAAGAAAAATGAATACACTATTTGATAAGATTTGGGATAAGCACGTTGTGCAGAAGGTTGACGACGGACCACAACAGCTTTACATCGACCGACTTTATTGTCACGAGGTGACATCTCCCCAAGCATTCGACGGTATGAGGGCTCGTGGACTGAAGTGTTTCCGCCCCAAGCAGATATTCTGCATGCCCGACCACAATACGCCTACTCACGATCAGGATAAACCTATCGAGGACCCTGTTTCAAAGTCTCAGGTAGATGCGCTCGAAAAGAATGCTGCTGAGTTCGGACTTACACACTACGGAATGATGTCTCCAAACAATGGAATAATCCATGTGGTAGGCCCCGAGAAGGGCCTGAGTCTGCCAGGAATGACGATAGTTTGCGGCGATTCGCACACATCTACTCATGGTGCTATGGGTGCCGTAGCATTCGGCATTGGAACTAGCGAGGTCGAGATGGTAATGGCGTCGCAATGCATTCTGCAACAGAAGCCTAAGTCAATGAGGATCAGTATCAACGGAGTGCTGGGCAAGGGTGTTACGGCTAAGGATGTGGCTCTGTATCTGATGGCGCAGATCACCACCAGCGGTGCTACGGGATATTTCATCGAATATGCTGGTTCTACGGTTAAGGCAATGTCGATGGAAGGCCGACTGACACTCTGTAATCTCTCGATAGAGATGGGGGCGCGCGGAGGATTTATCGCTCCAGATAGTACAACATTTAATTATATAAAAGGTAGAGAATATGCGCCAAAGGGCGAAGAGTGGGACAAGGCTGTGGCCTATTGGAAGACGTTGAAGAGTGGCTACGATGCTGTGTTTGATAAGGAACTTACGTTTAATGCCGCTGATATCGAGCCTCGCGTCACATACGGAACTAATCCAGGTATGGGCATCGGCATAACAGAAACTGTTCCTGCAAATGCAAAATTAGCCAATTCGCCCGAAGCTGGTTTTGAGAAAGCTCTGAAATACATGGGATTTGAGGCTGGACAGAAATTGCTGGGTACTAAGGTCGATTATGTGTTCCTAGGTGCTTGTACCAACGGACGAATCGAGGATTTCCGTGCGTTTGCATCGCTGGTTAATGGGCGACATAAGGCTAAGGATGTAGTTGCGTGGTTGGTGCCTGGTTCGTGGGCTGTTGACAAGCAGATCCGGGAAGAGGGTATTGACAAAGTGCTCGAGGAGGCTGGTTTTGAGATCCGTCAACCTGGTTGCTCGGCTTGTTTGGCAATGAATGATGACAAGGTTCCCGCCGGCAAACTGAGCGTTTCTACATCAAACCGCAACTTCGAAGGTCGCCAAGGCCCTGGTGCCCGCACCATCTTAGCATCGCCCCTAACAGCCGCCGCCGCCGCGATTACTGGCGTGATAACTGATCCCCGTGTATTAATTTAAAAACACAGAGATACAGAGGTACAGAGTTTTTTTTAGATAAAGGAGATAAAGAAAAAAAGAAAAAACTCTGTCTCTCTGTACCTCTGTGTTGAAAAAATAAAGAACAATGAAACAGAAATTCAACGTAATAACAAGCACTTGTGTTCCACTTCCGATGGAAAATGTGGACACCGACCAGATAATACCCGCACGATTCCTGAAGGCTACCACTCGAGAGGAGAAGTTCTTCGGCGATAACCTGTTCAGAGATTGGCGATATAATGCCGACGGTACGCCCAATAAGGACTTTGTGTTAAACGACCCTCAGTATTCGGGATGCATACTGGTGGCAGGTAAGAACTTCGGTTCGGGCTCTAGTCGCGAACATGCCGCTTGGGCTATCGCAGGATATGGTTTTCGTGTGGTTATCAGTTCGTTTTTTGCCGATATCCATAAAAACAACGAGTTGAACAACTTTGTGCTCCCAGTAGTGGTGAGCGAGGATTTCTTGAAAGAACTCTTTGCTTCGATAGCTGCAGACCCAAAGACCGAAGTTGAAGTTGATTTACCCAACCAGAAGGTTACCAATAAGGCTACTGGTCATAGTGAGCATTTCGACATCAATGGATACAAGAAACACTGTTTGATAGAGGGACTCGATGATATCGACTTCTTGGTTAGGAACCAACAGAAAACAGAATTATGGGAACAAGCGAACAAGTAAATAAGTTTAAGCGCGTCCAACCATTTGTGGAGATAATGGACTCTACGTTGCGCGATGGCGAACAGACCAGCGGCGTATCGTTCTTGCCCCACGAAAAGCTGATGATGGCCCGCATGCTGATCAACGATCTGAATGTGGATCGTATTGAGGTGGCTTCGGCACGAGTATCGGATGGCGAGCGCGAGGCGGTGAGTATGATTTGTCGCTATGCCGCCCGTATCGACAAACTGGAAAGGGTAGAGGTTCTGGGCTTTATCGATGGCGGAAAGAGTATCGACTGGGTCGCAGAATGTGGTTGCAAAACCGTGAATCTGCTGGCTAAGGGTTCGTTGAAACATTGCACCCAACAACTACAGAAATCGCCCGAGGAGCATATTGAGGATATCCATCGTGAGGTGAGGTATGCCCACTCTAAGGGCATCACCGTCAATCTGTATCTGGAGGATTGGAGCAATGGCATGAAGGATTCGCCATCATACGTCTATACGCTGATGGATGCCCTTTGCGATGTGGGTATTCGTAGATTCATGTTGCCCGATACGCTTGGTATTATGAACCCTCTGCAGTGTATCGAGTATTTCCGCAAGATGCTTAAGCGCTATCCCGATACGCATTTTGATTTCCACGCCCACAACGACTACGATCTGGCCGTGTCGAACTCGCTTGCCGCTGTGCTGAGTGGCGCCAAGGGTTTGCACGTAACGGTGAATGGACTGGGCGAGCGATGCGGTAATGCACCGCTATCCAGCGTTCAGGTGATTCTGAAGGATCAGTTTAATGCCCGCACCAATATCCGCGAGGATAAGTTGAACGACATTTCGCGAATGGTGGAGAGCTATAGTGGTATAGCCGTTGCGCCTAACCAACCGATTATCGGCGACAATGTGTTTACCCAAGTTGCCGGCGTGCATGCCGATGGCGACAAGAAAGACAATCTGTACTGTAACGCTTTGGTGCCAGAGAGATTCGGAAGAAAACGCGAATATGCCCTAGGCAAAAATAGTGGCAAGGCCAACATCGCCAAGAATCTGGAAGAACTCGGACTGGAACTTACGCCTGAGCAGACGCGCCGTGTAACCCAGCGTATCACTGAACTTGGCGACAAGAAGGAGATTGTGACTCAAGAAGACCTGCCTTTCATCGTAAGTGACGTGCTGAAACATGATGCACCTGAGGATAAAGTAAAGTTGGTAAGTTACGTAGTATCAACGGCTTACGGATTGAAGCCAGGTGCAAATATCAAGGTTGAGATTAATGGTAAGGAATATGAGGCCAGTGCCACTGGTGATGGTCAGTATGACGCCTTTGTGAAGTCGTTGCGATACATCTACAAGAAGTATCTCGACCGCACTTTTCCCATCTTGCAGAACTATGCCGTTACCATCCCACCTGGCGGACGAACCGATGCGCTGGTACAGACCGTTATCACTTGGAACGACAACGGCAAAATATTCCGCACCCGCGGACTGGATGCCGACCAGACTGAAGCGGCTATTAAGGCTACATTCAAGATGCTGAACATTTACGAGAATGAAAAGAGTGGAGAATTGTAAAATAGTTAAAATCGTGTAATATATGAAACTGAAAATTGCTGTATTAGAGGGCGATGGTATCGGCCCAGAGATTATGAAACAAGGTGTGGCTGTGCTCGATGCAATAGGCGAGAAGTTTGGTCATGAGTTTGAATATACCCCTGCTATCTGTGGCGCTCATGCCATCGAAGAGGTTGGCGATCCATATCCCGATGCTACTCACGAGGTGTGTATGCAGGCCGATGCTGTATTGTTCGCGGCCGTTGGTTCGCTCAAGTTCGACAACGATCCTACGGCTAAGATTCGTCCTGAGACAGGCTTGCTGGCTATGCGCAAAAAGTTGGGATTGTTTGCAAATGTGCGTCCTGTAGCTACATTTGATTGCTTGTTACACAAGTCGCCACTTAAGGAAGAACTCTTGAAGGGGGCCGACTTTGTTGTTATCCGCGAACTTACAGGAGGTATGTACTTCGGTGCTAAGTATCAGGATAACGATAAAGCCTACGATACCAATGTATATACCCGTCCGGAGGTAGAGCGTATTCTGAAAGTTGGTTTCGAGATGGCGATGACTCGAAAGAAACATTTAACTGTAGTGGATAAGGCTAATGTGCTGGCTTCTAGTCGCTTATGGCGTCAGATAGCCAAAGAGATGGAGTCGCAATATCCTGAGGTCACTACCGACTATATGTTTGTCGACAATGCCTCGATGCGTGTGCTCACGGAGCCTCGCTATTTCGATGTGATTGTGACCGAGAATACCTTTGGCGATATCCTGACCGACGAGACCAGCTGCATTACTGGTTCGATGGGACTCCAGCCTTCATCATCGCTTGGCGAGCATACTCCGCTGTTCGAACCCGTACATGGTTCATGGCCCCAGGCTGCTGGACAGAATCTGGCCAACCCGATAGCACAGATTCTCTCGGCCGCTATGATGCTTGAACATTTCGGTCTGAATGCTGAGGGAGATCTTATCCGCAAGGCCGTAACAGCATCGCTCGATGCCAATGTGCGCACTCCTGAAATCCAGGTAGAAGGAGGCGAAAAATATGGCACCCGCGAGGTAGGAGAGTGGATAGTAAATTATATAAAGAATGCGAAGTAATTTGGCATATCTCGTAGGGCTTTTTCTTCTTGTTTCTCTGCCCGATTCTGCCAGCGGACAGACGCCCAAAGAATGGCGTGATTCGGTATCGGTGCTGATTCAGCAACTGGACAAGCGCCCCAATAGCATCGACCTGCGATTGAAGAAGGCTGAGGCTAACATCAATCTGGGGCAATACGATTATGCTATCGATGAATATAGCAAGGTTTTGAAACTGGACGATAAGAATCTGGCGGCTCTGTATTTCCGCGCGTTCTGTCATACCCAGTTGCGTCATTACGATATGGCCCGTGCTGATTATGAGGCATTTCTCGCTATCCAACCAGAACATCTTGAGGCCCATCTTGGGTTGGCCCATGTGTTGCAGTTGCTGGGGCGCAAGACTGATGCTACTGATGAGTTGAACCGTTGTGTGTTGCTCTTCCCCGATAGCGCCGATGCCTATGCGGCCAGAGCGGCCCACGAGACACAACTACAACAATACGATGCCGCTCTGTATGATTGGGATAAGGCTTTGCGCTTGAAACCAAGCGATGTATCGCTGGCAGCATCAAAGGCCGATGTGCTGATAAAGATGGAGAAATGGCGCGATGCCCGACAGACACTCGACAATGCCGTAAAACAAGGTACCCCTCGTGCTGCCCTGAAAGAGTGGTACGATAAGCTGAAATAAACGGGTAAACGGCACAACGCCAAACTTCCAAACAAAAAATACCGCCGATAGACATTATCTACCGGCGGATATTTTTGTGCTAAAGTTAGCGGATTATCTAGCTGAAACGTAGTTGTGCAGAGTGCTACGAACGGCACCGTTGCCAGCAAACAGTTCCTTGACCATTCCCTCAATCTGCTCGCCCAGACCAGCCTCGTACAGGTCGAGTCCGAATACATCCTTGCGGGTGTAGAGTTTCTTCAGTGGGCTCCAGTCCTGATCGGCCTTACCAATCTCCAGAGGAGCTACGATAGCCTGTAGTTCCTCGAGCATTGGGTCGGGTGAACAATCGAATGATGTGCCATCATCCTTGATGCCCTTTAGGTAGCGGGCATATCCGGCCAGAGTCAGCGGGATGAGTATCAGATTGCTCTTGTCCAGTCCGCGCGCAATGTACTTCTTCAGTGTCTCGCCGAAACGGATAGGCAGCTTCTGGCTGGTGTCCATCGCGATACGCTGAGGAGCGTCAGGCATGAATGGATTAGGCAGACGACGATTGATAACGGCGCCGATAAACTCGTATGGGTTCAGCACGCCTGGATCTACTACTACAGGCATTGCCTCGATATAACCCAACTTCTGAACGAATGGACGCAGATCCTCGTCGGCCATCTCGGCAGAGATCAGTGTGTAGCCCAGCATGCAACCATAGATACTCATAGCGGTGTGCAGAGGGTTCAGACAGGTTGTTACCTTCATGGTCTCAACCTTATCTACGGTCTCGCGTGTGGTATAGAGTGCGCCACCCAAATCGAGTGGTGGGCGACCGTTGGTATAGTTGTCCTCGATTACGAGATACTGAACCTCTTCGGCATTAACGAATGGAGCTGTGAAGGTGTGCTTCTCGGTTTCGATGTAGTTGTTGTCATCGAAACCGTCGGCAGCTAGCATCTCCTTTACCTTCTCATGTGGGCGAGGGGTGATCTTGTCGATCATCGACCATGGGAAGGTAATCTTCTTCTCGTCCTTCAGATAGTCTAGGAATGCAGCAGGAACCAGGCCGTCCTTCACCCAGCGCTCGGCATAGGCAAATACACCAGCCTTAACCTTGTCGCCATTGTGCGAGCAGTTGTCCATGCTCTGAACGGTCAGTGGCAACTGTCCGGCGTTGAAACGCTCAAGCAGCAGGGCACAAACCTTACCCATAGCGAATATGGGCTTAAGTCCGCGAGCCAGGTCGGCCTCGTTGTAAGTGTAACCCTTCTCGGTGATGGTGAAAGAAATCATCTGCAGACTTGGGTTCTTGAAGATTTCTACCAGACGGTTCCAGTCCTCAAACTGAGGGTCGGCCTTCAGGGCCTCGGTCACGCTGGCGATAACCTTCTTCTCGATAGAACCGTCTGAGCAGAGGTTCACGCAGAGCGAAAGGTTGTTGTATGGAGCATAAGCCTTGTCGATAACCTCGAAGTCGAATGTCTCGGCTACGATTACCCCGCGGTCGTACTTACCTGTGTTCAGCGCATCGTTCAGAATGGCTGCTGGGAAAGCGCGAAAGATGTTTCCACCACCAAAGTGTACCCATGTAGGCTCCTTGCCTGTCTTTTCGCGTACAGCCTTGATATCAAACTTAGGAAGCTGGTAGCCCTTGGCTTCCCACTCTGCGGCATTATAGTTGCCGCTAAAAATATCATTGAGTTTCATTAAACGTTAAACATTAAACATTAAACATTAATCGAAAAAGCCAGGTTGCTTATATTCGATGCCTAATTCTCTGTCTACTGTAGCCAGGATACCCTGAACCTGACCGAGTGCGAACATGCGGCCAAGTAGGGTATAGCCGGCATTGTGCCCGTGACTGCTCTCATCCATTATACCACCAGGTTCATCAGTAAATGTCATACCGTGGTCTACACGCATTGGCAACTCTGGGTTCTCCTTCTCGAAGATGCGGCAGAGCTCAATCAGGTCGGCACGACCGCCCAAGTGAGAGGCCTCAGTGAAGTCTCCATTAGGGAAGATGTGGCATGAGCGCAGGTGTACGAAGTGTGTGCGCGAAGCGAACTTCTTGGCCAGCTCTACTACATTATTATATGCACCAGCTGAGAGCGATCCAGCGCAGAATGTCAGACCGTTATGCTTGTTGGGCACTGCATCCAGGAACCACTGGATATCCTCCTCGGTACGTACGATACGAGGCAAACCTAGAATCTCGATAGGGGGATCGTCTGGGTGAACACACATGTTCATGTTGCACTCCTCGCAAACGGGCATGATAGCCTCGAGGAAATACTTCATGTTGTCACGAAGTTTTGCCTTGTCGATGCCCTTATACAGATCGAGGAACTCGCGGAATTTCTGTATAGGAGCTTCGTCGTTCTCGCTGAAGTTTCCGCTAACAAACCCCTGAGTCTTAATAACGATATTCTCAACCAACTTGTGGTCCTTCTCAGGTGTCATGGTCTTTGCCAGCTCGTCGCACTCGGCTATTACGCTGCGACCCTTGCCCCAACCCTCGGGGAACTGGAACTTCTCCCATTCCTCGCGAGCACCTGGACGCTTTAGGATGTAGATGTCGAAATAAGCAAATTCGGCATAGTTGAAGTAGAGGTTGGTTGCACCATTGGGATTGTCGTGGAACAGGTCGGTACGGGCCCAGTCGAGTACTGGCATAAAGTTGTAGCAGATGCAGTGAATACCCTCGGCTGCCAGATTGCGCAGACTCTCCTTATAAACCTCTATCTGGTGGTCGCGGTCAGGACCTCCATATTTGATAGTCTCTACAACAGGTAGTGACTCTACTACGCTCCAGCGCATGCCGTAGCTCTCGATATACTCGCGCAGGTCGCGGATTTTTTCACGAGTCCAAACCTCGCCTAGAGGTACGTTGTGAAGTGCAGTTACGATGCCCTCGACACCGATCTGTCTCAGTTGTGCAAGAGTAATCTTGTCCTTCTTGCCAAACCATCTCCAAGTTCTTTCCATTTTTACTGTTATTTTTGATTTGTTATATTTGATGCTGCAAAATTACGCAATTATTGCCAAATAGGATTGCACTTTTGGCTCATTTCTTTTTAGATTTGTACTTTTTTAGTTTATTGCCGATGATAAGTCGGCAGAAATCTACCTGTTTGCTATTTCGTGATGATGAAACGCCCTGCATGTTGGCGGGCTCACTCTCTTGTCCATAGCGGTTCATTGCCGTCACGGCATAGTAGAGTGGGCGACCTTTATGGGGAACCTTGATTGATAATTCACGCTGACGAACAGAAATCAGGTTCTCGGGGTCGTTTACGTCTACGGGCAGACGGTCGGATGCATATACATTATATAATAGGTAATCGGCATCCGAATAGTCGGTGGCTTCCTGCCATGAAATGATATCGGCACTCATTCCTCGCTTTACCTGTAGTTGCGATACGGCCGATGGCGCGGGCTTGCCAGCCCATGTCATAGGCGGAATGAGGGCTGGAACTACGTTGAAATCACTGGTGAAGTCGTAGATCCCCTTGGTATTGTCTGTGAAAAACTTACTGCGGAAGAATGTGAATCCTAGGCCAAGATTACGTAATACGTTCATCTCGCGGGTAATAACTTCCAGATCCCAATTCTTTTCGCGAGGATGAAGCATGTAAACAGCTAGTCCAGGAGCCACGATACGGCCGTAGCTATGCTCAAGCCAGTCCACGGCAAAGGGATAGAAGTTGTTGCCTTGAAAATACATCATGGGGAAGAGAGCATCCATCAGTCCTGTGCGGAGCCATCCCTGGGCATCCTGACACACCGTTGTATTGGCGTTCCAACCATTACTGCGATAACGACTTAGGTCGTCGTATTTACCTATGGGTGAACAAGATAACTTAATCCATGGTTTCAAAGGTTTAACTGCACGATTTATCTTGCGGACTATTTCAGAGATGTACTCTCGACCTTGCTGTCGAGACACTTTCAACTTCCATGTTTCGGGATATCTTATGTAGTCCAGATGGATGCCATCGACATCGTATTTGCGAGTCACCTCAGCACAGAATCTGGCCAGATAATCACCCGTCTGCGGCATCTCCGGATTCATATATCCCTCGTCGCCGATTTTTCGTATCAGTGATGGATACTTCTGTCGTAACTGCTTGCAACCCAGTCCGTTCCACTTGCCTACGGGGATGGTTACTATCCACGCGTGGCATTCCATGCCTCGGCGATGACATTCGTCGATGCAGAATTGCAAAGGATCGTAATTGGGACCTGTACCCGGATGACCAGTGATGCATCCGTCCCAAGGCTCGGTGGTAGTGGGGAAGATAGTTGTGGCACGCACTCGGGTCTGTATCATCACCATGTTTATGCCAGCGTGCTGGAGTTGGTCAAGAATACTGATCAATTCACGCTGCTGGGTAGCGGCAGAGTAGGAGTGAGGCCAGTCGATGCCTCCGATAGTAGTAAGCCAGACGGCTCTGACTTCGTGTTTTGGATTGCCTGCTTTTGTGCTTAGCACTAGTGCTAAAAGCACGAAAATATGTATAATTTTCTTCAAAATGATGCTTTTTTTACGAATTTTGGTGCAAAGTTACTTTATTTTTTCCATTTCTCAAATAAAAATACTACTTTTGCACAAAATTTATTCAAAATTACCTAAAGAAAGATGATTTCGTTTGTATTGAGTCTTGTGGCTCTTGTTTGTGGTTACTTGTTCTACGGTCGATTCGTGGAGCGAGTTTTTGGTCCTGATGACCGTGTTACCCCAGCAGTAGCCAAGGCTGATGGCCTTGACTACATCGTGTTGCCCTCGTGGAAGATCTTTATGATCCAGTTCCTTAATATCGCTGGTACTGGTCCTATCTTTGGTGCAATCATGGGTGCTAAGTTTGGTCCTGTGGCCTATCTGTGGATTGTGTTCGGATGTATCTTTGCCGGTGCTACACACGACTATTTCTCAGGTATGCTGTCGATGCGCCACGATGGTGCCGGACTGCCCGAACTAATAGGCAAATATTTGGGCAAGACCACCAAGGGAATAATGCTGGTATTCACCGTGTTACTGCTGATAATGGTAGGAACGGTGTTTGTGTATAGTCCAGCTGAGATTCTGCATTCTATCGGTGGCGAAACTATGATGTGGATAGCTATTATCTTCTGCTACTACATTATTGCTACAATGCTACCTATCGATAAGATTATAGGTAAAGTGTATCCTCTGTTTGCATTCTCGCTGCTGTTTATGGCAGGAGCGCTGATGGTTTGGTTGGTGCTCCACTGGCCCACCGTGCCTGAGCTGTGGAACAGTTTGTACAACATGGGGGCAGCTACCGAACCTGATACTTGGAAGGATAATATCTTCCCTGCCCTGTTTATTACTGTAGCTTGTGGTGCTATCTCTGGTTTCCATGCCACACAGAGTCCGTTGATGGCCCGTTGTGTAAAGAGCGAGAAGATGGGCCGTCCAATATTCTATGGCGCTATGATTACCGAGGGTATCGTGGCACTCATCTGGGCTACCGTAGCATCGTGGTTTTTCTATGGAAATCCTGCTCCAGGATATACTCTGATAGAGCAGGCTACTGCCGGATTCCATACATCTGCTCCTGCAGTTGTTAATCTAGTATGTAATGATTGGTTGGGTGTTGTTGGTGCCATCCTGGCTATGCTGGGTGTTGTGGCTGCTCCTATCACTTCGGGTGATACTGCCTTCCGTTCGGCCCGACTGATTGTGGCCGAGTGGTTGAAGATGGACCAGCGCCCTATACCAAAGCGATTGCTTATCTGTATCCCGATGTTTGCTGTGTCTATTGCCATGCTGTTTTGGCAGATCGAGAATCCTGATGGATTCAACACCATTTGGCAGTACTTCGGTTGGAGCAATCAGGCTCTCAGCGTGTTCACACTTTGGACTATTACCGTTTATCTTGTGCGAAACAACAAGTGCTTCTGGCTCACATTGATTCCTGCACTCTTTATGACCACAGTCTGCTCTACCTACTTCTTTGTCTCGAAGCAGATGCTAGGGTTGGGCAATGACGGCTATCCTTATGGTGTGGCTTGCTTGGTTGTAGCTATCGTATGGTTTGCTTTATGGAAGAATAAAAAAATAAAAGAATAAAAAGGAGATATAATTATGAAGAAGTTAATGATGGCGGCCATCGGCCTGATGATGGCTATAGGTGCAAACGCACAGTATCTGAACGATCCGCAGAACGTTTTCAGCCAGGGCAAGTGCTATCTGGCTGCTTCGGCATCGGGGGCTAGCCTGAGCTATCACAAGGGTACCGACTGGAATCTTAACTTGCAGGCTAAGGCCGGATACCTGATAGCCGACGACTGGATGGTAGTAGGTCAGATGGGCTACGAGGCTCAGACCGATCTTCCTGATGCAATACAGTTGGGTGCTGGTTTGCGTTATTATTTCGAGAGTTGCGGAATTTACGCAGGTGCTACAGCTAAATATACTAGGTGTGACGATTTCAGTGATTTCCGTCCAGAACTCTGTGTGGGTTATTCTTACTTCCTTACGGGCAAACTTACCGTAGAGCCCGAGGCCTATTACGAGCACAGCACTAAGGATTCTAACTATTCTGGTTTCGGATTCCGTATCGGATTTGGAGTGTACTTTTAAGGATTAAACATTAAATATTAAACATTAAATTATATGTTAAGTGTAGACGAACTAGTTGACAGACTGATTGATCTGTCGTTTGCCGAAGATATAGGCGATGGCGACCACACCACATTGTGCTGTATCCCTGAGGATGCAATGGGTAAGAGTCATCTGCTGATTAAGGAAGATGGAATCTTGGCTGGCGTAGAGATTGCTAAAGAGGTGTTCCGCCGTTTCGACTCCACCATGCAGGTTGAGGCGCTTATGCAGGATGGAACCCGTGTGAAAAAGGGTGATATCGCCATGATTGTAAGCGGAAAAATCCGTTCGCTATTGCAGACAGAGCGACTGATGCTGAACATCATGCAGCGTATGAGTGGTATTGCCACTATGACCGATAAGTACGTTAAGCGTCTGGAGGGCACAGGTACCCGTGTGCTCGATACTCGCAAGACCACACCGGGCATGCGTATGCTCGAGAAACAGGCTGTGAAGATTGGTGGCGGATGCAATCACCGCATCGGTCTGTTTGACATGATCCTGCTCAAGGACAATCACGTAGACTTTGCCGGAGGCATCACCAATGCTATCGACCGCTGCCACAAGTATCTCGACGAAAAAGGGCTGAAGCTTAAGATCGAGATTGAGGTACGCTCGTTTGATGAACTGCAACAGGTATTGGATCACGGAGGTGTTGATCGTATAATGCTCGACAACTTCAGTGTGCCCGACACCAAGAAGGCTGTCGATATTATCAATCATCGCTACGAGACCGAGTCGAGTGGTGGAATCACATTTGATACCATCCGCGATTATGCCGAGCAGGGGGTCGACTTCATTAGCGTAGGCGCATTGACCCACTCTGTAAAGGGACTAGACATGTCGTTTAAAGCTTGCGAGTAGTCTCTGTACCTCTGTGTTATTATAATATAAATATGTATATGAAAAGAAATCTGATATTAAGCATCATGCTCGTAGCTGCTACAGCTGCATCGGCATGTACAAATTTTATCGTTGGCAAGAAAGCCAGCGCCGACGGATCGGTATTTGTAACCTATAATGCCGACTCGTATGGCGCTTTTATGCCCCTATATCACTATCCCGCAGCCAAGCACCAGCCTAGCGATATGCGTAAGGTGTTCGAGTGGGATACAAATAAATATCTGGGCGAGATAACCGAGGCAGCCGAGACTTATAACGTGATAGGCAACTCAAACGAGTGGCAGGTAACTATCGGCGAGACCACCTTTGGCGGTCGCGAGGAGATGCACGATTCTACAGGTGTTATCGACTATGGTTCGCTGATATATATCGCCCTGCAGCGTTCTAAGACAGCCCGCGAGGCTCTGCAGATTATGACATCGCTGGTAGAGCAGTATGGTTACTACTCTGAGGGCGAGACATTCTCTGTAGCCGATAAGGATGAGGCTTGGATGCTGGAGATGATGGGTTGCGGTCCTGACCGCACCAAGTCGAAGGAACGCACCGTCTGGGTGGCTATCCGCATTCCTGATAATGCCATTGCTGCTCACGCTAATCAGAGCCGTATTACCAAATTCCTTGATGGTCGCTACACCCGTGTTAAGATGAAGGACCTGATGAGCAAGAAGTATGCTCTGGATGCCAAGAAACCTATCACCAACCTGATGGTTTGCTCAGACAATGTTGTGAGCTACGCCCGCTCGATGGGATGGTTTGACGGCAAGGATGCTGACTTCAGCTATAACGCTGCCTACGCTGCTCCCGACTTCTCTGGTCGCCGATATTGCGAGGCCCGCGTATGGAGTTTCTTCAATCGCTTTGCCGATGATTTCTCTGAGTATGTCCCCTACGCAGCCGGTAAGGAGAAGGATGCCAAGGAGATGCCACTCTGGATTATCCCTAACAAGAAGGTGACTATTCAGGATTTGCGCGATGCTTTGCGCGATCACTACGAGGGCACACCGTTTGCTTTGGATACCAATATTGGCGGTGGCATCTACGATATGCCTTACCGTCCATCACCACTGTCTTTTAAGGTTGGTGATCAGGAGGTGTTCAACGAGCGCCCCATCTCTACCCAGCAGACAGCCTGGAGCTTTATCTCTCAGATGCGCAGCTCGATGCCTCGTGAGGTAGGCGCCTGTTTCTGGTTTGGCAATGACGATGGCAATATGGTGGCTTACACACCAATGTACTCTTGCATCACACGTCGCCCCAAGTGCTTTAGTGGCGCAGGTGCCGACGATGTGACATTCTCGATGGACAATGCATTCTGGGTGTGCAACTGGGTTAGCAATATGGTATATCCACGCTACTCGCAGATGTTCCCAACACTTAAGGCCGTTCGCGATTCGCTCGATGCCTCTTACTCTCAGCTTCAGCCTGAGATTGAGGCCCGTGCTCTGGCTCTGGCTACAGCCGAGGATCGCGTGAAATTCCTCACCAAGTACAGTTGCCAGAAGGGCGACGAGATGATAGCCCGCTGGAAGAAGCTGGCATTCCATCTGATCGTGAAGTTTAACGATATGGTAGAGAAGCCTACCGACCAGAACGGTCGTTTCGAGCGCACTCCTTACGGCAATGGTGCCCGTGTGGTTCGCCCAGGATTCCCCGAGAAATATGCCCGCGAGTTGCTAAAGCAGACTGGCGATAAATATCTGGTACCAGCGGAGGAGAAGAAATGAGCCAACTTAAAGCAGCACTCTTCGACCTCGATGGAGTAGTATTCGACACCGAGCCCCAGTACTCTATATTCTGGGGCTCGCAGTGCCGACTCTACCATCCCGAACATCCCGGACTGGAGCACGAGATTAAGGGCCAGACACTTACTCAGATTTACGATCAGTGGTTTAGTGGTCCATTGCTGGCCGAGCAGCCCATAATCACCCAGCGACTAAATGAGTACGAGGCGCAGATGCACTACGACTATATCGAGGGATTCGAGCAGTTGATAGCCTCTCTGCATGACCATGGCGTAAAGACCGCCGTGGTGACCAGCAGCAATCTGCCCAAGATGCAGGCCGTGTATCGTTATCAGCCCCAGTTCCGCCAACTGTTTGACGCTATACTTACCAGCGAGGATTTTGAGCGCAGTAAGCCCGATCCCGACTGCTACCTGAAAGCTGCCGCCCGACTGGGCGCACAGACCGATGAGTGTATAGTGTTCGAAGATAGTTTCAATGGTCTGCGCTCAGGCCGAGCCGCCCAGATGGCGGTGGTAGGACTGGCCACAACCAACCCAGCCGACGCTATTAGCGAATTGTCAGACATACAGATTTCCGACTATCGGAATGTAGACTTTAACCTACTTTCCTCTCTACTATAGGGAATTCCCCATCGCAGTTTATGGAAATTCCCTTGCCAGAGCGGATATAATTACTTAACTTTGCACCAAGAAAATTAATTAATCGAATGTCTAACAATTAAACAATAGAAAGGGTACAGTTATGAAGAAGCTTTACACCACACTGATGATAGCCATGATGGCGATGATGACAATGTCTCTGACATCGTGCGAGACCGACGAAGAGATAGCCTACGATCTGGAAGGCACTTGGACGGGATATATGTCGATAGTAGATGATTATGGCGAGGCTACTACGAACTCGGAGATCACTTTTATCCGCTATTCTAACAGCTACACCGAGGGTAACGGACTGTGGGCCGACTACTATAGCGATGGCTACTGCAGCGTAATGCACTTTGACTGGTATGTACAGTATGGCACGATATACATCCGATTTGAGGACGGTATCCGCGTAGAGATTAGAAGCTATAGCCTTTCATCACGTCGATTTAGAGGTAGATTCTGGGATGGCGACAGCGAGGTGGCTTTCGAGTTGATGAGCACCACCCGCAAGTACGAGAACAGCTACAACTGGGGTTACACCCACTATCGCTCTCGCGGCGCCGCCGAAGTTCCAGCTAGTGAGGTTCATCCCACACATCACCGCATCAAGTAGATGATGGAAAGATAGATAAGAAAGTAGGGTTCGCAGAAAGTGTGAACCCTATTTTCTTATCACCTTTCGGATATTTCCTTTGGTATCGCGTATGATGTCGATCATACAAAATCGGTATAGCAACTTGTCATGCCTCGTTGTCGCCTCGTTGATACCTGTAGGAGTGGGCGTTGTAGAGAAATCAAACGAAGCCAAGCCACCTGTTACCGATATATTCGTGATAGGTTTTGACATAAGTTTTGTGCCATCGATGTTGATGTTATTCAGAGTGGCAGCAGGTGTCGATGTGTTGGTGAGCGAGTCGTTATCCTCATAAGGATAGGCCCATCCGCGTGAGGAATAATTCAGGTTGTTGGCTTTGAATATTTCATAACGCATACGTTTGGAAGAGTTGGTAGCTGTAGTTGTACTCGTCCAAATAGATGGGTCGTAGTCTATATGGTATATTATGACACCATTGCCGGGAATACTGGCGTCCCATCCCGTCTTCTGTCGGTTCTCCACTATGTAGTACTCGTTCTCACATCCGTCGTTGCGTATAAGATATGCTACGCCCTCGTCGGCCAGTGCTGGCATATTGCTGATGGATGTAGTACTGTTCAGTTCTATGGGCGTGAGCCAGCCCATCAACCAGCGCTCGTGGGCCGAGTAGCACGCAGGTCGGAAACCGTTACCATTGTAGTTGCCGTAGTCCATCAGGTCCCATGTGTCAGCCGCATTTTTGTTGGAATATCCATAAAAGTCGGGAAATCCGAAGCAATGTGTATATTCGTGACAGATTATGCCAAAGCTGCTCAAGCTGCCATTCTTTCTCATCTCGCTCAGAGCACAGTAGCAGTCCACCAGATAGTCTTTGCCGCCCGAGGATACGGTTAGGGCTTCGCAATATACATCCTCTTCGCGATCTTTCAGGTGTTCGCTCATCCACCACTGGTGTGGCCAGATCAGGTCGGGGTCAGAACTGTCGTTCATACCTTTGCCGGCATATACGATGAGCAGTTGGTTTACGTTTCCGTCGCCATTCCAGTCGTATTTGCTCCAGTCGATGTCGAGTGTTCTTAATGTATCTACTACGTCCTCTACCAGATACTGCGAGTTTTCATCATCCTCCTCGGTGCTGGCATACTTCTCAGCATTGCCGCTAACCTGAATGTATAGCAGGTCGAACACGACGTTGAACCGACCGTAACTCTGTGCCATGAAATAGTCGTGGACTGAACCCACATAGGGTTCCTCAGCGAAATCTTTAGTGTTGAAAATCTTGTCCCATTGCTCCAGCGTAGCTTCCTTGTCGCCTGCGAAAGTACGATCGTTGAATGCCACCAGTATGGCCAGTTGGTGGCGCTCGCCATGATAATAGTCGCCACCTGGTATTCTGTCCTTGTTGCCACCACGTGTAGGATGGATGCTCTGCTGTCGCGGTGTGCCGCGCCTACAGCCCAGTGGCGACAAGTTAGTCTGTGCAATAGCTGTCAGCGACATCATCGACAGCATCAAAAGGGTAATGACTATATGGTATTTCTTCATCGGTGTAATATTTGTTTTGTAGGTGCAAAGATAATAAGATTATCCGAACTCTCCAAGTTTTTGGCCGAAAAGTTTGGTGTTTACGATGAGATTGGGTTCGTAGGCCATATTAATGCTGGTACTCAATAACGCATTCTGTTGCTGTAGAAAGGATAAACACAGAAAGCTGCCCGTTTTCCTTACCAAAATTAAGAGCCTCCTCAAGTTGGTCTTCTGGGAATAATCGTGTGCTGTCAAAGTAGTAAAGTTTGTTCTCATTATTAAGCCATCCACCTACGTAGCCATCATGCTGCAGCGCATGTTTTACTACCTTGTCAAAAATCACATTTTCGGCTGCAAATATAAGCAAAAAATCACATTTTTAGATATTTTTTTGCTAAAAAATCACATTTTTGGATGTTTTAGTGTATATAAAAAGCCACGCTTTGTCATTTCTAGCTTAGTCGAGATGACAGGGGAAAACTGCAATTAAAATCGCGATAAAGTTTCATTTAGAAATAAACAAAGATTAAACCAAAACTCAACAAAGATTCAACTAAGATGCGATACTCCCGCGCGTACCTATTAATCCGCGCGCGGAAGAATTAGAAATAGATATAGAAAAAGAATAAAAAAGAAAAAGTGTGCGTGTGTCTTAGTGACACGCACTTTTTTATTGCGAAAAGTTACTTTTTATATTCCCGAAAGTTAGTTCTCGTTTTCTGACTGTTAAGAATCTACAATGCGATAAGTTACTTTTCGTTCATTAAAAACTAACTTTTTGCTAAACTTTTTGCGCATATTTTATGACTGCAATATTTTGGCTAACTACGTAATACGTTTTTTCTTGTAATCAGCATGATTATTTTGTACCTTTGCCGGCGAATAGTAACATTAATCCGTAAAAAGTATGAAACGTAAAATCTACCGCATTCAAGAAGAGTATCCATCAACAGGCGATCTTTTCCAAACTCGAGTAAACTCTCGTAAACGTATTCTGCAATTCTATCGTATGAATAGCAATACAGTATGGCTCACAGACGGCAAACGTGTATTCAAGCGTAAGCCCGAGGAGGTGCAAGCCGTTCGTATAGACAAGAAGCTGCTGCTTAACATTGGCTTCCGTGCTGATGGTGAACGATACATTCTAGATTATGATCATCTGCACTTCGAGGCCTACGAGTGGTGTGATGTCATAAACATAGTAATTACTACCGAGGGGTCCTCACGGAAAACTTATGTTTGTTGTGACTTTCTACACGAGGTTCAACATCTAAAACGTCTTGAAATCGCTGGTATAAAACTACCTCCGGCGTTCTTTGACATTATCAATTTGCGATAATTCTGAAATTTGCAAAAAAATCGCAATTTATTTTGTGTTTCGATATAATTGCAGTACCTTTGCACCCTGATACGTATATAATGAAGGTGAAATGAGTTCGTTTAAGAAGAAAAGAAGATGGCACTGCCTGCCAGGACAGGAGCCCACAGAGATGGATAAGACCATCATGTACTGGGAGAACAAAGGCAAACTGGTGCCTACACGAGATTTGATTAAAACCCCCGAACAGATAGAAGGCATCCGCAAGGCGGGTGTGGTAAATACCGCTGTACTCGACGCGGTGGCTAGTGAGATACATGCCGGCATGAACACGCTGGAGATAGACCAGATTTGTCGCCGTGTGTGCGAGGAGAACGGGGCCATACCGGCTTGTCTCGACTACGAGGGATTCCCCATGTCGGTCTGCACATCTATCAACGAGGTGGTGTGCCATGGCATACCCAAGGAGGAGGATGTACTTGAGGAGGGCGATATCATCAATGTTGACTTTACCACCATCCTCGACGGATATTACGCCGATGCCAGCCGTATGTTTATCATCGGCAAGACCAGTCCCGAGAAGGAGCAGTTGGTGCGCGTGGCTAAGGAGTGCCTGGAGATAGGTATGGAGGCAGCCAAGCCCTATGGCTTTGTGGGCGACATAGGTCACGCCATCGAGAAGCACTGCAAGCAGTTTGGCTACGGAATAGTGCGCGATCTGGCCGGACACGGTGTGGGACTGAAATTCCACGAGGATCCCGACGTAAATCACTACGGTCATCGCGGCACAGGTATGCTGCTGGTGCCCGGCATGGTGTTCACCATCGAACCAATGATCAACATGGGCACATGGAAGGTGTTTATCGATTCCGACGATCCATACGGATGGGAGGTAATCACAGAAGACGAACAGCCCAGTGCTCAGTGGGAACACACGCTGGTGATGACAGAACATGGAGTAGAGGTGCTTACGTACTAATTGATAATTGACAATTGATAATTGACAATTATGAAGGATATATATATATTAGGTATAGAGTCGAGTTGCGACGATACGTCGGCTGCGGTGCTTAAGAATGGCGTACTGCTGTCGAACGTTACGGCTTCGCAGGCTGTACATGAGGCTTACGGTGGAGTAGTGCCCGAGTTGGCATCCAGAGCCCACCAGCAGAACGTGGTGCCTGTGGTTGACCAGGCTATCAAGAAGGCTGGTATAACCAAGGAACAGCTGACGGCCATAGCATTTACACGCGGTCCTGGACTGATGGGATCGCTGCTGGTAGGAGTGAGCTTTGCCAAGGGATTTGCCCGCTCGCTGGGCATACCGATGATCGACGTGAACCATCTGCAGGGACACGTGATGGCACACTTTATACGTGAGAGCGAGGACGACCAGCACCAGCCGCCACTGCCATTCCTATGCCTGCTGGTATCGGGCGGAAATTCGCAGATAGTCAAGGTGAATGCCTACAACGATATGGAGGTGTTAGGTCAGACTATCGATGACGCAGCCGGCGAGGCTATCGACAAGTGCTCGAAGGTGATGGGACTGGGCTATCCCGGTGGCCCTATCATCGACCGACTGGCCCGTCAGGGTAATCCCAAGGCCTTCACGTTTGCCGAGCCAAGCATCCCCGGTCTGGACTACAGTTTCTCGGGTCTGAAGACATCGTTCCTGTACTCTATGCAGAAGTGGGTGGCCGAGGATCCCGACTTCATCGAGAAGCACAAGGAGGACATCGCTGCATCGCTGGAGTGGACCATCGTAGACATACTGATGAAGAAGCTGAAGAAAGCCGTAAAGCAGACCGGCATAAAGCACGTAGCTGTAGCCGGCGGTGTGAGTGCCAATAACGGACTGCGCAACGCGTTCTACGACGCCGAGAAGCGCTATGGATGGACTATCTACATCCCCAAGTTCAGCTACACCACCGACAATGCCGCCATGATCGGCATAGTGGGCTATTACAAGTATCAGGACAAGCAGTTCTGCGACATCAACGCCCCAGCATTCAGTAAAGTAACATTTAAGTGACATTGAACATTGAATATTGAACATTAAAGATTAAAATAGATGGATTTTGAAAGTAAGATTACAAGTAGAGAGGTGAGTGAAATCCTTTGGGAGATAGAAAAAACCGTAAGTACTGCCGAGAGTTGTACGGGCGGACGTATCGCTGAGGCAATCATTGCAGTGCCTGGCGCATCGAAGTATTTCAAGGGCGGAATCATCTCGTATGTCAATGAGGTTAAGGAGAATCTACTGGGTGTTGATCATCAGTTGCTTGAAGAGAAAACAGCTGTGTGTGAGGAAGTTGCGATAGCTATGGTAAAGGGCGCCTGCACCACACTCAACACCGATTACGCCATCGCCGCCACAGGCGTTGCCGGCCCTACCGGAGGCACCAAAGAGATACCCGTGGGCACCATCTGGATAGCCTGCGGAAGCAAAGAGCGAGTAGTGACAAAGAAACTGGAGGAAGACTATGGCCGCGACATCAATCTGGCCATCGCTACCAATCGCGCTATGGAGATGTTTTTGGGCTATTTGAAGGAGGAAGAAAGCCCCAAAGCTGGTCAAGAAGGTTAAAAATTATTAATTCTTTAATTTTCCTCGCGCGTAATTATCTGATTTACAATAAAAATGTGTAATTTTGCAAGCTGTTTGGAATAAGTAAGTGTAAATCACAAGTAAAAAGGTAGATAGAAATGTCTAAGATTTGTCAAATTACAGGAAAGAAGGCACAGATAGGTTGCAATGTGTCTCACTCAAAGCACCGTACAAAGAGAAGCTTTGACGTCAACCTTTTCAGCAAGAAGTTCTACTATGTAGAGGAGGCTTGCTGGATTCAGTTGAAGATTAGCGCTGCTGGTCTTCGTATGATCAATAAAGTAGGTCTGGATGCTGCCTTGAAGCAGGCTGTTGCCAAAGGATTTGTAGACTGGAAGGACATTAAAGTGATAGGAGATTAAAATCATGGCAAGTAAGAAAGCAAAAGGTAATCGCGTTCAGGTTATCCTGGAGTGCACAGAGCACAAGAACAGTGGTATGCCCGGTACTAGCCGCTACGTTACCACAAAGAATCGTAAGAATACGCCAGAGCGTATGGAGCTTATGAAGTATAACCCAATCCTGAAGAAGATGACTCTTCACAAGGAGATTAAATAATACGACTGAAATATGGCAAAGAAAACCGTCGCTACCCTCCACGAAGGCTCAAAGGATGGTCGCGCTTATTCAAAGGTAATCAAGATGGTTAAGAGCCCTAAGACTGGTGCTTACATCTTCGATGAGCAGATGGTTCCAAATGAGGCCGTAAAGGACTTCTTCAAGTAATCGGTGTAGCCGCTTACTACCGAAGGGACGTAAGAACTAATACAAAATAAGGAAAATGAGAGGTCGCAAATAAATTTGCGGCCTCTTTTTTTGGTCGTGTCGCAATTTTTGCCTACCTTTGCAATCGAAATTATTGCAATATGGGATTATTTGGATTTTTTAGTAAGGATAAGAAGGAAACTCTAGACAAAGGTCTGGAGAAAACCAAGACTAGTGTGTTTGATAAACTGGCACGTGCCATAGCCGGCAAGTCGAAGGTGGATGATGACGTATTGGACAATCTGGAAGAGGTGCTCATTACCAGTGATGTGGGCGTAGATACCACCCTTAAGATTATCCGTCGCATCGAGGAGCGCGTGGCTCGTGATAAGTATGTAAACACATCCGAACTCAACAGAATACTGCGCGAGGAGATAGCAGAACTGTTGGCCGAAAACAACAGCGAAGATAATGACAACTGGGATCTGCCCGCCGACCATAAACCATACGTGATATTGGTAGTAGGTGTGAACGGTGTGGGCAAGACAACCACCATCGGCAAACTGGCCTGGCAGTTTAAGCAGGCTGGCAAGAAGGTATATCTTGGTGCTGCCGACACATTCCGTGCAGCAGCTGTAGAGCAGCTTTGCATCTGGGGCGAAAGGGTAGGAGTGCCCGTGATAAAACAGCAGATGGGTAGCGACCCCGCCAGTGTGGCATTCGACACACTTCAGAGTGCCAAAGCCAATGGTGCCGATGTGGTACTGATAGACACAGCCGGCCGTCTGCACAACAAGGTGGGACTGATGAACGAGCTGAAGAAGATAAAGGACGTGATGAAGAAGGTGCTGCCCGAGGCTCCCGACGAGGTGATGCTGGTGCTCGACGGTTCGACCGGACAGAACGCATTCGAGCAGGCCAAGCAGTTTGCTGCCGTCACACAGATCACATCGCTGACCATCACTAAACTCGACGGCACAGCCAAGGGCGGTGTGGTAATCGGTATATCAGACCAGCTAAAAGTGCCCGTTAAGTATATCGGACTGGGCGAGGGTATGACCGACCTGCAGTTGTTTAATAAGCGTCAGTTTGTAGATTCGTTGTTTAATAATTGATACTCAGAATATGAAAAAGAAGACATTTATCGAAGGTCTTGTTATTGGATTATGTTGTGGCGCTTTCGCTGCATGTTTGTTCTTTTTGTTGTAAAGACTTAGTGCATAGGATTTGAAGACGATAGATTTTATATCATTGGGCTGTTCAAAGAATCTGGTAGATTCTGAGATACTGATGGGACTCTTTGAGGCCAACGGCTATCAGTGTACTCACGATAGCGATGACCCGCAGGGCGAAATCGTGGTGGTAAACACCTGCGGATTTATCAACGACGCCAAGGAGGAGAGCATCAATACTATATTGGAATTTGCCCAGGCCAAGACCGAAGGACGTATCGAGAAGCTGTTTGTAATGGGTTGTCTGTCAGAGCGTTATCTGGCCGATCTGGAGCGCGAGATACCCGAAGTGGACGGATGGTACGGCAAGTTCAACTATAAGAAATTATTGAAGGATTTAGAAGGTGAGGACTTTGATGCCTGCGAGGGTAAGCGTCATATCACTACACCGCGCCACTATGCTTATATCAAGATAAGCGAGGGCTGCGACCGCCATTGTGCCTACTGTGCCATCCCGCTGATAACGGGCAAACATCAGAGTCGCCCCATGCAGGAGATACTCGACGAGGTGCGCTATCTGGTAAGTCAGGGCACCAAGGAGTTTAATGTCATCGCTCAGGAGTTGACCTATTATGGTGTTGATCTGGACGGTAAGCAGCACATCGCTGAACTTATCGAGCAGATGGCCGACATCCCAGGTGTAGAGTGGATTCGTCTGCATTATGCCTATCCCACACACTTCCCATGGGATCTGCTACGTGTAATCCGCGAGAAGCAGAACGTATGTAAGTATCTCGACATAGCCCTGCAGCATGTGTCGGACAATATGCTGAGCCGTATGCGCCGCCACGTGACTAAGGAGGAGACATACGAACTGGTCCGTCGTATGCGCCAAGAGGTGCCCGGCATACACATCCGCACCACACTGATGGTGGGATTCCCCGGCGAGACCGACCAGGATTTTGAGGAGTTGAAGGAGTTTGTAAAGTGGGCTCGCTTTGAGCGTATGGGCGCTTTTGCATATTCTGAGGAAGAAGGTACATATTCGGCCGACAACTTTGAGGATGATGTACCCGAGGATGTGAAGCAATCCCGACTCGACAAGATAATGCGAATACAGCAGAACATCAGTACCGAACTGGAAGCCGAAAAGGTGGGCAAGGTGCTCAAGGTCATCATCGACCGCCAGGAGGGCGACTACTATATCGGCCGAACAGAATACTGCTCGCCCGAGGTAGATCCCGAGGTACTTATCCCAGCAATCGAGGCAGAACTCACTGTTGGCAACTTTTACGACGTGAAAATTACGGATTCGGAAGAATTTGATATTTACGGAACCACAATCATTAAAACAAAATGAACAATAAAGACTTTATCACAGAATTGGCACAGCGCACTGGTTACTCGGCCGACGAGACCCAGCAGTTTGTGAATAATGTTGTAGAGGCAATGGGTGACCATTTTCAGGATGATAACTCAGTGCTGATACCTAATTTCGGTACATTCGAGGTGAAAAAGAAGCTGGAGCGCATCATGGTCAATCCCTCAACCGGACAGCGCATGCTGGTACCACCGAAACTGGTGCTCACATTCAAGCCTAATGTAAGTTGGAAGGAACGTGTAAAGAATGGAGGAGCCGAGTGATGGGAAAGATTTCGATACAAGAGTTGGCCAATGTGCTGATAGAGAAGCAGCAAATGAACAAGCGCGACGCAAGCGAGTTTGTAAGCGCCATGTTTGAAATCATTCAGCAGCATTTAGAAACAGACAAGAGTGTCAAGGTTAAGGGGCTTGGCACATTTAAAATCATTGATGTCGAAGATCGCGAAAGTGTCAATGTCAACACCGGTGAGCGTGTGTTGATAGGGGGCCATGCCAAGATAACCTATACACCAGATGTTGTGTTGAAGGAATTGGTAAACAGACCATTCTCACAGTTTGAGACAGTTGTTCTGAATGATGGCGTAGACTTTGACGACTTGTTCTCATCCGTTACTGATGAACCTGAGGTAGAGGTAGAACCAGAGCCAGTTTCTGATGATGATCATTCATCAATGCCGCTGGTAGATTTCGGTTTGGGAGATGATGTCCCAGTTGATAACCCTGTTGACGCCCCAACGCCAGACGTAGAACCAATCGTAGAACTTGATGGTGAAACCAATGATGAGGTCGACGACGATTTCGACGACGATATTAATGATGAATCCGAGCCTGAGCCCGAGCCGATTGCTGAGCCTGAACCAGAGCCGATTGCTGAGTCAAATGGTCCTAAGGTGTTAGAGGAAATTGCAGATGAAGAGATACCGGAATGGGTAATAGAGTCAGTTGCTGCTCCTCAGTCCGAAGAACCAGTAGCAGAGGAGTCTCTCGCAGAATCAGAGCCAACAGCTGAGCCTGAATCTGTAGTTGAGCCCGAACCCATGAATCAGTCTGCCGACGAAGAACCCGCATCAACATTCGGTGAGGTGAAGGAAGAGCTTGTAGCCCCAGTAGCAGAGGAAGAAGTTCCTGAAGAAGATGACGACGAAACCGAGGAAGAAGACGACGAGACCGAGTTTGAAACTGAGTCTACCCGCGAAGGCAAGTCGGGTGGCAAGTGGCTCTTGGCATTGCTAGCACTGATAGTAGGTGTGGTCGGAGGATACTTCCTTGGCAACTATTACCCATACGAATCCCTGATGGCAGCTGCCGAAGAAGGTACAGTGATAAATGTACAGAAGGCCGACGTAGAGAAGGCCGCAGCCCCAAAGCCAAAGGCAGAAAAGCCTGTAGCCAAAGAACCAGCCGCCGAAGCCGCTAAACCCGTCGAGGCTGATGCAAAAGCAAAAGCCGAGGAAGAAGCAAAGGCCAAATCTGCAGCCGAAGAAAAGGCAAAAGCTGACGCTGCTGCCAAAGCTAAGGCCGAAGCAGACGAAAAGGCAAAGGCTGCCGCAGATACAAAAGCCACAGCATCGGATAACTACGGCGCGATGGACATAAGAGTACGACTCGGAGCCTATCGTATTGTTGGAACTGCCAAGGTTGTCAAGGTAAAAGAAGGTGATGATCTTGTAAATATTTCACGCCGTAGTCTTGGTCCTGATATGGAGTGCTATATCGAGGTTTATAACAACATCAAAGCATCTACTCCACTCAAAGTAGGACAAGAAATAAAGATTCCAAAATTGGAGTTGAAGAAGAAAAAGAAGGCCGTAACAGCCGACTAAAACTGCAAATAATGAAAAAGTTTCTTAAAACTTAGGTTTTAGGAAACTTTTTTAATATTATTTAGACAGACAAATAGCGGCTAAGTGCTATAAAAAAAGTATTTTTGCAGTCAAATTTTAGAAAACAATTAAAGATATAAATATTATGGCAGAAGCTATTGATATCCGAGAACTGAATATCCGGATTGAACAACAAAGCGCATTTGTAACAAATCTTGTGAGTGGAATGGACCGCGTGATTGTTGGTCAGAAGCATTTGGTCGACTCACTTCTTATAGGTTTGTTGAGTGATGGACATATCCTCTTGGAAGGTGTTCCTGGTCTGGCTAAGACTTTAGCCATCAAGACCCTTTCGCAGTTGATCGACTCGAAGTATAGTCGTATCCAGTTTACCCCAGACCTTCTTCCTGCCGACGTTATCGGTACCATGATCTACTCGCAGAAGGACGAGAAGTTCCAGGTAAAGATGGGACCTGTATTTGCCAACTTCGTATTGGCCGACGAAATCAACCGTGCCCCAGCCAAGGTGCAGAGTGCACTGCTTGAGGCTATGCAGGAAAAACAGGTTACTATCGGCAGTCAGACATTCAGTCTGCCAAACCCATTCCTGGTGATGGCTACACAGAACCCAATCGAGCAGGAGGGTACCTATCCATTGCCCGAGGCACAGGTAGACCGATTTATGCTTAAGGTGATAATCGACTATCCTACACTCGACGAGGAGAAGAAGATTATCCGTGAGAACATTACAGGCGAAATGCCAACCGTAACCCCAGTGACCACAGCCGACGAGATACTGAAGGCTCGCAGTGTGGTTCGCGAGGTATATATCGACGAAAAGATCGAGCAGTACATTGCCGACATCGTATTTGCAACCCGTTATCCAGATCGCTACGGTCTGAAGGATCTTAAGGATATGATTTCGTTTGGAGGTTCGCCTCGTGCCAGCATCAATCTGGCTAAGGCTGCCCGTGCTTATGCTTTCATCAAGCGTCGCGGATATGTAGTGCCTGAGGATGTTCGTGCTGTGGCTCACGACGTACTGCGCCATCGTATCGGACTGACCTACGAGGCCGAGGCAAGCAACATCACCAGCGAGGAAATTGTTTCGAAGATTATCAATAAGGTTGAAGTGCCCTGATGGAAACCTCTGAGATCATAAAGAAAGTCCGTAAGATCGAGATCAAGACCCGTGGCTTGAGTTCAAACATCTTTGCCGGTCAGTACCATTCTGCCTTCAAGGGTAGGGGTATGGCCTTCAGCGAGGTGCGCGAGTATCAGTTCGGCGATGATGTTCGTGATATCGACTGGAATGTGACAGCTCGTTTCCATCGTCCTTATGTCAAGGTGTTCGAAGAGGAGCGCGAGATGACGGTGATGCTTATGATCGACGTCAGTGGATCGCTCGACTTCGGAACCCAGAAGCAGATGAAGCGCGACATGGTGACGGAGATTGCCGCCACACTAGCCTTCAGTGCTATACAGAACAACGATAAGATTGGTGTAATCTTTTTCTCTGACAAGATAGAGAAGTACATTCCGCCAAAGAAGGGCCGCAAGCATATACTGTATATCATTCGCGAGATGCTGGACTTTGAGCCGGAATCGAAGCGTACAGACGTAAAACAGGCCATCGAGTTCTTGTCGAGTGTTCAGAAGCGCCGCACCACAGCCTTTATCCTGAGCGACTTCTACGTGCGCGAGGATTTTCTGCAGTCGCTGCAGATAGCCAATCGTAAGCACGATGTGGTGGCTATTCAGGTGTACGACCAGCGCGCCCGCGAGTTGCCCGATGTGGGACTGATGAAGGTGGTTGACGCCGAGACGGGCTACGAGCAATATGTAGACACAAGTTCCAAAAAACTGCGCCAGGCATACAATAAATATTGGATGACCCGTCAGGCACAGTTGCAGGATACTTTTAATAAGAGCAATGTAGACAGCGTGAGCATAGCCACTAATGAGGACTTTGTGAAATCGCTGCTGTTGCTATTTAAAAAGCGTAACTGATGAAAAGATTAATTCTTCTTATATCGCTCATAACCAGTACTTTGCTGATGTCGGCACAAGTATCTATCGAGGCAGAGATTGACTCGATTCAGATCTTTGTCGGCCAGCAGACTCATCTCAAGTTGACTACTACTGTTCAGCCTTCAGCTAAGGTTGAGTTCCCTCAGTTCCAGCCCACACAGATGATTACTCCTGGTGTTGAGGTGTTAGCTTGTAAGGAAGAGAAAAAGGATGCTGGCGACGGATTCGAGGCACGTTCGATGGTTTACACACTGACATCGTTTGACGACACTCTGTACTATCTGCCGCCTATGACCGTAAAGGTGGACGGTAAGCAGTATAAGAGCAAGAGTCTGGCACTCAAGGTGCTTACCATCGATGTAGATACTACCAAAGTAGACCAGTTCTTCGGTCCCAAGGATGTCCAGGACAATCCGTTCCTCTGGAGCGAGTGGAGTCTGCCGTTCTGGCTCAGTGTATTGATGCTGGTACTACTGGCTGTGTGCTATTATCTGTACTTACGTCTGCGCGACAACAAGCCCATCATCACTCATATCCGTATTGTGAAGCGCCTGTTGCCACACCAGAAGGCTATGCAGGAAATCGAGCAGATTAAGGCCGACAAGATGGTGGCATCGGAGAATTCGAAGGAGTACTACACCAAGCTTACCGACACTCTGCGTAAGTATATCGAGGAGCGCTACGGATTCAGCGCTATGGAGATGACCAGTAGCGAGATTATCGAGCGACTCACCGCATCGCAGGATCAGAAGGCACTCGACGAACTGCGCGAGCTATTCACTACAGCCGACCTGGTGAAGTTTGCCAAGTATTCTACGCTTATCAACGAGAACGATAAGAATCTGGTTAGCGCCATCGACTTTATCAATCAGACTAAGCTCGAGGCACAGCCTGTTGAGGAAACCGTAAAGCCACAGCTTTCTGCCGAAGATCAGCGTACACAGAAGTCGCGCCGAGTACTTAAGACTGTCATCACTGTTATCTCGGTGGTTTGTGCAGCCCTGTTCGGCTATGTGGCCTTCACCCTTTATCAGTTATTGAATTAAAGACTAAGAAATGGAATTTGCCAATAAAGAATATCTGCTGTTGCTTCTGCTCATCATACCTTATATAATATGGTATGTGATGTACAGAAAGAAAACCGAGCCCACGCTGCGGATGAGTGATACTTTCGCCTTCCGCTATGCGCCCAAGAGCTGGAAGGTTACGCTGATGCCTCTCAGTATGCTGCTCCGACTGCTGGTATTTGTTATGATAGTATTGGTTCTGGCTCGTCCACAGACACATAACTCGTGGGACAGCAGGACCGTTGAGGGTATCGACATCATGCTGGCGATGGACGTATCGACCAGTATGCTGGCCGAGGACCTTCGTCCTAACCGTATCGAAGCTGCCAAGCAGGTGGCCAGCGAGTTTGTTATCGGACGTCCAAATGATAATATTGGACTGGTGATCTTTGCCGGCGAATCGTTTACTCAATGCCCGATGACCACTGACCATACATCGCTGCTTAATTTGCTACAGAATGTACGTACTGACATTGCTGCCCGCGGACTTATCGAAGATGGTACCGCCATCGGTATGGGACTGGCCAACGCAGTGAGCCGTCTGAAGGATTCGAAGGCCAAGAGCAAGGTGGTGATTCTGCTGACCGACGGTAGTAACAACCGTGGCGACATCTCGCCATCGACCGCTGCCGAGATAGCCAAGAGTCTGGGCATCCGTGTGTATACCATTGGCGTGGGAACCAACAAGATTGCACCTTATCCTATGCCTGTGGCTGGCGGTGTGCAGTATGTCAACATTCCTGTGGAGATAGATACCAAGACGCTTAGCGAGATAGCTGCAGCTACCGAGGGTGACTTCTATCGTGCCACCAATACCAAGGAACTTCGTAATATCTATAAGGAAATCGATCAGTTGGAAAAGAGCAAACTCAACGTCAAGACATTCTCGAAACGCTACGAGGCATATCAGCCGTTTGCGCTTGTGGCTGTGCTGGCGCTGCTGCTCGAAATCCTGCTGCGTGTAACTATATTTAGGAGGATACCATAATATGTTTAGATTTGCAGACCCTATATATCTCTATCTGTTGGCGGTGATACCAGTGCTGGCTATCATCCGTTTCCTTACGTATCGCAATCAGAAGAAACGCTTGCGCAAGTTTGGCGATCCCAAGCTGTTGCGCGAACTGATGCCCGATGTGTCGCGATTCCGTCCGTCGGTGAAATTCTGGATTCTTCAGGGCGCATTGGCATTGCTCATTGTGATGCTGGCTCGTCCGCAGTTTGGTACTAAGATCAACAACGAGCAGCGTGTGGGCATTGAGACCATCATTGCTATGGATATCAGTAATTCGATGATGGCCGAGGATATAACGCCTAGCCGACTGGACCGTAGTAAGATGATGGTAGAGAATCTGGTTGACCACTTTACTAATGATAAGATAGGTCTCATCGTATTTGCTGGCGATGCATTTGTTCAGTTGCCTATCACCAGCGACTATGTTTCGGCCAAGATGTTTCTGTCTAGCATCGACCCTTCGATGATGGCTACTCAGGGTACAGATATCGCACGTGCTATTGATATGGCCACACATAGTTTTACTCAGGAGGAAGGTATTGGTAAGGCAATAATCGTGATTACAGACGGTGAGGACCACGAGGGTGGCGCACTCGAGTCAGCCAAAGCTGCTAAGGATGCCGGAATGCGAGTATATGTATTAGGTGTTGGCTCTACCAATGGTTCGCCTATCCCTATCCCAGGCACTGGCGACTATATGAAAGACAATACAGGCAATACCGTTATGTCGGCACTCAATGAAGATATGTGTCGCCAGGTGGCTCAGGCCGGCGGTGGAGCATATATTCACGTAGAGAACAACAGCGCCGCTCAAGACCAGTTGGACAAGGAACTGGATAAGTTGGCCAAGAAGGAGACCACAAGCACCGTATACAGCGAGTTCGACGAACAGTTCCAGGCAGTAGCTATTCTGGCATTGCTGTTGCTGATACTCGAGATTTGTATCTTCGACCGTCGCAATCCTCTGCTCAAGCGTCTGTCGCTGTTTAACAGAAAAGGTGAAAGTGGAAGATGGAAAGAAAAGACTCTTTCTATGAAAATGTTTGTTTTGGCAGTGTTGTCTCTTTCCTCATTCCTCCTTCCTCTCTCCACTTATGCTCAGACTGACCGCCAGTATATCCGTGAGGGTAACAAGCAGTTCCGACTTGGTCAGTACGACAAGGCAGAGGTATCGTATCGCAAGGCTGTAGAAAAGAATCCCAAGAATCCACAGGCTGCATATAATCTGGGCAATGCGCTGATGGCGCAGAAGAAGGACTCGGCTGCTGTACAGCAGTTTGAACAGTCTAGTCGTATCGAGACCAACCCACTGCGCAAGGCTGCTGCATATCACAACATGGGAGTAATCTGTCAGACCCACAAGATGTATGGCGAGGCTATCGAGGCCTACAAGAATGCTCTTCGCAATAATCCTAACGATGACGAAACCCGTTACAACCTGGTGCTCTGCAAGCATCTGAAGAAGAAACAGGACGAAAAGCAGAAGCAGAACCAGCAGAACAAGGACGATCAGAACAAAAAGGATGATAAGAAGAAGGACGATCAGAAAGACCAGAAACAAGATAAGAAGGACAACAAGCAGCAGGAGCAGCAGAAACCTCAGATGAGTAAGGATAATGCAGAGCAACTGTTGAATGCCGCCATTCAGAACGAAAAGATGACGCAGGACAAGATGAAGAAGGCTCAACAGCAGCCCCAGCGCCGTGCCGTACAGAAAAACTGGTAAATGATAGATTGAAAGAATTCGATGATGAAGAAACTAACTTTAGATAGGGTAAATGTGATGGTGAGAGTACTGCTGGTATTATTCACCGTCAACTGTTCATTATTTACTTTGCAGGCTCAGACGCTTACAGCCTCTGCACCATCGCGTGTTGCGGTGGGCGAGCAGTTCCGTCTTACCTATACCGTAAACACACAGAATGTATCCGACTTCCGTGCAGGCGACATCCCATCAGAGCTTGAGGTGCTGATTGGTCCAAACAAGTCGATGCAATCAAGCTATCAGATTATCAACGGTCACGCCAGCCAGTCATCATCTGTCACCTATACTTATATAGTGGCTGCTACCAAGGGCGGATCGTATACCATACCCGCTGCGCGAGCCGTTGTAGACGGTAAGTCTATACACTCTAACACCCTTACTGTTAAGGTGGTAGGCTCAATTGGCAACAATTCTCGTCAGAATAGTGGCAACGAGGGCGAGGAGGTTCGCGATATGGGTAGCCGAATATCAGGCAGTGACTTGTTTATCAAGGTCTCGGCCAACAAGAAGCGTGTGTTTGAACAGGAGCCTATTCTGCTTACATATAAGGTATATACGCAGGTACAGTTGTCGCAGCTACGTGGCGATATGCCCGACCTGAAGAGTTTCTATACTCAGGAGGTTGACCTGCCGCAGCAGAAGTCGTTTTCTCTCGAGAGTGTAAACGGTCGTCCGTATCGTACCTGCACTTGGAGTCAATATGTGATGTTCCCACAGACAACAGGCAAACTGCAGATTCCTGCCATTACCTTCGAGGGTATCGTAATTCAGCAGAACCGTAATATTGATCCGTTCGAAGCATTCTTCAATGGTGGTTCGGGTTATGTTGAGGTTAAGAAGAAGATAGAGGCTCCAGGCATTGAGATTCAGGTTGATCCGCTGCCACAGCGCCCAGCCTCATTCTCGGGTGGAGTTGGCAAGTTTAATATCACTGCCCAGCTCGACAAGACCGAGACTAAAGCCAACGAGCCTATAACCCTGCGAGTTATCGTAAGCGGTACGGGTAACCTTAAGTTGATTAAGCAGCCTATTGTTAATCTGCCAAAGGACTTCGACAAGTACGAGCCTAAAGTTACCGATCAGACCAAGCTTACCACCGCAGGTATTGAGGGTTCTAAGATTTACGATATGCTTATCGTGCCTCGCCATCAGGGCCAGTACGAAATCCCGCCGGTAGAGTTTACCTATTTCGATACAGCTACCAAGCGCTACGAGACTGTTAAGAGCGAAGGCTTCCATCTGGATGTGGCTAAAGGTTCTGGCACTGGTTCGGTCAGCGACTTTACCGGTGATGGCGTAGACGAGCTAAACAAGGATATCCGCTTTATCAAGACAGGCGATGCCAAGCAGCATCATACTGGTGATTTCTTCTTCGGTTCGGGTGTTTATTGGGGCATTATCGTTGCATTGATAATTGTGTTTATCACCCTGTTTGTAATCTTCCGCCAGCGCGCCATCGACAATGCCAACGTTACAAAGATGCGTGGTAAGAAGGCCAACAAGGTTGCCACCAAACGACTGAAGTTGGCTGCTCGCCTGATGACTGATAATAAACCAAGCGAATTCTACGACGAAGTGCTGCGTGCACTCTGGGGCTATGTTGGCGACAAACTCAACATCCCTGTGGCCCAGCTTTCGCATGATAATATCAGTCAGAAGTTGGCCGAGCGCAACGTTCATCAATCTATTATCGACAAGTTTATCGGTGCTATCGATGAGTGTGAGTTTGAGCGCTATGCTCCTGGCGATCCAAAGGGAAATATGAATAAGGTTTACGATAAGGCAATGCTGGCCATTGAGAAGATTGAAGAGACGATGAAAAGGGGAGGAAAGAAGAATTTGGAAAGTGGAGTGAAAATATCTCGTTCACTGATTCTATTTACAATCATATCTCTTTCATCTTTCCTCTTTCCAATTTCCTCTGGCGCAGCCACTAAGGCCGAGGCCGACAGCGCCTATGTCAACGGTAATTTTCAGAAGGCCATCAATGAATATGAGTCTCTGCTCAGGCAGGGAGCTTCGGCCGAGATATACTATAATCTGGGTAATGCCTACTATCGCACAGAGAATATCACCCGTGCTGTGCTTAATTACGAGCGCGCATTGTTAATCTCGCCTGGTGATGGTGACATAAGATTTAACCTGCAGATAGCCCGCAGCAAGACTATCGACAAGATTGTACCTGAGAGCGAGATGTTCTTTGTTACATGGTATCGCTCGCTTGTTAACATGATGAGTGTCGACGGGTGGGGGCGCACAGCTCTTGTGTCATTGGCACTTGTCATAGTGCTGTTTCTGGTCTACCTCTTCTCGGTCCGAGTATGGATGCAGAAGGTGGGCTTCTTTGGCGGTGGAGTGCTGTTGGTGCTCTTTGTGATAAGTAATATCTTTGCCTGGCAGCAGCGTCAGAATCTGCTGTACCGTCAGGGCGCCATCGTCGTAGCCCCATCGGTAACCGTCAAGAGCACTCCTGCGCAGAACGGCACCGATCTGTTTATCCTGCACGAGGGCACAAAGGTTATTATTACCGACAGCTCGATGAAGAACTGGCGCGAGGTTCGTTTGGCCGATGGCAAAAAAGGATGGATTGAGATTAAGAAGATAGAGGTGATATGATAGAGTTTCTGCAAGATATCGACCGCCAGTTGCTGCTCGACATGAATGGTAGCGACTCGCTGTATCTAGACCGTCTGGTGCAAACACTCACCAATGGTCTGACATGGATTCCATTATATCTGTCGCTGTTCTATGTCGTGTTGAAGAACAACGACAACTTCCGTCGTCTGTTGTTAGTGCTGGGTGGGGCAGGGTTGTGTGTACTCCTGGCTGGCACTGTTGATGATGAGATAGTAAAACCCTTAGTGGCCCGATGGCGACCAACCCACGATCCGCAGATTGGCATACTTGTCGACATTGTGGATGGCTATCGTGGTGGTAAGTACGGTTTTTTCTCGGCTCATGCGTCAAACACTATGAGTATAGCCACTTTTTTCTGTTGGCTAGCCCGCAGTCGAAGACTCTCTATTGCCTTAATAATTTGGTCACTTGTCAACTGCTGGACCCGTCTGTATCTTGGTGTTCACTTCCCAGGCGACATCCTTGTTGGACTCACCTGGGGTATCATCGTGGGTACAGGCGTCTACTTCCTTTATCGCCGACTGACCCGTGGTATGTACTCGCCTCGCAATCTTAATCCCTCGCAGTACACCACTACATGCTATCGTCGCCAGGATTGCAACTGGCCCGTAGCTGTTTTTATTTACATATTATTATTTGTTTTTATTAAAGCTTGTATTTTATGAATTCCGATCCACGACATATTCGTATCAGCGACTATAACTATTCGCTGCCTGATGAACGTATCGCAAAGTTTCCTGTTGCCCAGCGCGACCACTCTAAACTGCTGGTCTACCGCAAGGGCGAAGTTTCTCAAGATGTATTCTATAATCTGCCCAACTATCTGCCCAAGGGTGCGCTGATGGTGTTCAACAATACCAAGGTTATCCAGGCACGTATGCACTTCCACAAGGATACAGGGGCACTTATCGAGGTGTTTCTGCTTGAGCCGGCCTTGCCTTCAGACTACGAACTGATTTTCCAGACATCCAAGTATTGCTCTTGGTATTGTTTGGTTGGCAACTTGAAGAAATGGAAAGATGGCACACTGCATCGTACTATCGATGTTAAGGGCCAGCAGATTGAGGTTAGTTGCACTCGCGGACCAATCCATGGCACATCGCATTGCATCGATTTCGAATGGACGGGCGGTGTTAGCTTTGCTGAGATTATCGACGCTATGGGCGAATTGCCTATTCCACCATATCTGAACCGCGAGACTCAGGAGAGCGACAAGACTACTTATCAGACGGTATATAGTAAGATTAAAGGCAGTGTTGCAGCCCCTACTGCCGGACTGCACTTTACTCCCGAGGTGCTGGCTGCCATCGATGCTCATGGTATAGAGCGCGAGGAACTCACCCTGCATGTTGGTGCTGGAACATTCAAGCCCGTTAAGAGCGAGGAGATAGAGGGGCACGAGATGCATACAGAGTATTTCTCTGTTCATCGTAATACCCTCCGTAGTATTATTCTGCACGATGGCTACGCTATAGCCGTAGGAACCACCAGTGTTCGTACACTAGAGAGCCTGTATTATATGGGAATAAAAATTATGCGCAACACTAAGATTACCTTAGAAGAACTGCATGTAAGTCAATGGGAACCATATCAGGAACATAGTGACGAGGTGAATGGCAAGGTTGCTCATCCAATCGATGCACTTGCAGCCATAATTTTCTGGATGGATGTAAATGGACTTGAGGTTTTAAATAGCAGCACTCAGATTATCATCGCTCCAGGCTACAATTATCACATCGTAAAGATGCTGGTAACCAACTTCCATCAGCCTCAGTCTACACTGCTGCTGCTGGTTAGTGCATTCGTCAAGGGCGATTGGCATAAGATATACGATTATGCTCTGGAAAATGATTTCCGATTCTTGAGCTATGGCGATTCATCGTTATTGATTCCTTAGGGAGTCAATAATGATGAAACTACCACAAATAATCCTCAATATAGTCGTTGAATTTTATTGGTATCTGCCAGCCGTAACTGATGGCGGCTTGGCGGATATATTGTTCGTGCGCGGGGGTGATGGGGCGACGACCAAAATGGTATTCGTAGTAACGTTTGCGATTGAAGTAGTGGATAAGATGCTGCTTCAACGGATTGGCTATTCGGGCTGGCATTATTTATTTCGGATGCAAAATTAGTAAAAATGTATGATATAACAAAATAATTTCTTATAAATGATATAAAAAGCACAATATCTATTCATAATAGCGGTTTATATGCTTATTATCAAATAGTTACATTATGAATAATACCTTAAAAATAGCGTTGAACTATTCATAAATCGCCGTTTTAGAGGCTTCTTTTAGTTACTAAGATAGTGTTAAAACATTGAAAACATGTCAGTTACATAACAGTAATAGATTTAGTAATAAAGTGTTTCTGTGTTAGTAACATAGTGTTACCACAATAGTAACAAGCTGTTTCCATTAATGTTACTATAGTGAAACATTAATAAATTTATTTTGAAAGTAATTTACTGCAACTCAAAAAGTAGCCATTTTATGAATAGAGACACGATGATTTTATAACACTATTCATGTGATAACAACCTGAATATCAAAGAATTATCTTTAAAAATGAATAGTTAGCACAATTTTTATACTTATTCCTTGTGAATTTGAAAAATATTATTACCTTTGCAGACTTTACAACCAATAAACATCAGATATGGCAAAAGTAACTTGAGAGTGAACGCAAAACCCATGGCAGGATATACTGGGTAAAGGCACGTGAATAATAGCTTTATAATGCAAAGAGAGTGTGCCTTTGACACACTCTCTTAATAAAGTATTAATTCTGCTATTTTGTTATTGCAATTTTCTTTCCATCTATAATGTATATACCTCTTGGAAGTTCTTTGTTCAACAAGGAAACAGAAATGTTTTTACGTATTATACGTCCATTCATGTCATAGACATTAACTTTTTTATTGTCACTCAATTGTGTTGTGATATCAGTTTGAATATTCCATGTTGCTGTATAGCTACGGTTTCCGATACTACCCTTGGCTATTGTCACCTCAATGGTTGGTTCTATGAGGTCTGTACCAATCCATCCTTCAAATTCGTAACCCTTACGTGTAGGATTAACCAGAGTGATATTCTCGCTTTCGATGGTGTATGAAGCGGGATTAGTCATGCCCTCAGCCAATGCTCCACCTGCTAGGTCGTAGATGATGGTGTATTGAGCAACATTCCATGTTGCAGTATAGGTTAGATCCTCGGCTGGCATTGTCGCAGCCACCTCTGGAGTCCAGCCTGCAAAGGTATAACCATCTTTCACAGGGTCATTAGGCTTCGTGATAGGTGCTTCGTAGAGTACCATACTCTCAGTCTTTACACCATCCACATCCCATGTCAGCTTATAGCTGTTGCGCTCCCACTGAGCTGTGAAGGTCTGGTCTGACGCAGGAACTGTAGCAGGAACCTCAGGACTCCATCCCTTGAAGGTGAATCCTGTTTTCACAGGGTCTTCAGGTGCAGTCAGTCCGCTACCATAGTCTTGGGTCTTTACCACGTTCTCTTCGCCATTTTCAAGAACGAAAGTCATGGTGTACTGATTCACTGCCCATGTAGCTGTGTAACTAC